>CASFMG010000034.1 GCA_949295755.1 uncultured Christensenella sp.
TACATAATATTTTCTATATTATCATTAAAAAGCCAACTTGCATATGTATAACCCTTGTCATCTGTGTAATCTCTAATGTCCATAAAATCTGTTTCGCCATTTGCAATTTTGTCATTTGCTTCATTAACAAAATATTCAAAATCATTTTCGCTTAACTTTATTTTGTAATTTTTGCCAAAAGTTTCTAAATTTTGTTTTATTGTTGTTTGTTCTTCAATTGTGTAATCGTGTTTTAAATATCCTAGTCTTTCATCTAAATTGTAAATAAATGCAAAATTTACTTTTCGTTCTTTTATACCTGTAATAGTAATGTTTAAATTTTCTTTTACATTTGAAAAATTAAAAGTGCCAAGTTGCAAACTATTACCCAAAATTTGTTGTGTAGTATTTTTTGTGTATGTATTTGTAAAGTATTCACTGTTTTCTTTACCATTAAATAATACTTTCATATTAGAATAATCATACACATCAAATCCTGTTAAATAAGAATAACTATTGTAAAAATCACTTACTTTGCAATTAGCATTTTGTGAACTTAATAAATCTGCATAATACATCTCGTTATTTGCTTGAAAAGTAATTTTATAGTCTTTCTTTCCACAAGCAAATAAAAGACTCAAACAAGGAATTATTAATAAAAATGTTAAAACACTAAAAACAATTTTCTTTTTCATAAAATCCTCCTAAAAGTTATATATGCCAAGGGGAATAAATATTTGAAGATTATATAACCAATTTTAGTTTATCACAAAATATTAAAATAATAAAATATTATTAACATTTTACTAAAAATAAAAAACCGACATAAGTCGGTTTTTTTATTCTGTTATTTTTATATGAACTTCTTTTAGTTGTTTTTCTGTTACTTCGCTTGGTGCGTTCATTAAAATATCTTGTGCTTTTTTATTCATTGGGAACGCAATTATTTCTCTTATACTTTCTTCGCCAAGAAGTAGCATAACCATTCTATCCACTCCCGGAGCAATTCCTGCGTGTGGTGGTGGTCCATATGAAAATGCGTTATACAACGCTGGGAATTTTGATTGAACAACATCTTCGCCAAGTCCAACAATTTCAAATGCTTTAAGCATCATTTCTGGGTCATGATTTCTCACAGCACCTGATGACAATTCTATTCCATTGCAAACTAAATCGTATTGATATGCTTTTAGAGTAAGTGCAAATTCTTTATCTTGTTTTGCTTTCTCAAGTGAATCTATTCCACCTTGTGGCATAGAAAATGGATTATGACAAAATTCTATTTCGCCTGACTCATCGCCAATTTCATACATTGGGAAATCAACAATCCAACAAAACTCATAACATTCTTTATTTATGTGGTTATTTGTTGAATAGCCAACTTTTTTTACGATTACACCTGCCGATTTCTGCGCTGTTTTTTTGTCGCCTGCCGTTACAAATACTATTGTGTTTGGTTTTAATTGTAAACTATCAAATAATTGAGTTTTGATTTCTTGCATAAATTTTGCAATTCCACCAACAATTTCGTTATTTTCGTCTATTTTAAACCAATATACTTTGTTTTGCGCTTGAACTTCTATATCTGCAACAAGATTATCAATAAATTTTCTTGATTCTGTAAAATTGTCAACAACAACACACTTTACCGTTTTGTTTTTTAACACTTCAAAAGTCGACATTTGCATTAAATTTGTAACATCACTAACTGTAAGGTCTATCCTAAGGTCAGGTTTATCTGAACCATATTTTTCCAATGCTTCGTTATATGGTACTCTTATAAAAGGTGCCTTTGATGCCTTTTTGTATTTTCCATATTTTTCAAATACAGGTGGAAGAACCTTTTCTATAACACTAAAAACATCTTCTTGGTCAGCAAATGCCATTTCCATATCTAATTGATAAAACTCTCCTGGTGAACGGTCCTGTCTTGCATCTTCATCTCTAAAACAAGGTGCAATTTGAAAATATCTATCAAATCCCGATGTCATTAAAAGTTGTTTAAATTGTTGTGGTGCTTGTGGAAGTGCATAGAACTTGCCCGGATAATTTCTTGATGGTACAAGATAGTCTCTTGCTCCTTCTGGCGATGAACTTGTTAGTATTGGAGTTGTTATCTCTAAAAAGTTTTCTTCTATCATTCTTTGCCTAAGTTCAGCAACAATTTTGCTTCTTAAAATAATTTTTTGTTTAACTTCTGGATTTCTTAAATCAAGATATCTATATTTAAGTCTTATATTCTCATCAACCTGTGTTGAATGATTTACTTCAAATGGAAGTTCGTTAAATTTACACTTTCCTAAAACTTCAAGTTTTTCACAAACAACTTCAATATCTCCCGTTTCCATTTTGGGATTTTTTGAAATTCTTTCTCTTACTTCTCCTTCAACAGATATAGTTGATTCACAATTTATAGAATTAACCTGTTCAATAATTTCTTGATTGTCTGCAACAATTTGAGTTTTTCCATAAAAATCTCTTAAAACTAAAAACATTAAATTTTTGCTAACACTTCTAACATTTTCTAACCACCCAACAAGTTTAACTTTTTCTCCTACATTATTTATTCTTAATTCGCCTGCGTTGTGCGTTCTGTTTTGCATACTTTTTCTCCTTGTATTTTTACAATTTAAAGTATATCAATATAATAAACAAAAATCAAATATAAAAATAGTTTTAATAAACGAAAATACACTTTTATTTATTGTTAATATCATAATAATAATTTATAATGAAATTTTATTCTTACTTTTAATTAGTAAAATATTAATATAAGTATGAAGTAATAAGTTGCACATTTTTGTATTTATATAATTGTCGATACTTTAATTATTCTTGTAATATCCATAGTATTTAGAGACAAATCTAAATTGCTTTTATTTTATACAATTTACATAATCTTAAAATATAATTATATGGGTTACTAGAAATTTTTAAGTTTTAAATTAGCAAGATTTGCCAATTTATAAATATTTTTTATTATATGTTTTTTATGAATGAAATTACGAAAAAATATTCTCATTTTGGGTTTATTTTACTTTTTGTGCATAGTTTTTCTAACATATATTTAAATATAATAGCCATTTTATATTATCTATAACTGATCTATTTTTTAACCAATAAACTACAAAGAAAAATAAGATATTTAAAAAATAATTTTTTAAGTCAAATATTAACAAAATATATTCTTTTAAATATTCTATAATTTAAAACAATGAATAATTTATTTTTGTAAATATTGTCAATTAATTAAAATGTTATTGACAAATAACAAATTTTATGCTAGATTTTCTCTGGTGCTTGTGGTGGTTGTAGCGTAGATGGTTATCGCGCCAGATTGTGGCTCTGGAGAACATGGGTTCGAATCCCATCAATCACCCCATAAAAAAAATCACGATTCATTCGTGATTTTTTTAATAATTAAATAACAATTTTAAAAATTTTTATTTATATAAAAGATGAACAAAATGTTCGTCTTTTATTATTAATTTCATTATTTCTTTTTGCTTGCAACCATTCCAAAAATACTAAATACAAGTCCACCAACAACCATCATAATTGCACCTATTTGTGGTAAAATTGTTGAAGTTACTTTTATGTATTCGCTAGTTGATGTATTGCTAAAAACAAATGTTAAAAGTGTTGCAACGCTTGCTATTGTAAGAATTAAAACCAACAATGCCAACAATTTTTTAATTTTATTTAGTGTAGCAACTTTTCCAACATTAGCAAGTTGCAAAACAAACAAAATTACATATACAGCTGATAGACAAAGCATAACAACTGCCAAAACATCTGTTATTGTTGCAAATGCAACACCATCTGGTTGTAAAGGTCCCCAATCGCCAAAAATGTTAATTGAATCAATTTTTGTTGTTTCATTTGCTGCAATAACTGTTGGCGCATACATTGCCAAAAACATAGGCAATATTAAAAGAACCATTCCAACTGCTGCAATTAAATTTAAAATTAGTTTTTTTGTTTTCATATCTTCCCCCTTAGTTTAAGGATACAATATATATTCTTTTGTGTCAAATGAATAATACTATTTATTAAATAAAAAAATACTAGGATAACCCTAGTATTTACATACAAATCTCATATGTTAAATTATTTAAGTTCAACTGTTGCGCCAACTTCTTTAAGTTTTGCTTCCATTGCTTTTGCTTCTTCTGCTGGAACATTTTCTTTAACATTTGCAGGAGCACCATCAACAACTGCTTTTGCTTCGCCAAGTCCAAGACCTGTGATTTCTCTAACTGCTTTAATAACAGCAATTTTATTTGCACCAGCCTCTTTTAATACAACAGTAAATTCTGATTTTTCTTCTGCTTGAGCTGCTGCTCCACCTTGTGCACCACCTGCAACAACTGCAGCAGCTGCACTAACTCCAAATTCTTCTTCTAACATTTTAACAAGGTCGTTAAGTTCAACAACGCTAAGACCTTTCACTTCTTCAACAAACTTATTTAAATCTGCCATTTTTTTACTTCCTTTTAATATTTTAATTTTTTATTTTTTGTCAGCAATTGCTTTTAAACAAACTGCAAGACCTCTCATTGGTGAAGATAACATACCAACAAGTTGAGCAAGTAATACTTCTTTTGAAGGTATTTTTGCAAGTTTTTTAATAGCATTTGCATCTACAATGGTATTATTGTAAATTCCAAATTTTACTGTAAAAGCACAATTTTCACTCGAAGCACCATCAATGATTTTTGCAGGAGCAACTTCGTCTTCATAGCCAAAAGCAACTGCATTTGTACCTTCTAGATAACTTTCACAACCAGTGTATCCAAGTTCATTTAATGCTCTTACCACAAGTCTATTTTTGTAAACTCTGTACTCTGCACCGTTTTTTCTAAAATCTGCACGAAGTTTTGTATCTTGTGCAACAGTGAGTCCACGATAGTCAACAAAAACAACTGTTTTTGCTTTTTGAAGTTTTTCTTTAATTTCTTCAACAAGCGCTTGTTTTGCTTCTAAATTTGCACTCATTTTTGCCTCCTTTTTTAGATTTGTATGTTTTAATTAAAAAATCCTTTTGGCCAAAGAAAAGCCGAAAGGATATATACCAATCTAAACTTTACCTCGGCAAGCACAATAAATTGTTTACGATTACTCACTTGCTGTCTTTGGAAAAGGCATTTATTTAATTAACGCAATAATGCTAGCATAATGCTAGCACTTTGTCAACTATTTTTTTGTTATAAACTTTTTTCTTCTTCTTTTTCAACTTTGTCAACTTTTGAAAATTGTGAGTATTTGTTTTTGTGAACTTTTTTGATTTTAATCTTTTTTTGCAAAACATTATTTTTAGAATTATCTTTTTTTGTGTAACGAGAGTTATTATTGTTAAATTTATAAGTTTTTGGTGGTTTGTTAACATCATTTTGTTGTTGTGTGGAACTTGATACGTTTATATTGTTTTTGATTCTTGATTTTATTGATTTCTTTGTTTTTATTTTCTTTTTGCTTTGTCTTTTCTTATTTATTTTATTTTCATCTTTTGGTATTCTATAAAATCTTTTGAATTCGCTTGTATTCATTAAATCTATAGAATCTATAATTGACTTTATTTGCAAAAGGTTCAATGAACCTTTTTCTATGTTTTCACATCTAAATGCACGCTTATTTTTTGTTATTTTTTCATTATTTTTATTAAATGTGTGTTCAACAAACGCAAGTTCGGTTATTTTGTTTTTTATTTTAAATTTATTTATTTCTCTTTTTTCACCTTCAAGTGAACAATATTCAAATCTTTTAGAAAAACATTTGCTAAGCATATTATTTGGGTGCAGTGTTCCACCGTGAAAATCTGAGCCACAAGTAATGTATAAATTATATTTTTCGGCTATTTCAAACATTTTGTCAAATGCTCTTGGAATAGTGTTTTCATTGTGAAATATTTCAACAAAATCCAAACCATTATTTGACGATTTTTGAACAATATCTATGAATCTGTCAAGCATCTCCATTTTTGTTTTATTTTGTTTAGCATATACAAACATCTCTTGCTTTTCAAATTGTATTGTATTTCCGTGTGCAATACCAACTTTACCACCTGCCGATTTTATCATATCAATTATATCAAAAATATCTTGTTTACTATTTCCTTCGGCAATATCGTTGTTAAAAGATTTTTTAAAAAATATTTCTTCTATCAATGCACTTATTTCTTTGGGTGATACATTTAAGTATTCTGATGTTATTTCTAAAAATTTATTTCTTATTTCTTCGTGTGTTTTTAAATTTGCACAATCATCATAAACACTAAATGGGATTTTGGTTTTAAATATAGTCTCCAAATATTTTTTTGCACAAATAAGTTGTCGACCTGTATTGATTTGTATTTTTGTTGTTCGGTGTCTTTTTATTTTTGTTCCATAAGTTTTTTTATGAACAATTTTTGAATATGCAATAAGATTTTTATCAGTTAAATCATAGTCATAACCTAGCATATGACATTTTGAATATATTGAACGACCTAATGAATTTAAACCAACAGATTTTAAACTTGCATTTAGTTCAATACCCGGAATAAATTTTAATCTTCTATATCTAATTGGGTCGCTTTTTAAAATTTTATCTGCTTCTATACACCCTAAAATACTTTCGTGGTCAGTTATTGAAAAACAAATATCATTGTCTTCTTTTTCTGCCATTGCATTTAAAGTATCAAGTAACCTTTGCACGGTTATATCCACTCCATCTTCATAAGAGTGAACAGTGTGTATGTGCAAATCTATAAAAGCATATCTTTTCATTTTTTCTCCTTCGTTATTACAAATTTTCAATATAGTTTATTATGTCATTTGGTAAATTGCTTTTTATTGCATTAAAACAATTATTTGCATCATCATCTAACCCTAATCTTGTTAAACATTCAATGTTTATCAAATCTAAGTATATATTATTTTTACACAATTTATATATGTCTAATATTTTTAATGTGTTTTGCTTTATGCTGTCTAACAAAATATTGTTTATTTTGTCATATGCTTTTATTTCGCTTTTGCTTAAATCTTCATAATCTTCATTTTTTTGTTGATTATATCTTTTTATTATTGTTTCCTTTAATATAATTGCCCTAAAATAACCTTTTATTGCACTTTCGTAGTCTTTTGTGTGTTCATTTAACATAGCATAACATTCAAATAAATTTGCAGGATAACTATTTAAAAAATTATCATTCAATTCATCAATAATGCCGTCTAAATATGAATAAGTTAAAATATCATTATATTTTTCACTATTTATAACGCTTTCTGATTCATTAGTATATCCCTGCTCAACATCAGTTGAAATATATCCACAATAAGGACAAACTTCTATGTCAAAGTTGATGAAACTTTTATAATTTTCAAGTGAGACATCATTTAAATCTTGTTTGTCAAAAACAAGATAGTCATCACTTTTTTTGCACCTTGCACAAATTTTATTATAATATTTACAACTCATAAAACTCTCCTTAACTTTTGGTTTTATTTTGTGAATACTATTTTCATTTTTAGTGTATCACAAAAAAAAACACATTTCAATAGTCGATTAAAAAAAAACGCAAAACTCCCTTTAAAGAAAGTTTTGCACAATTTTAATTAGTTTTCGCTTTTGTTTTGTTCTTTCATATTGTTTTCGTCTAGTTTTTGTGTTTCATCGTTTTTGTTTTTTGTTTTTTGTGGTTCTCTTTTATAGTTATTTTCACTTATCATTGCAGGCATAAAGCATAATAAAAATAGTACAAACACAATAAATTGTGGAACAAAAACCCAAACAAATTCTATATCAAAAAACATAAAAATTGTTCCCATCACAAATTCTATAACAAAATACATAACCGTCATAGTTGTAACGGGCATTCCAACAACTTGTTTTTTGCGTTTTTCGTTTGAAACAAAAAAGAACGCAATAGTCATAAACAAAAATGCAAGCACAACAAAAATTAGTGATACCCAAAAAGATGTGTGCAAGTTATTTGTTACCAAAAATAAAACAATTAAGTAAGCAACAAAGAAAACACCAAATCCAAGAGTTAGTTGAAGTTTTTTTCTATCCATAATATCTCCTTTAATGTAATATACCAAAAAAATTTAATTTTGCCTAATGATTTTAATGTATGTAGTATAAGTATGTTATTAAATATTTATTAAAGTGTTTAAACACAATTGACAAAATACGAAAAAAGTTATACATTATGTTAGAAAAAAAAAGATAGTTGTTAAACAA
>CASFMG010000035.1 GCA_949295755.1 uncultured Christensenella sp.
CAAGTTGCCTTGCTATATTTGCACTTTGTTTTGGAGTGTATGCAAGTGTAAAAGTTGAGTATCAAGTAAGTGGCACATTAAATTATGAAATTGACAATGCATATGTTGATATAGAAACAAGAGTGTATTCAACAAACAAATTGTTGAATTATGCAAGTGGGGGAAGTATTGTCAATGAACTTATAGATGTAAATTTATCTAATTTAACATCAACAGCAAGCAGTAATGGACTTACATTAAAAAGCACACACACTCAAACAAGTTTGGGAGAAGAATTTAATAGTTCGCTTTCAACATCATTACAAAACATTACATATTCAAGCACAAACGGATATGCATATTTTATCGTTGTAAATGTAAAAAACAAAACAAGTGAAATAGTAAGTGCAATAATAGAAGACAATGTAACATTGCCTGATAACAGTTGGTGTATAAACACAGGGTATATACCAGGTTTTGACAACACAACAACAAACAACAATTTTATATTTGCATTTGGTTTAGACAATGCAGGAACAGAAATAGAAAGCACATCATTTAACTTTGTTTTAGACATAGACTTAGGTGAACTTCAACCAACAACAACAAAATACACAATAGATGAAACGGCAAAAACACTTAAAATAAATAGCGATGCAACAGGAGTTGTTGTTATAGGCAAGGGTGAAAGCACTGCAACAGACTTAACACTTTCATCACAAAGTCAAAACATCTCGCATGTGTATTGTTTTGATGATTGTGGGATAAATAGTATAGCAAATTATGCATTTCTTAGTTGCAGTGGACTAACCGAAATCACAATACCAACGAGTGTAAATAGTATAGGAAATGCTGCATTTTCTAGTTGCAGTGGACTAACCGAAATCACAATACCAACGAGTGTAACAAGTATAGGAAGTTCTGCATTTGATGGTTGCAGTGGATTAACCGAAATCACAATACCAACGAGTGTAAATAGTATAAGTGGTTATGCATTTCGTGGTTGCAGCGGACTAACCGAAATCACAATACCAGCGAGTGTAAATAGTATAGGATATTCTGCATTTGATGGTTGCAGTGGACTAACCGAAATCACAATACCAACGAGTGTAAATAGTATAGGACATTCTGCATTTTCTGGTTGCAGCGGACTAACCGAAATCACAATACCAGCAGGTGTACAAAGTATAGGTGATTATGCATTTCGTGGTTGCAGCGGACTAACCGAAATCACAATACCAACGAGTGTAACAAGTATAGGTGATTATGCATTTAATGGTTGCAGTGGACTAACCGAAATCACAATACCAATGAGTGTAAATAGTATAGGATACAATGCATTTCGTGATTGCAGTAATTTAAACAATGTTATAATAGATAATTATTTAAGTATTGCTAATAATATTACATCTAGTACAAGTCAAGGATATTTGATAAATTATGTTAAATCAGGTGGAACGGTTAAAGTAAAGTGTACTGAGGTTAGTCAAGTACAAAGCAAATATTTACAAAATTCTTCTGTATTTGAACAACCAGAGAGTGTTGTTGGTGGCTACGCAACATTTATAAAGATATAATTTAAAAGTATTACCAAATGGCAGTTTGGAGAAAACAGTGTGTGAAAAGGGTTTTGACATATTTGACCTTTTGTTTTCTCCAAACTGCCATTTGTGTCATATTAAAAATTTTTGCATAAAATATTTTAAATTACATAAAAAAACAAGGCAAAAAAATATTAAAAATATTTGTTAAAATTAGTAGACATATATGTTCTTTATACATATAATAAGGGGGAATTTAAAACAAGAGGTAAAAATGGCAAAACAACAATATATTAGATGTCCAAGATGTGAACTAAATTATATATTAAAAAAAGATAAATATTGCAGTGTATGTAAAGCAGAAATGCAAGTTGGTGGTGGAGAAAATGAAGAACTTGAACTCTGCCCAATTTGTAAAACAAATTATATAGGTCCTGACGAAATAATGTGTCCACAATGTATGGAAGAAAGAAATATTGACCCTGAAAGTATTGATAAAGATAGCGATGATTGGGTAAATTATATAAATCGTGATGAAGAAGATGATTTTGACACACAAGACGACGAAGTTGGGGACGCATCTATTAAAGATGATGACGATTTAGATTCTGACCTTGATGATGATGACATTGTGTTTGGTGATGAAACTGATTTAGAAGACGACGATGACGAAGATGACGACGAAGACGACGATGACGATGATATTGATGATTTGGACGACATTGATGACATTGACGATGATGATTATGACGAAGACGACGATGACGAAGATGACGACGAAGACGACGAAGACGACGATGACGACTAATAAAAACTAGCATTTTTTTGCTAGTTTTATTTTTTTATTTGGTTTTTGGTTCTAAAATTAAAACTTGCTAAGTACAATATAGCAGTGATAAATGGAGGAACTATGACAAATAACAATTCATATGACAAGTTTAATGTGGCTTGTAAAAGAAGATTAAAAGACTTAGATGTAGCACTTGAATGTTCGGTGAACTTAGATGCAACTGAATCAGTAAGCAAAATTTTGGCTGTTAACGTAGAAGGAAATTGCACGCAAGTTGAGGCTCTTACAGGGGAAGCGAATGTAAATGGTAATATATTAGTAAGTCTTGTTTATCTTACAGAACAAGGACTTGTTGGAAACTCCGTTTATGCTTCGCCTTTTTCAACAAAAATTTCTGATTCGTGTATTAGTCCAACTTCAAAAGTTTATTCCAAAATTGCAAGCACTGATGCAAAAGTTCAGTCATTAAACAACAATACAGCCAAAGTTGATTGTTTAATTAAACTAAATTCATTTTGCTTAAATAATGAAGAAATATCTTATCTTAATGGTGTTTCAAGCGATGTTTGTACAATGGATGAACAAACTACATTTGAAACGCTTGCAGGCTCTACAAATTCAAAGTGGACAGAAAATGTTGAGATAAACATAAAAGAGCCAGTTAGGCAAGTCTTGTCGTCTAGTTGTGATGTGTATGTAAAAGATGTAACAAGTGCCGATGCGTTTGTTAGTGTTTCTTGTGAACTTGTTAGCAAAGTTATGTATTTAACGGACGAAGAAACACCACAAATAAAATCAGTTTACACAAAAAGCGATGTAAAACAAGAAGTGGAATGTAAAGAGGCGACAAAAGAGTCAAAAGTGGAAATTGACTTAAATGTTTATAAATGTGATGTTAAAAACACAATAACGGAAAAAGAAAATGAAATAAAAATCAATTTAGAAATTCCACTTGATGTATGTGTTAGAATATTTGAAACAAAAAGTGTAAATCTTATAACTGATTTATATTCGGTTGAAAGTTTAACCGAAACAACGAGTGCTAGTTATGAAAACAGTGTTGTTTGCGAGCCTATTTGTTTTGAGAAAAAAATAGAAGGAAGTTTAACTCTTACTGAAGAAGAACCAAGGATAGACAAATTGCTTGCTGTAAATTATTCAAAGGCTATTGTTACAAACGAGTATATAGATGATGGCGAATATAGTTTAAGTGGTGTTATTACTAGCAATTTAATATACTTTAACGACGAAGATAATAATGTAAATTCAGTTGATGTTGAAGTGCCTTTTGTTGTAAGCACAAAAACAGATTATGAAGGAGAAGTTTTAACAGATTTATCAGTTGTCGTTGAAGATGTTGATGTTATGGTAAAAAAGGGCAGAGATGTTTATGTTGATGCTTTAATAAAAGTTAGAACCAATGTATGTCAAAAAGAACAAGGAGCAGTTATAAGCGAACTTATTTTTGAAGATGCAGTTCCACAAAAAGATTGTGCTATTGAAATTTATTTTGCTAAAACTGGCGAAAGAATTTGGGACATTGCTAAAAAATTATTTGTTAAGCCAGAAGAAATTTTTATTCAAAATCCCCAGGTAAGTGAAGTATTAGAGCAAGATGAAAAATTGGCGATATATTATCAAAAAAAATAAAATAAACAATAGAAATATAAAATAGAAAAATTAAAGTTTAAATACTTTAATTTTTTTGTTTAACTATAAA
>CASFMG010000036.1 GCA_949295755.1 uncultured Christensenella sp.
AAACACAGAAAAACAACAAATAAACACAAAACTAAATGCAATAGTAGAAGAATTGCAAAATCGGGAAAATGAATTAACAAACGCATCAAATAGTTATGATGATTGCACGCAAAAAGTACAAAATATTGACAGCGAAATTGCACAATCACACGAATCAATTTTGCATTTAACTGTTGAACTCGAAAAACAAAGTGGACAAGCAAATGTAATTCGTGAAAGAATTGCTAATATGAATGATACAAAATCTAAAATAAACATTGATTTATTGAATAATAAAAATATAATTGAAAAGGATAGTGCAGAATTACATTTCAAAAAAGAAAAATATAACGAAGTTGTTGAAACTTTGCAAAAATTAAATTTGTCATATGACGAAATTTCTAACGAATATTTAAAAATTGTTGACGAACTCAGTTTGCACGAAGACCAAACGCAAGACTCTCAACAAAAAATGTTTGATGCACTTGCAAAACTTAGTGATATTAAAGCAAATTTTGGCAAATATCAAGCAGAAAAAGAAATGCTTTTAAATACTGCTAGTGAACTTGAACAAAGATTAAAAAATATAAATATCTCAATACAAGATAAGCAAAAAACAAAAAATGATATACAAAATTATGTAACAAAACTAGAACAAGAAAAAGTTTTGGCACAAGAAAATTTGTCAAATGCTCAAAAAAGACAAGAAGAACTCACAACAAATATAAAAGAAGCACAGGAAGATAGATATAGAACAAACTCAAAAATTCAAGTTTATGAAAACAGAAAAAGTATGCTTGAAGAAATGCAAAAAGAATATGATGGCTATCAATATGCAGTAAAAAAATTGCTTAAAGAAAGCGAAAAAAATCAGCAAATAAAAAGCAAAATGCTCGGTGTTCTTGCATCTCTAATTCAAGTTCCAGAAAAATATGAAACTGCAATAGAAATTGCTCTTGGTAACGCAGTTCAAAACATCGTTACCTTTGATGAACAAAATGCAAAAGACTTAATTTATTTTTTAAAGACAAATCAGTTTGGTAGAGCAACATTTTTACCAATTTCAAAAATAAAACCAAAATCAATAGCACAAGAAGATGCAAAAGCATTAAACAGCGAGGGTTGTTTTGGACTTGCTAGCGATTTAATATCATACAACAATAATATAAAAGATATTGTTTCAAATCTTTTGGGTGCAACTATAATTGTTGATAATCTCGATAATGCAATATTTATTTCAAACAAAACCAAGTTATCTTATAAAATTGTAACTTTGGACGGAGATGTAATCAATCCACAAGGTTCTATGACAGGTGGTTCAAAAAAGAACGAAGCAGCAAATTTAATTAGCAGGGATAGAGAAATTAAAACTCTTGCAGACGAACTTGAAAAATTAAAGGCAGATTTTGTAAGTAAAACAAATTTAATAAACAATTTGCAAAAAGAATTAGATGCATTAAAATTTAATATGAACAAACTTTTTGACACAAAAAATACCACAGAAATTACTTTTGCAAAAGAAAATGAAAAATTAAATTCCTTTGAAACAAGTTTAAATGAAATTGTTGAAGAGAAAAATCAAATAGAACAACAAAAAAATAATACTTTGATTAGAATTGAAGTATTAACAAAAGAACTTGCAAGCATTGATGAACTTGAAAACACTGCAATGCAAAATAGAACATCGGCAAATAAATTTATCGCAGAAAGACAAGCAAAATTTACTCAGTTGACAGAAAAAAGAGATCAAGTAAATGAATCTATTACAAAAATAAAAGTAGAGATAGCATCTCTTGAAGCACAAAAAACATCTTTTGAACAAGATTTTGACCGTTTAAATGAAGAAATTAGAGTAAATACTTTACTTAAAAATTCAAATGAACAAGAATTAACAAAAATTGAAAAAACTATATATGATGCCGAAAGTATAATAAGACAACAAATAGAAACACAAGCAAACAAAGAAGCAAAAGACAAACTAAACGCACTTCGTGAAAAAATGCAAGGTTTTGAAAATCAAAAACAAGAATTACAAGATAATATAAAATTGCTAAACGATAAAAAAATGCAAATAATGAATGAAATGTCAAAACTAAACGATAGAAAAAATTCGTGTGAGCATCAACTCGAAAAAGTGGATATCGAAATTGAACAAATGCAAGAAAGAATATATGAAGAATATTCACTTACATATAGTTCGTGCCAAGAGTTTGTTAGACAAGATTTTAATATTGATGAAGCAATGCCTGAAATTAGCAATTTGAAAAAAGAAATAAGCAAACTTGGCTATGTAAATGTTCACGCCATTGAAGATGTTAAACTTTTAATGGAAAGATATGATGGACTAAAAGAACAAACTGACGACCTAACAAAAGCCGAAGAGAATTTAACAAAAGTTATTGAAGAACTATCTGGCGAAATGAAATCAAGATTTGAAACCGAATTTAATAAAATCAACGAAAACTTTAAAATAACATTTAGAGAATTGTTTGGTGGTGGAAATGCAAGACTTGAACTTACTGATCCAACTAATTTGTTAGAATCTGGTGTTGATATAGTTGCAGAACCACCAGGCAAAAAATTGCAAAACATAACACTTTTATCAGGTGGAGAAAAGGCACTTACTGCTATTGCAATCTTGTTTGCAATATTAAAACTAAAACCAATGCCATTTTGTCTACTCGATGAAATAGAAGCCGCACTAGACGACTCCAATGTTGGAAGATTCGCCGAATATTTGAGAAGATTTAGCAGGGTAACACAATTTATTGTAATCACCCACAGAAAACCAACAATGGAACTTGCCGATTGCTTGTATGGTGTTACAATGGAAGAAAAAGGCGTATCAAAAATGGTTAGCGTTCAACTTAGTGACGCATTAAAAAATGTAGCAGAGGAGAATAAATAATGGGAATTTTTAAAAAAATTGCACAAGCACTAAAACGCACAAAAGAGGCTTTTTCACGCAAACTAGATAGTTTGCTTTCTGGTGGTGAACTTGATGATGATTTTTTTGAAGAATTAACTGATATTTTAGTTTCGAGTGATGTAGGCTACTCTTGTAGTGAAGAGATTGTTGATAGACTAAGAGTTTATGCAAGAAAAAATAAAATTCGCAAAGCAGATGAAGTAAAGAGTGCTTTAAAAATTATCTTAAATGAAATTATGGAAGAAACATCACAGGTAGAAATAAATTATCCAGCAATTATAACCATTGTAGGAGTAAATG
>CASFMG010000037.1 GCA_949295755.1 uncultured Christensenella sp.
ATAATTGCACAAATAATTATTAAAATTTTTTGATTTTTTTCACTTTTTGCGTATTTTTTTATTAAAATCAACGAAATAGTTGCAACAATTATTGTAACTATTAAAAAAATTATATGTTCCCAACCAAAAATTTTAGGCATTTTTTATCTCCAATTTTTTATGTATATTTTCAATTTTTTCTTTTGCACCACTAAAGTGTGGAAATCCATCTATGCCATCATTTTCCATTCTTGGAACGATATGAATATGGAAATGAAAAACACTTTGTTGTGCACATTTGTCATTTGCGTTAAAAATATTAACGCCTTTATATCCACATTGTGTTACATAATGTTTTGCAATTTTCTGCACTGCAATCATAACTTTTGCTAATGTGTCTTCGTCACAATCTAACATTGATTCATAATGTTTTTTAGGAATCACCAAAGTATGCCCATCAACATCACCTGCTATATCCAAAAAGGCAAAAACATTTTCATCTTCATAAATTTTGTAACTTGGGATTTCTCCTTTAATAATTTTACAAAAAATACAATCCATAATTATCTCCTTACAAGAATGAATTATAAAATCAAAATATCAAATTTGTCAACAAAATATACTAGACAAACCATTAAACTTATGATACTATTCTATTGTTTATAAATATAAACAATATATATTTTGGAAAGGTGGCAGAGCGGTTTAATGCAGTCGCTTGGAAAGCGGCCGTGATGAAAGTCACCGCAGGTTCAAATCCTGTCCTTTCCGCCAACACAAGCCATGTGTTTTTTAAATGCTATATAGCTTTTTGTTTGTTTATCTACTCAATTTAATATCTAATTATTTTGTTCTTTTACAAAGTGTAAAAATCAAAAATTTTGTTTATTTAATATATTAAAGTGTTTATAAATATATGCCACATATTATAAAATAAATTTTGGTTAATTTATTTTCTTTTATATTATTTTTGATAATTTCTTAATCTATCTCGTTTTTCATATTTATTTAATTATTTTTATAATAATCATTATAAATATAATCATTATATCTATAAGTCATATCAGTTTTAAAATTAGGTAGAATAAAATAATAATAATATAATATAAGCAAATTCCTAGAAAAATAAAAAAGAATTGATAATGGAAAATAAATTAATTTAAAAAGATTTATCTATATTAATATATTTTAGTCAATCGTTTTTAACGTTGAAAAAATAAATTGCAATTCCCCAATATTGATGTTGCTATTACTTGTTCAAGTATTTTAACGTTAAACCAATTATAAATTTCGTCTTACAGGTATAAAAAATACAACTTAAGTTGTATTTTCTATACTATGATGTATTCTATTATTCTCATTTATTTAATAATTTGCTTTAGTAATCTAAATCAAATTCATATGAACTTTTATTTTTTTGTAAATCTGTGTCTTTTTCATTACTAAATTTTTCATATATTTTAGGTAAAACATTATAATCTTTTTTAATTTCTTCCCAATTCTCCATAACATATTTTGCAAAATCTACATTAAATTTATCTATTTTTAAATCGACCATATTATCACGAAATAATAATTCACATATTTTGTTATTATCTATCAATCTTTTCACAAAAACATATGCTAATTCACAAATAGGAACATTGACAATTTTACCATTTTTTTTCACACTAATTGTATTAGATTTATTTTCCAACATGCCCAAGTTATAACATAATGCAACAAAACATTCAATAGAATCATCAATAGAATCAAATCCTACAATAAAATTTTTTTTCTTAACAGCAATTGAATATAGATTGTTAATATATTTTAAATTAACATTAGGATTATTTTTAATCAATTCAAACAGTTGAGGAGTTAATATATCTCCTTCTATTTTTTTACCTTGAATTTGAAGATTTTTAACTCTGTAATATGCACTTTTACCAATTTCTTTTATATTATTTGGTATATTGGCATTTAACAATTCCCTACAATAACAAAAAGCAAATAATCCAATTTTTGTAACACTATTTGGAATATCTATATTGACTAAATTATGACAACCACAAAAAGCAAACTTAGAAATTTCTGTTATACTATTTGGTAATTTTATATTAATTAGATTTGAACAATTCATAAAAGCACTGGGCCCAATTTTTGTTACACTATCCGGAATAATAATATCTTTCAAATTAGTACAATCACTAAAAGCGGAATCACCAATTTCTGTTACATTTTTGGGTATATTTATATTTATTAAATTTTTACAACATTGAAAAGTGCCTTCACCAATTTCTGTAACACTCTCTGGTATTGTTACATTTGTTAAATTTGTGTTGTAATCAAAAGCCCTAGCACCAATTTTAGTTACACTTTCTGGTATCGTTACATTTGTCAATCCAGCTTGAGCAAAAGCAGAACACCCAATTTCTATTACACTTTTTGGTATTTCTATACTTTTTAAATTTATACAACTAAAAAAAACACCATCTTCAATGGGGTGCACCCCAAAAGTTGGACAAAAATTTAACTAAATGATTTGATTTTGAGTTCGGTATTTTACCGGACTCATTTTC
>CASFMG010000038.1 GCA_949295755.1 uncultured Christensenella sp.
CTTCCATATCGCTTATTTCGGCTTCGATGCGTGCTTGTTCATCTTTTGCAGCATCATATTCAGCGTTTTCGCTTAAATCTCCAAATTCACGAGCAAGCCCAATCTTTTTTGAAACCTCTGGCCTTTTTACTGTTTTATAAAAATCTAACTTCTCTTCAAGTTGTTTTTTACCCTCTTCTGTTAAATATACTTGTTCCATGATGTACCCCCTTTCAAGTAAAAAAAATGCAAGTGGAAAACCACCTTCATTTAATTGACACGCGATATTGTAGCAGTATAATTTCTATTTGTCAATTATTTTTTACAAATTAAATTACTCGTAATAATTTATGTATATAAACTAAAAATATTCACAAAATATTTACAAGGAGAAAGTTGTGGCAATTGTTTCGTTTTTAGTTTTAATACTTGGTGGACTTAATTGGCTTAGTATTGGACTATTGCAATATGATTTTGTTGCAGGTTTTTTTGGAACACAAGCAAGTATATTTTCAAGACTAATTTATATTGCTATTGGTGTTGCTTGCTTTTTGGTTATTTTTAATACTGTAAAACATAAGGGCAAAGTTGTGTTGTTTGAAAAAAAGAAAAAAGTGGAGAGCACTCAAACACACGAAGAGCCACACGATATTTTAGCAGATTAAAAAACAGCACAAATGTGCTGTTTTCAGCGTGTAAACAAATAAATCAGACTGCCGAACAACAAGTGAGGCGAGGCTCGCAAAATGCCCAAAACAGGAGTTTAGTTTCCTAAATGACTGTTTTTTAGCGTTTTGCAGTAAACTAAGCAAGAAAAATTTTGCAAAATTTTTCGGTCATGCAGTTTTTCGACAGCCTGACAGCACAAATGTGCTGTTTTATAAATATTTTTCTAAATATTGTCCGTAACTCGTTTTTTTCAAAATGTCATATTGCTCTTTTAATTGTTGTTTATTTATTAGTCCATTTTTATAGGCAATCTCTTCTAAACAAGCAATTTGCTTTTTGGTTTTTTTGATTGTTTTACATACAAAATTACTTGCTTTAAGTAGTGTTTCACTTGTTCCAGCATCTAACCAATAATTAGATTTTTTAAGCACAACAAGTTTTAATTCGCCGTCTTTTAAATACATATTATTAAGATCAGTAACTTCATACTCGCCTCTTGATGACATTTCTACCTTTTGTGAATATTCTGTGCATTTTTCATCGTACACATAAATTCCAGTTACAACTATATTGCTTTCTGGGTGTTTTGGCTTTTCAACAAGTTTTGTAACCATTTTTTGTTTATTAAATGAAGCAACACCAAATGCTCGTGGGTCTTTTACAGGATATCCAAAACAGACTGCACCACTTTCAAGTTTAACTGCCTTTTTTAATTCTTTTTCAAATTGTTGACCATAAAAGAAATTATCGCCAAGAACATAACAAACTTTTTGTCCTTTTGTAAAATTTTTTGCAACTTTAAATGACGCAATAGTCCCCATTGGATTTTCATCTAAATAAAATTTTAAATTTATATTTAAGTCAATAATGTTTTTTAATTGTTTTTGATATAACTCATAGTTATCTTTGTTTGTTATTATTGCTATATCTTTAATCCCCGCATTAAGTAGCATTGAAATGGGATAATATATAAGTGGTTTATCATAAAGTGGTAATAACTGTTTACTTAAAACCATTGTAGATGGAAAAAGTCTTGAACTCTTTCCTGCACAAGCAATTACTCCAACCATAAACTCCTATTTTCTATTTAAAATTTCTACATTTAACATATTAACAAATTCTTTTAATTCTTGCTTGTATGATTGGTTTGTTCCTCTTTTTCGAACTGATATAACATTTTCATTTATTTCATTTTCTCCTATAACTAATATATATGGAATTTTTTGAGAAGTTGCACTTCTAATTTTGTAACTTATTTTTTCGTTTCTTTCGTCAAGTTCAACTCTTATATTGTTTTGTTCTAGTATATTTTTTATGTTTTTACAATAATCAACAAACTTTTCAGAAATTGGTAAAATCATAACTTGAACAGGTGCAAGCCAAGTTGGAAAAGCTCCCGCATAATTTTCGGTTATTATTCCAATAAAACGGTCTATTGAACCATATATAACACGATGTATCATTATTGGTTCGTGCTTAGTTCCGTCTTCTTCAACATATTCAAGATTAAATCTTTTTGGAAGTTGCATATCGAGTTGAATTGTTCCACATTGCCAAGTTCTTCCTATTGCATCTTTAATGTGAATATCAATTTTAGGTCCATAAAATGCTCCGTCTCCTTCGTTGATAACATAATCTCTGCCTATATGATTAAGTGCATTTTTAAGCGCAGTTTCAGCATTTTGCCAATCTTCTATGTTTCCAATATGATTTTGGGGCATTGTTGAAAGTTCAAGATGATATTCTAGGTTAAAAACTTTATACATTTTGTCTACAAGACTTAACACATTTTTTATTTCGTCTTCAATTTGATTTGGTCGCATAAATATATGTGCGTCATCTTGTGTGAAACATCTAACTCTAAACAAGCCGTGTAGCGTTCCACTTGCTTCGTGGCGATGTACTTTTCCTAGTTCTCCAACTCTAAGTGGTAAATCTTTATAACTGTGTATGCTTTCTTTGTAGTATAGCATTCCACCTGGACAGTTCATTGGTTTTATTGCAAAGTCCTCATCTTCTGCCTTAAAAGTGTACATATTTTGTCTATAATGGTCCCAATGTCCCGAAATTTCCCAAAGTTTTCGGTTCATTGCCATTGGTGTTTCAATTTCTTCATAACCTGCTTTTTGATGTTCTTCTCTCCAAAATTTTATGAGTTCATTTTTAAGTATTAGTCCTTTTGGCATATAAAATGGCATACCTTGAGCATATTCACTTATAAAGAAAAGTCCAAGTTCTTTTCCAAGTTTTCTATGGTCTCTCTTTTGTGCCTCTTCCATCATATGAACATAGTCTTTAAGTTCTTGTTTATCCAAAAAGCCATAAACATAAACTCTTTGCATCATTTTATTTTTTTCACTGCCCCTCCAGTATGCACCTGATACTCTGCTTATTTTAAAAGCAAAACTTCTAAGCATTTTAGTGTTGTCTACGTGAGGACCTTTACATAAATCACAAAAAACATCGCCAAGATAATACACTGATATTTCTGCGTTTTCGTCTAATTCTTTTATAAGTTCAATCTTGTATGGTTGCTCTTTAAACATTTCTAATGCTTCTTGTTTTGTTAAATCCTTTTTTGTCATATCAAGATTTTTATTTATAATTTCGTGCATTTTTTCTTCAATTTTATCAAAATCTTCCGGTGTTATATTGTGCGACATATCAAAATCATAATAAAAGCCATTGTCTATTGCTGGTCCTATTCCAAATTTTACATCTTCATTAAACAAACTCTTTACTGCACCTGCCAACACGTGGCTCATTGTGTGTCTTGCTTTTTGCAAAAATTCATCTTTATTTTCCATTTTTTTCTCCTTTAAATAAAAACGCCCCTAGAATAATCTAAGGACGAAATTGACTTCCGTGGTTCCACCTTACTTGCAAATTATCTTGCCTCTTATTTGTGAAATTAGGTTCACTCTCCCTATCCAAAAAAGTGGTTTCATTCAAAAAGTTCTTTAAACGGCTTTCAGCCACGACCGTTATTCTCTACAAAGAATTATTTTTTGATTACTTGTCTTTTTTATAGATAATTAAGTTTACGCTATTAGTATAATACGAAGAAAATATTTGTCAATTATTTTTAACTATTTATCGTTTTTTTCTGGTTCTATTACAATTTCTTCTTCATTTTTATCGCTGTTTTCTTCTTCTTTTATTACATCTTGTTTTTGTGCAGTGGTTTCTTGTTTTGTGTCTTTAATTTGTTCCCAATTTTTAAAATAATCTCCTCTATCTAAAAACATAAAGATAATTGTGCAAAGCAGTATAACAAAAAGTATTATAAACATTCCTGCTCCAAAGACTAAACCAATATCGCCATTGGCTAAAATCATAAACCATAAAAGTAGTGTCATAACTGCACTTATTATTAAAAGTAGCACAAAGCAAAATTTTAATACCAAAAGTGAAGTGATTTTTCCAAGTGTGATTTTAAATTCTAAAATTTTTGTATCTTTTAATACTTCTAATAAAGATATAACAAAAATTGCGATAACATTGAAAAAGAACAATGTTTCAAAAATACACAAAAGTATATGCCAAAATCCAAGTGAAGATAAACTTAAATTGATGTATAAATTATATCCAAAACTTGTTCCACCTATCCAAAAAATTGGAATAAAGGCAAAAACTGTGCAAAATACACTTAATAGAAGCCCTATAACATATGGACAATTTCTTTTTAACCAGTTCATATAATTCTCCTTAAACATATTATAATACATTTTGGTTTGTTTTCAATCTATTTTTCAATATTTTTCTATAACAACAAAAATACATAAAAATCGACATTATTATATATGCATCAAAAAAACAAATGTTAATTTTAAAATGCATTTTGTTTTTTTGTGATTTGTTGACAAACTAACACAAAAATGTTATTGTTTTTTATGCAATTTATGGAGATATGAAATGAATTTTAAATACGATAAATCTGTTGATGAAAAATGGCGAAAATATTGGGAAGAAAACAAAACCTATAAATTTAATCCCAATTCTAAAAAACCAAAATATTATTTACTTGAAATGTTCTCATATCCATCAGGAAGCAAACTCCATTTAGGACATTGGTGGAATTATAGTTTGCCAGATAGTTTTGGAAGAATGAAACGAATGCAGGGTTATAATGTTTTTCAACCTGTTGGTTTTGATGCTTTTGGTCTTCCTGCTGAAAACTACGCAATAAAAACAGGTATTCATCCAAAAGATAGCACTGCAAAAAACATTGAAACAATGGAAGAACAATTAAAAGAACTCGGTGCAACATATGACTGGGACTATGAAGTAAAAACCAACGAAGAAGAATATTACAAGTGGACACAATGGGTATTTTTGCAATTATATAAAAAGGGGCTTGCTTATAGAAAAGATGCACCTGTAAATTATTGCCCAAAATGTCAAACAGTTTTAGCAAACGAGCAAGCGAGTGGTGGTGAATGTGAGAGATGTCATTCAAAAGTTGAGCATAAACATTTAACACAATGGTTCTTTAAAATAACCGAATATGCAGATGAACTTATTGAAGGATTAAAAAACTTGGATTGGCCAGAAAAAACAAAGCGTATACAAACAAACTGGATTGGTAAAAACACAGGCAGTATGGTCGATTTTAAAGTTGACGGATATGACGAAAAAATAACAGTATTTACAACAAGAGTTGACACACTTATGGGTGTAACATATGTTGTTTTAGCACCAGAAAACAAACTTGTCGACTTGATTACAACACAAGAACGAAAACAAGAAGTGGAAAAATACAAAGATTATGCTTTGCATCTAAGCGAAATAGACCGAACAAGCACAGTTAAAGAAAAAACAGGAGCCTTTACAGGTGCATACGCAATTCATCCACTCACAAACAAAAAAGTCCCTGTTTGGATAAGCGACTACGTTATAGAAAGTTATGGAACAGGAGCAGTTATGGCCGTTCCTGCTCACGATGAACGAGATTATGATTTTGCAAAAAAATTTAATCTTGAAATTAAACAAGTTATAACCAACAAAGAACATAATACAACTCTTCCATATGTTGAAGACGGATTTTTAATAAATAGTGACAAATACGATAACCTTTCAACCAAACAAGCAAAAGAAAAAATTGTTGAAGATTTGCAAAAACAAAATCTTGGCAAAAAAACAACAACATATAGATTAAGAGATTGGCTTATTTCACGACAAAGATATTGGGGTGCACCAATTCCTGTTGTTTACTGCGACCACTGTGGAATTGTACCCGTTAAAGAAGAAGATTTGCCCGTTAAACTTCCATACAAAGTTGACTTTAAACCAAACGGAAAATCCCCACTTGCCTATTGTGATGAGTTTTTAAACACAACCTGCCCTGTTTGTGGCAGAAAGGCAAAAAGAGAGACCGATACACTTGACACTTTTGTTTGTTCGTCCTGGTATTATTTAAGATATCTTGACCCACACAATGATAGTATGCCTTGGGATAAAAAAATAACCGAC
The DNA here is from genome assembly GCA_949295755.1 of uncultured Christensenella sp. Taxonomy (GTDB): domain Bacteria; phylum Bacillota; class Clostridia; order Christensenellales; family UBA1242; genus UBA5893. The sequence continues at coordinate 6,121 of CASFMG010000038.1, forward strand.
AAATTTATGAATGTAGATAAATATGTTGGTGGTGTAGAGCACGCAGCAATGCACTTACTCTATGCAAGATTTATTTATAAAGCACTTAGAGATATGGGTTATGTTTCAGGCGATGAACCTTTTCAAAGTCTTATTCATCAAGGAACAATACTTGGCAGTGATGGACAAAAAATGAGCAAGAGTTTAGGAAACACTGTTACGGCTGACGATTATGTAAAGAAATTCGGAAGTGATGTTTTTAGAACATACCTTGCCTTTGGTTTTTCGTATACCGAAGGTGGTCCTTGGTCTGATGATGGAATTTTAGCAATAAGCAAATTTTTCCAAAAAATACAAAGAGTATTTGAAAATTTTGTTTCACTAAAACCAAATGACATAACTGCACAAAACGAAGAACTTACACTTTCTATGCACAAAACTATAAAAGCAGTAACCAACGACATAGAAAAATTTCAGTTTAATACTGCCGTTGCAAGACTTATGGAATACACAACTGCACTTTCTAAATATCAAATCCAAACACAAAGAAATTACAATCTAGAAAAAGAAGCAGTATTAACTTATGCAAAACTACTCTCTCCGTTTGCCCCACACTATATGGAAGAAGTATGGCAAAGTCTTGGACAGCAAAACTCTATATTTAACCAATCTTGGCCAAAGTATGATGACAAAAAAACACTTGCAAAAAACATTGAAATTGTTGTTCAAATAAACGGTGCAATAAGAGCAAGAATTGTTATTCCTTGCAACACAGAGCCAAGCGAAATGGAAAAGATTGCACTAGAAAACGAAACAATCAAATCACTTTTAACCAACAAAACAATAAAGAAAGTTATTGCAATAAAAGACAAACTTGTAAATATTGTTGCAATGTAAAAGCATTATATAAAAAACCTTATCAACTGATAAGGTTTCAGACTGTCGAAAAACTGCGTGACCGAAAAATTTTGTAAAATTTTTCTTGCTTTGTTTACTACAAAACGCCCAAAAACAGTCATTTAGGTAACTAAACTCCTGCTTTTGGGCATTTTGAGAGCCTCGCCTCACTTGTTTTTCGGCAGTCTGATTTATTTCTACACGCTGAACCTTACCTTTGATAAGATTCTTTTTTTGCGTAAATTTACTAAAACAAAAATATAATAATTTAATCATCTATATCTTTAAATATTTTATCAGCAAAAAATTCTTCTAATGTTAATCCTAATGTTGAACATATTTGATAAATAGTGTCAGTGCTAACTCTCTTTTTACGAACATTTACAATATCATTTATAGTAGTTCTTGGCACTCCACCCATTTTATACAAATAATATTGAGAAATATTTTTCTTTTCTAATAATTCTTGAACTCTTTTTCCTATTGCTTCGTTTAATTTCATAATTACCTCTATATATCTGTTCGCTATTTAGAATTATAAAAAAACTTAAAAAATATTCAGTTCGCTATTTAGAACGCTTTACTTTTTTATTTTTTTAATGCTAAAATATTATATAGTTCGCTAAATAGAACATATGGAGAAAAACTTTTAAATTATGAAAATTTGTTTTATAGGTCATAGAAATGTGTACAACTACAAAGACATAAAAACCAAACTTTATAATGAAATAAAAAAGCAAATTGAAAACGGCTCTAAATTTTTTACTTTGGGTACACACGGAGAATTTGACAAACTTGCTTTGTCTGTTTTAAGAGAATTGAGAGAAATCTACACAGATATTGAAATTGAAGTTGTCATCACTTCTTTTTGTGAAATTAAACCTATATTACGTCAAAGATAAAAATTACACCCTTTATGACGATGTTAAAACTGTTATGTATGACATTGAAAACATACACTTCAAAAGAAAAATTGTTGTAAGTAATCAATATATGATTGACAACGCAAACACTTTAATTTGTTATGTTGACACATATAAAAACTATGGCGGTGCAATACTTACTTACAAGTATGCAAAGAAAAAAGGCTTACATACTGTAAACCTTTATATAAATTAAATTTTTATTGATAAATATTTTTAACTAACTTTAACTATTATTCGTTTAATTAAAACAACGCCGTCAAAATCTTTTTTTATTGTTTCGTTATCTGGAAAATAAGGAAATTGCTTTTCCCCTTTTAAATAAACTTTTATTATATCTTTTAAATAGTCTATAAGTCTTTGTTTGCAAATGTCCAAGTTTTTATCTATTATATCAGTCATCACGATTCCCGGAACAAAGCCGTGAAAATTATTTTTTTCTTTTGTAAAAACAAGTGGTATGCTTATTTTATTATCTTTTAACTCACTTTTTTGTTCGCTATAAGTCTTATTGATTGAAAAATAGTTTTTTACAAATGCCATAATTACCCCTTAATTTTTTAATATTATATCATATATTTTTTTATATAGCAATTTTAAGAATAAAAAAATAAAAAGGCAATGCCTTTTTATTTTGTATATTCATCAATATAATCTTTTGATATCTCTTTTTTGCTATTTAACAAGTCTATATCGCTCTCATCTTCATTTTCTTCTTCTTCGCCATCGTATTCTAATAAATCACTTTCTAAATCTTCTTGTAAATTTTCTTTATTGTCTTTATCATTTTGCGATTTTGTATCATTTGTTGAATTGTTATTTTCATTATCTTTTTTGTTTTCTTCTTTTTCTAATTTTATTTCGATATTAAATCCTAATGTTTTTAAATAATCGTTTGCAATTTTTATTCTTTGATCCACAGGTGTTGATAAAATCAATTTTTCCTGTTCCAACAATGCCATTTCGTTTGAATCATACTCAGTAACAAATGAAAGATTTGATAATTTTTCCCGTTTTGACAAGCCTGACAATCTTTTCATTGCTTGTGTTTCTTCCAAAACATTTTTTGTTTCGTAATCATAGTATTTATTATCTATTAAGTTGAAATAAACTTGCGATAGTTTTGCATTCAATATTTTTTGAATTTGATATGTATCATAACAATCATCTGGTAAATCGCCTTTAATGTCAACTATTACATTTGAATTTGTATACGTATCTCTAAGATATTTATTAACTTGGTCAAGAGTTAGTTCCTTAACTTTGTGAATTTGATTGTTAAAAAAAACTTCTGTTCCTTCTAAATATCTTTGCATGATTTTCATAGGATCTATGGTTTTAAGACCATTTTTTCTATCCTCTTCTCTTGCAACAATCATATCTTGGCATGCCTTGAGTTGTTCTTGTTTTATTCCATTCCTTGCGATGTCAGTTATTATACCACCCAATGCTTCTATTGTTTGATTTACTTTTGTCTTGCTTGTTAATACATTAAAACAATTTAAACTCATATTGTTTGGCAATATCAAACACGAATAATTTGTTGAATATGCTAAACCTTTTTCCGTTCTTATCTCGTTTAATAATCTACCTGAAAAATCATTTAATATAAAGTTTTCTATGTAAGAATACAAATGAGTATCTTTCTCTGGTTTTCTAGACATAAATGCAACATTTATTTCAACAGTTTTTTGGTTACTATCTTTTATCTTTGTAATATAATTAGATGGTGGAAAATATTGAGTTTTTTCATATTTTACTTTTTTTGTTTTGTCTGATTTGGCTTTTTCGACAAACATTTTTTCAAACTTTTCTTTTATTTCATCGAATTCTAAATTGCTAACAACACTAATAATCATATTTTCTGAAACAAAAACTCTATCAAAATATTCTTGCAAAATTTTTTTGTTTATTTTCGCAATATCTTTTTGGGTACCTATTAAATTACAATCTATTTTTGGCACAGCAATATTGGAATATGCCATATCTATAAAACTTTCATTTGTTTCACGATCTTCAACCATATTACATTCTTCTTCTATCGCCATTCTCTCTAAATCTATTGATTTTTCATTAAATTCTTTATTAAACAAACATTCGCTATAAATATCCAAAACATTGTCTAAAAATCTGTTTGGTGTATCACCGTATAATAAAACATAATCTCTTGATGTAAACGCATTATTTTCAACATCATAATCTTTAAGCAACATTGATTTTTCAACTTGGTTTAAATTTGGTGTTTCTTTTGCAATCATATGCTCCAAAAAGTGCGCTGTTCCTGGGATTTTATCTTGACTAGCACCGCCGAGATATCCAACATAAAACTTTGTTGTATTGTTTATATTGTGTTTATAATATAAAAGAGTTGCTCCGTTTTTAAATTTATGTACTCTATGATATCTTGATAGTTTCGCCATAAACCCTCCACATTTATTTTTATATAAGCATTTACATAATATCATATATGTAGAAAAATGTCTATACCCAATTTTTAATTGCATACAATATAATGATGAAAAAAGGCGTTTAAAATTTAACTTTTAAACGCCTAAAAATTTATATAACTTTATTACTTTATTGTTTCTAAAAGTTTAGTAAGTCTTGCTTGTTTTCTTGAAGCATTATTTTTATGAATAACTTTTTTGTTTGCTGCAGAATCAATTACAGAAACTGCATCACTTAATAGTTGTGTTGCTTTTTCTAAATCTTTTTCTGCAAGTGCGATTTTATATTTTCTTATTGCAGTGTTTATTTGTGATTTTATCATCTTGTTTTCTGCATTCTTTTTTTCATTTACACTTACTCGTTTTATTGCTGATTTAATGTTTGGCACTTTTGTATCTCCTTTATGTAATCTTACATATTCTACCATAATAAAATATTCTTGGCAACTATTTTTTTTGTTTATACAAAACTATGTGTTTTTTATTATAATTACTTTGTTTTTTTCATATTTTCGTTTATACTAATACTGAATTGATAAGTTTGTAGTTTTAAAGGAGTGAGTATGAAACGATTTAGATTGATAACTTCTATTGTTATGCTAGTTCTCATTTTGGCACTACTAAGTTTTGGCGTTTACTCAATTTTAAAGGGTAACACAGGTATTGCAAACATAACCGATTTTAACAGTGGCGACGAAAATGTTTTTGTTAAAGTTGATTGTTCATATTCTGGTCCTGCACTTGTTTCGCAAGGGGCAACAGCAAATAAAACTTATGAAATAAAAAAAGATGACCCATCAAGTTACGACAATGGACCAATAAATCTTGACAGTTGGTATTTAGGCGAAACAAATTTTACATCTAACGAACCTAAAATTACTTTAACTTTTGTTGTAACAAACTTGAATGATAAAAATGGTTTATATATAAATATTTCTAAATTAGCATATGATGGTTCTCAACGATTTACAACATCTTATGTAACAGCGTCTAGTCAAAGCGATTTGGAAACTTTTACACCTACTTTACTAACTGCAACTTCGGCAAACAACACGGTCGATGTTCCTCAATTAACTCTTCAAGCAGGTCAATCAATGTATATTCAACTAATTTATGAATTAGAAAATTTTAGCAGTGCCTTTACATTTAACAACAACATTCAATTTTTATTTTCAACAATTATATAAAACAAATAAAAAAGACTTCCAAAAGTCTTTTTTTATCTATTAACAATATACATCACAATATAAACAAGTGCATTATCAAGGGTCATTTTTCCACTTTTGATATAATATTCAACATCGCATATTTCATAAACAATGTCTTTTAATGCACTTATTGTATAATTTTTTGATTGTTGTCTTAATCGCTTTATCGCAAATGGTTTTATGGCAAAAATTTTTGCAATTTCATCATCGGTTAAATTTTTAGAAACAACTGAAAAAAACATTCTTTGAAAAGTTGTTGACATCAAACTAAAAAGTTTTGTGTTTTGTTCAACATTCCCCATAAGTTTATATAATGCAATCAAACTTTTATCGACTTGTTTTTGCCCAAGTAAATTTGTTAGTTCAAACACAACAAGTTCTTCACTTTCGTTAACTAATAGTTTTATATCTTTATCGGTTATTTCATCTTTATTAAATGAATATGCCACAAGTTTTTGTATTTCCAGATTTATTTTATTCATATCATTTAAGCAATAACTTGCCAAAGTATTTATTGTTTGATTTGAAATTTTTTTACCTTGTTTTTTAAATTCTTTTCCTATGTATTCGTATAGTTCATAATCATTTAATTTTAATTCAACTTTTTCTGCGTTAATAAAATCAAATATTTTTAAATTTTGTGTATCAATAAAAATTAGAGTGGTAAATGAATTTACATTTTCTATATACTTTAAAAGTTTTTTCTTATCGTCTTCTAGAATTTGTTTTATATCTTTAACAATACATAATCTGTTTTTGGCAAAAAAACTGATTTGTTCACAACTCTCAATCAGTGCATCGCAAGAAAAATTTTCGTTGTCAAATTTAGAAATGTCATACTCACTTTCTATATTAAGTTTTTTTTTAAAAAATTTTATGCATTCTTTCGCCAAAAAAGAGTCTCCACATAGTGTGTAGACATTTTTTAATTTTGTTAAGAGTATAAACTGCGAATATGTCATATTTCTTATATTATAACATTACTATAAAAAAATTCAAATCTTTTAAATTATCTTTACTAAAAATGTGCACAAAAAACCAAAAGACAATATAAAGCAACTAATAATCGCTTTATCTTTTGATTTTAAATTTATAAATTTGGAACACAAAAAAATTACAATATAACTTGAAATAACCAAAATATCATTAAATTCATAAAGCGGCAAATTTGCCCAACTTAAACTTCCCACGAAATTAGCAAGTAGAGTTACACCTAAATACATAAATTCCAAAATATTTAATCCAAAATTTAAAAATGGCAACAACATACAAATCGGAACAAAAATAAAAGTTAGCATAAAAGCAAATTCAAAATACGGAACACAAATCAAGTTTATTAAAAGTGAAAATAAATTAAAATTATTATTATAAACAGTTAAAAGTGGAATAAGTCCAATTTGCACCGAAATAACAAGAGCCAAAGAACTTGATATTTTATAATTTAGATTTAATTTTCTTAAAGATTTTTCAAGTGGTTTTGTCAATGTAAAA
>CASFMG010000039.1 GCA_949295755.1 uncultured Christensenella sp.
CATTTCTCCAAGACCTTTATATCTTTGAATTGTTACACCTTTTCTGCCAAACTCGGTTAAGTTTGCTTCAAGTTCTTCATCAGAGTAAAAATATAATTCATCTTTGCCTCTGTTTAGTTTGTACAGTGGTGGTTGTGCACTGTAAACATGACCTTTTTCAATAAGTGGACGCATAAACCTAAAAAAGAATGTTAGAAGAAGTATTCTTATGTGAGAACCATCGACATCGGCATCGGTCATACAAATTATTTTGTTATATCGAAGTTTACTTTCATCAAAGTCATCGTGTATTCCTGCACCAAATGCTGTTATCATACTCTTTATTTCGTTGTTTTCAAGTATGTGATTAAGTCGTGCTTTTTCTACATTTAAAATTTTGCCCCTAAGTGGAAGTATGGCTTGAAATCTTCTATCTCTGCCTTGTTTTGCACTGCCACCAGCCGAATCACCTTCGACAAGGTATATCTCGCAATGCGTTGGGTCTTTTTCGGTGCAGTCTGCAAGTTTTCCTGGAAGTGTTGTACTTTCAAGCACTCCTTTTCTTCGTGTTGACTCTCTTGCAAGTCTTGCTGCTTCTCTTGCCCTTTGTGCCGTTATGCTTTTTAAAACAAGTTCCCTGCCGTATGTTGGATTTTCTTCCAAAAAGTCGCCAAAACCTTCTGTTACTGCTTTTTCAACTGCATATCGCATTTCACTGTTGCCAAGTTTTGTTTTTGTTTGACCTTCAAACTGTGGATTCATAAGTTTAACACTTACAACAGCAGTTAAACCTTCTCTACAATCATCGCCAGAAAGTTTTTCGTTTTCTTTTAATATTTTGTTTTTTTGTGCATAGTCGTTTATAACTTTTGTGAGTGCATTTTTAAACCCTACAAGGTGTGTTCCACCTTCTTCGGTATTTATGTTATTTGCATATGTGTGTATTATTTCGTTATATCCATCATTGTATTGAAAACTGATTTCAACTTCGCTTGTTTCTGTTAATTTATTAAAATATACAGGGTGTGGGAAAAGTGGATTTTTGTTTTTGTTTAAATATTCAACAAACTCAATTATGCCACCCTTAAATTCAAAAACATCTTTCTTTTCTTTGCCTTCTCGTTTATCTTCAAGAGTTATAACAATACCTTTATTTAAGAATGCAATTTCTCTAAATCTGTTTTTTATTGTTTCATAGTCAAATTCAACTGTTTCAAAAATTGTGTCGTCTGGCAGGAATGTTACCATAGTTCCACGCTTGTCAGATTTATCTAATTTTTTAAGTGGTGCATCTGCAACTCCCCTTGCAAACTGCATATAAAAGTGATATCCGTTTTGATAAACATCAACTTTTAGCCATTTACTTAGTGCGTTAACACAACTTACACCAACGCCGTGAAGTCCACCTGAAATTTTGTAACCACTTCCACCAAACTTTCCACCTGCGTGGAGTTTTGTTAAAACAACTTCAACTGCACTTTTGCCTTCTTTTTCAATAATGCCTGTTGGGATACCCCTTCCATTGTCTGTAACAGAACAAGAACCATCATTATTTAAACTCACTTCAATATGTGTACAATATCCAGCAAGTGCTTCATCAATACTATTGTCAACAACTTCGGTGATTAAGTGATGAAGTCCCCTTTCATCAGTTGAGCCAATATACATTCCCGGTCTTTTTCTAACAGGTTCAAGCCCTTCTAAAACTTGAATGTCGGTTTGGTCATACTTTTCACTTTTGGTTAAGTCCAATTCGTTTTCCATTATTTTCTCCCATATTAAATTGTTATCTTTTTTATATATTATATACTAATAGTATTATATCATAGTATAGTATATAAAGAAAGTGTTTTTTTTAAAAAATTTACGCAATAAAAAAATATCCATTGTGGATATTTTTTATAATGATTAAAATTTTTTTATATATTCTTACATATCTTTTTCTTGTTCTTTTTTATTTTCTTGTTCTATTTTATTCAAAAATTTTAAATTTTCGCCAGCAAATGAAATAATTTCAATTTGTTGTTTAGAAACTGAGTCTTTTGTGTACACCAACTTACTTAAATCATCAACATTATTTACAATGAAAACCCTTTTGTATTTTAAACTTTCTTTTTCTAAAGATATTAAAAATTTTTCTTCGTTTAATTTAATAATTTGCGATTCTAGTTCTTTAATAGTTTTTTTATAATTTTTCATACTTATTACATAATAAGCAACGCAAGCAACAAAAAATGGAACCGAAAAAAACAAAATAGGCAAAGCCACAACACCCAAAAAATTCATAAGTCCTGCAGATATTACAGATAATAATTTAGGCTTTTTTACATTTAAAAAATTGTTACACAGATTTTTGCAATTTGCATCTATTTTTCCATATCTTGCATTTAATGTTTCATATGTATTATCTAATTCATTTAATTTGTTTTTGTATTCATTCAAAATATTTAATGCTTTTATTTTATCGTCCATAATAATCTCCAAACACGATCATTTTATCACAATAGTTTTTATGTTTCAATACCAAAAATAAAAAATCACTAAAACAAGTGATTTTTAACTAAAATTAAATGCTAAAATGATTCCAACAATGATTGCAATTATAAACAAAACAAAAAATGTTATTTTTACAGCTGATTTTGGATAACCACTTCCAACTTTTCCCGTTTGGCCGTTCATAAATGTTGTGTAGTTTTTATCTTTGTATTTATAGTTTACTTGATATGTTGGAACAATAAAATATGAGTATTTCTCTTCACTAAATGTTGTTTTTTGATAAAAACTTGCAACTGTGTCATACGAATATTGCGACAAAATCAAAGCCTTTATTTTGTTTTTCATAATATTATCGGCAAGATTTTTGCAAACATCAAGTTTTTGATTGTAGTGTTCAACGCTATAACCCAAAATAAATGATGAATTAAAACTAACCACTTCTTTTATATTAAACGGATTGATTGAATTAAAAGTGATTTGGTCAAGTTTTGAACTTGTTTCCACAAGTACATCTTTGTGAGAAGATTTATATGTACCACTTATGTTTCTATAAGATGTGTAAGTTCGTCCCCTTGCATCTGTTCTTGATGTTCCTAGTCTTCCACTATAAGATGTGAAGGCATTTGCATCAAATAAAAAAGTTGGAACATAAACACCTTTCATTTCATCTATTGGTGGAGTCTTTTTAAAAACATTTGGAATAAACCATTTTTTCTTTATTCCTTTTTTATATAATTCTCTCGCCTTTTCTTTTCCAAATTTAAAAGGTATTATTCCATCGGGTTTAAGTCCAATTTTTTCAGTTTTATCTATAACACAAGGACTAGAGCAATACGGACAAGTTTTGCTAACTTCAAGCGTGTTTAAAACAATGTTGCTTCCACAACTACTACACTTAAATACTTTGTTTTGTTTTGTAAATTCATTATATTCTTTTGTTTTTTGTTCGTCCGTTCCATAGATATGTTTTATAACATCTTTCTTTATATCAATTTTTTCTAAATTTGAACACGAAACACACTTTAATGCCATATCGTCAGGCGAAAACCTTAAAATTCCACCACAAGTTTGACATTTATCTTGATTAGAATCAATTTTTGTTTGAGTCATTATTTTTCAACCTTAGTTCCACATTCTGGGCAAAATTTTGCACCCTTTTTTAGAGTTGCATTGCATTTTTTACATTTTATTTCTTGTTTTAAA
>CASFMG010000040.1 GCA_949295755.1 uncultured Christensenella sp.
TCTTTAAAAAATTAGGAATTTTTATGAGTAACGATTTGAATGACGGAGAGTGTTGCAGCAGTAACAGCATTTTCAACCAATCGGACCGTTTTGTAAATTATATTTTTTTTGATAATAAAAAATTTTCTTATTTGTTTTTATTTTATTATTGTTAGTGTTTGGTTTCTTTTATCCAAATAATTTTAAAAGCGAGATTATGGCTAAAATGAGCGATGGTTATAATTTAATTATATGTTTAGACAATTTTGATGACATTAGTAATGAATATAAAAAAAAATTTTGGGATTTATCAATGCCATTAACATTGAAAACATCAAACAAAGATATGTATTCAGATTTTAAGCAAGATGATACAAAATTTTTAACAAATTCAATAATAGTTCCAAAACTTTATATGTCTATTTATGCAAATGGAGATGCGAAAGAAATAAGAAATTCAATTTACAATTCGGTATCAATTTCAAAAGAACAAGGAATTTGTATTTTAATTATAAATGTTTGTGAAGAAAATGAAGAAACAGTGTACTATGCACTAAATGATTCATTGTCTGTTTTTGATGTTAATAAAATAGATTTATGTACTTTTAATTTTATATATTCTTAAATTATTGACATATTTACTAACCATATATATACTTAAGACATAAAAAATTTATGTTTTTTAATAAATAGGAGATGATATGAGTAAAGTCGTTATTGTTGGTTGTGGTAATGTTGGTATGAGTTATGCATTTAGTTTGGTTACAACTAAAAATAAAGTTGATGAACTAGTGTTGATTGATATAAATAAAACAAAGGCTGAAGGTGAAGCCCTTGATTTAAGTCACGCAGCAACATACAATTCTAACCGTATTGTTGTAAAAAGTGGAGAATATAAAGAGTGTGATAATGCAGATATAATTTGTATTTGTGCAGGTCGAAATCAGGAAGTCGGAGAAACCAGACGAGATTTAATAAACAAAAACTATGTTGTTTTTAAAAGTATAATTGAAGAAATAAGCAAAACAAAATTTAATGGTATATACTTAATCGCAACAAATCCACTTGATGTTATGACTTATATAACATACAAATTATCAAACTTTCCTGAACATAAAGTTATTGGTAGTGGAACAGTTTTAGATACTGCAAGATTGAGAGGTCTTATTTGTGATGAGATAGGTGTAAATCCAAAAAATATTCACGCATATGTAATTGGCGAGCACGGAGATAGCGAATTTGTACCTTGGAGCAATGCTATAATTGGATTAAACAAAGCAACAAAATATTTAAACGATGACCAACGTTCAAGACTGCTTTATAATGTTAGAACAAGTGCATATGATATTATAAACAAAAAAGGCAACACTTGTTATGGAATTGGAATGTGTTTGTTAAATATAACAAATGCTATTTTGGAAAATTCAAATCAAATTATGACAGTTTCAACTTATAACAAAGAGCAAGATATATTTATTGGTATGCCAGCAATATTAAATAGAAAAGGTGTAAAAGAAACATTATATTTGGATTTAACACCTTATGAAGAAGATAGACTTAGTGATTCAATTGATTGCATTAAAAACACAATAAATCAAATCAAATGGTAAAAATAAACACGATCTTAAATCGTGTTTATTCAGCGTGTAGACAAATAGATCAGACTGCCGAAAAACAAGTGAGGCGAGGCTCGCAAAATACCCAAAATCAGGAGTTTAGTTACCTAAATGACTGTTTTTTTGCGTTTTGCAGTAAACAAAACAAGAAAAATTTTGCAAAATTTTTCGGTCATACAGTTTTTCGACAGTCTGAATAAACACGATCTTAAATCGTGTTTATTTATTTAATACTCTTAAAGGTGTAAAGAGATGTTCAAATTTATCTGTTTTATTTTTTAACAAATTTTCCATCAATTCAACACCATACATAGCGTTTACAATCCCGTTGGCTCCACAACTTAAAAAATAATAAACATTGTCAACATCGGTTTCTCCAATTAGTCCAAGGTTATTATCAGTTGCACCAAAACAACCACAAAATGAGTATTCAATTTCAATTTTGTTTTTTAAAGAAGGAAACATTTTTAGAAGGTAGTTATAAAGATTTTTGTATTTTGATTGTGCTTTTTTTTCGGTCATATTAGATTTTTTAAATGGTACATCTTCTCCACCAAAAATTATCCTATTGTTTGGCAGTAATCTTAAATAGTGATAAGGGTCAATTGTATCGTGTATTGTTGCTCTATTAAACCATTCAAAATCTTTAGGTTTGTTAGTTATTATTGTGTATGTTGTAAACCTTTCAATAATATCTTGATTGTCAAATTCTTCAAGATTAAAACCTGTTGCAAAAACTATTCTTTTGCAGGTTATTATTTGATTGTAATTTGTTCTAACTTCAATGCAATTATCTTTTTTTGTCATACTTTCATAGCCAGTGTTTTCAAAAATCTTATCTTGATTTTTTGCATTTTCAATTAGTTGTTTTGTAAAAAGATATGGATTTAATTCCGCACCACCATTTTGTGTATATATGCCATATGCAATGTTAAAATTAAAAGGATTGTTGTTTTTGTCAAAAAATTCACACTTTAAACCATAATTTTTTCTTAAATCATATTCATTTTTAAGCAGTTTGTATTCGTTTTCTTTTGTTGTATATAAAAAAGATGGACGCTTGTAAAAATCACATTCATTGCCGTACTTTTTTATAAATTTTTCTATTTTATTAACGGAATTTATACCCATTTTATATATTTCAATTATTTCTTCTTTTGAAAATTCTTTTTTTAATTTACTATAAAAATCATCTAATTGATATTCAAGTATTGCAGTTGCACAGGAAGTACAACATTGACCAATTCTTCCTTTGTCAATTAAAACAACATCATATTTTTGTGATAAATAGTAGTTTAAAATTGCTCCACATATTCCACCACCAACAATCAAAACATCAGTTGTTATGTCATTGTTTAGGTACGGATATTCTTTTATTTTTTTAAATTTTTTACAAAAATATGGAGTTCCTTTAACATATTGCATAAATCACCTCATAATATTTTTGCCAAATAATGTATTTTTATAATATTTTTGTTAAATTAGGTATACATTTTATTTTTTAAAAATTAACTTGTGTGTTATATTATTTTTGACAGGGGGATCTATGAAAACAATTATATTTGAAGGAAAAATTTTAAAAATAGGACTTATACAAATACTTAGCAAATTAACCAAAAAAGCATATCATTTTAGAATATCTCCGATAAAATTTATAAAAATAAAAGATGACAAATTGCCAAACGAAAACTATGTGAAAGTCAAAAATGTATTATCTGGTATTTGTGGTTCTGATATGATTTTTTACACTTGTAAACAAGGTCCAAGTACTGCGTTTTTGCCAATGCCTTGTTCAGAAATAACATACTTAGGTCATGAGACAATAGGCGAAGTTGTTGAAATAGGTAAAAATGTAACAAAATTTCAAGTGGGAGATAGAGTTACGATGCACAAATATATGGCTTGTTGTGATATAAAAGGAATTGAACCACAATGCGAGAAATGTCAAGAAGGCAACTATGCTATTTGTGAAAATTATGGAGAACCAAGCAAAGTTAAACAAATAGTTGGAGCGGGATTTGGAGACTACTATTATGCTCCACAAGGGCAACTATTAAAAGTATCAAATGAAATAACAAACGAGCAGGCTGTTTTAATTGAACCTTTTGCAGTTAGTTTACATTCTGTTTTAAAGTGTATACCAAAAGACAACGATAAGGTTTTGGTAATAGGTGCAGGTATGATTGGACTGGGTATAATTCAATTTATAAAAGTATTGAATCCAAACTGTAAGGTTTATGTTATGGAAAGAAATCCAAACAAACACGAATTTGCAAAAAAACTCGGAGCAGATGAAATTTTAAAAGGAGATAATTATATAGCAGTTGCAAAAGCAACAAATGGGAAATTGTATCAAAAGGGCAATAATAAAATGATAATGGGTGGATTTGATATAATTTACGATACAGTTAGCAAAGGTACATTATTTAACGATACATTAAGGTGGTTAAAGGCGCAAGGAACACTTGTTAAAGTTGGATATCAAATGACAAAAACGAAATTTGACGAAACTCCAATATGGTGGCAAGGTTTGCATATTGTTGGTTGTGATAGTCACGGAATGGAATACTATAAAGGTAAAAAAATCAGCACTTTTGAAATGGTTATAGATTTAATGAAACAAGGGAAGTTGATTACTGAAGGATTTATAACTCATAAATTCAATTTGTCAGATTATAAAAAAGCATTTAAACTTTTAATAGAAAACCCAAAAGACACTATAAAAGTAGTTTTAGATTGCAACAATTAAATATTTAATATATAGTTATGATTATGATTATTCTTTATGTTTATTATATAATTTTTAATATCAATTTTAAATACAAAACACAAAAAAGGAAAAATTAGCGGTCGTGAAAAATATGCGTTATCAAAAACTTGAAACTAAACAAAAACAAAAACTAATATTTAAAATAAAATATAAATTTTATAAAGAACTTTGTAAAAACTTAAATTTAATTCCTATTGTCGCACCTATTTTTGTTACGGAAAAATCAGGTCTTCAAGATAGATTATCAGGTGTAGAAAAACCTGTTAAATTTGAGGTTAAAAAAACTGGTGAAAGGTTGGAAGTAGTTCAGTCATTAGCAAAATGGAAAAGAATAGCGTTAAAAAAATATAATTTTGCAGTGCATCAAGGTTTATGTGTCGATATGAAGGCAATTAGAAAAGATGATGAAATGGATAATATTCATTCTATTTTCGTTGATCAATGGGACTGGGAAAAGATTATAGAAGAAAAAGACAGAACACTGGATTATTTAAAGCAAACTGTAATACTTATAGTAAAATCAATCGTTAAAGTAAGTAAATATACTACAAAAATTGGTTACAAAAAACAATTCAAATTAAATCCGGTTGTAAAATTTATCACAAGCCAACAATTACTTGATTTGTATCCTGATAAAACACCTAAACAAAGAGAATATGAAATTGTTAAAAAATATAAAACAGTATTTATCATTGGCATAGGAGACAAATTACAAAATGGAGAAATACACGACTTGCGTTCTCCTGATTATGATGATTGGTTACTAAATGGCGATTTGTTATTTTATCACGATATAATGGATATGCCACTTGAAGTTTCAAGTATGGGCATAAGAGTTAATAAGCAAAGTATGATTAAACAAATTAAACAATTTGGTAATGAAGAAGAATATAATCAAGATTATCATAAAATGATTATAACAAACAAATTGCCACTAACAATAGGCGGTGGTATAGGACAGAGTCGTATATGTCAGTTATTGCTTGAAAGAAAACATATTGGTGAAGTCCAAGTTTCGTATTGGGATAATAAAAATTTAAACTTATGTGAAAAACAAGGAATTGATTTGCTATAATTAAATGTATTTCAACCTAAAATTTGCAAATTTTAGATTTATAAATTAATTAGTTTTATAAGAATAAGAAGCCAATTTAATATGATTTATACATGATAATTAAAAAATTCTATATTGACTTTTAATTTGACTTGATTTATAATGTAGTCAAGGAGTTAAAAATATGGAAATTAAAAACGGTGAATTAATAAAGGTTAACGAGGAAGATATTAGACTTTTGACTAAAAAACCTAGAAAATTTTGGAAAAATGTTAAAGCTATAGGTGATAAAGCTTTTTATAACTGCGTAGGCTTATCTAGTATAAATATACCAAAGAGTGTAACAAAAATTGGTAGATTCGCATTTGCAAACTGTAAAAATTTAAATAAAATAAATATCCCAAATAATATAACAGTAATTGTGAAGTGAACCCCAAAAGTTAGACAACTTAAGGAGGTTCACTTTTTTATGAGAAAGAACAGAAAATATAGTCCAGAATTTAAAATTTCGTGTATAATAGATATGCGTGAACATCATCTATCTTACAGTGAAACTGCTAGAA
>CASFMG010000041.1 GCA_949295755.1 uncultured Christensenella sp.
ATATTGGGTATAATGATTAGTTTAGATGATAAAACTTATATATTTTTGTCGGCACTTGAACTTTCATATAAAAAAATGAGTGATATTATATCACACTATGAAAGAGCAGGTGAGTTTTTTGATGACTTTTTAAATAATGATGAGTTTTTGTTAAATGAATTTGGAACAAATTTTTCAAAATATAAAACAAAATATGAAAAATTTTCTTTTGACACATTTGAAAAGTATTTAGTCAGCAATAAAGTCAGCTATGTAACTATTCAAAGTGAAAATTATCCACAATCATTATTAAACTTACAACAACCACCACTCATTTTATATTATAAAGGCGATTTGTCGATTGCAAATACAAAAGGTATTGCTATTGTTGGAACAAGAAATCCAAGTTTTTATGGAAAAGATATAACTTATAAATTTGCGAAGGGATTAAGCGAAGCAGGATTAACAATAATTAGTGGACTTTCTACAGGTGTTGATAAAATATCACACGAAACGGCGCTTAAAACAAACGGGAAAACCATTGCAGTTTTAGGCAATGGTCTTGAAAAAATGTATCCTGCTATAAATTATAATTTATCAAAAGAAATTGCAGAGAAAGGTCTTTTAATAACAGAATATTATCCAACATACACAGCAAGGTCATATTCTTTTCCTGCAAGAAATAGAATAATTGCAGCACTAAGTAATGGAGTGTTAATTCCAGAAGCAGCAAAGAAAAGTGGTTCACTTTATACAAAAGATTATGCACTTGAATTAGGATTAGATGTTTTTAGTGTTCCAGGAAATATAACTAGTTTAAATAGTGAAGGAACAAACAATATAATTAAATATGGACACGCCCAATGCGTTACTTGTGTTGAAGACATTTTAAATAGTTATGGAATACATAAAGTACAAAAAAAACAAGAAAAATTACAATTAAACTTTGATGAACAAATAATATATAATTATCTTCAATCAGGAGAAAAAAATTTTGATGAGTTACAATTTTATACAAATCTTTCCGTTCAAAGTTTAAATACTTGTTTGACAACTATGCAAATTCGTGGAATAATAAAAAAATTGCCGGGGAACTATTATTCGGTTTAGGAGGATAAATGAAACTTATAGTTATTGAATCTCCAGGAAAAAGAGAAACAATACAAAAATATTTAGGTAAAGATTATTTAGTTATGTCTTCAAAAGGGCACGTTAGGGATTTGCCACAAAAAACTTTTGGTGTTGATTTAACAAAAAATTTTGAACCAAAATATGAAATTTTGCCCGATAAAAAAAGTGTTATTGAAGATATAAAAGAAAAAGCAAAAAAAGCCGAACAAGTTTTGCTTGCAACCGACCCTGATAGAGAGGGAGAAGCAATTGCTTGGCATCTTGCTTATTGTCTTAACATTGACCCAAATTCAAATTGCAGAATTGTTTTTAATGAAATCAGTAAAAATGCAGTTGAAAAAGCACTTTTGTCGCCTAGGCCAATAGATATAAATTTAGTTGATGCACAGCAAGCACGAAGAATATTAGATAGGATTATGGGCTATAAACTTTCTCCAATTTTGTGCAAAAAAATAAAACCAAAACTCAGTGCAGGCAGAGTCCAATCAGTAGCACTTCGACTTGTTGTAGACCGTGAAAAAGAAATAGAAAAATTTGTTCCAGAAGAATATTGGAATGTAAATGCCATTTTAAAGAAAAAAAAACAAGCATTAACATTTAAATCGGCACTTATAGAGTATAAAAATAAAAAAATTAAATTAACCAAAAAAGAAGAAGTTGACACGGTTTTAGAAAATTTAAAAACGGCTTATTATGTTGTTAGTTCTCTCAAAAAAACAAAAACGAAATCAAAAGCGCCTGCACCATTTACAACAAGTACAATGCAACAAGATGCTTTAAATAAGTTGAATATGAGTTTAAAAAGAACAACTCAGGCTGCTCAACAACTATATGAAGGTATAGACCTTCCAAACGAAGGGAAAATTGCCTTTATAACTTATATAAGAACGGATAGTGTTAGAATTAGTGATGATGCAGTTAAAATGGCAAGAGAACATATTTTAAATAAGTACGGAGAAAAATATTTGCCAAAACAACCAAATGTTTTTCACGTAAAAGAAAATGCACAAGACGCGCACGAGGCAATTAGACCAATCTCTCTTTCTAGAACTCCTGAAAGTATAAAAGATATAGCACCAAGTGATGCTTATAAGTTATATAAATTGATTTATGAAAGGTTTGTTGCTTGTCAAATGTCAGAAGCAGAATATGATAATGTTACTGCTCAAATAAAAGCAAATGAATGTACTTTTAAGTCCGTTGGAAAAACTCTTACATTTGCAGGTTGGACTGGTGCATATAAAATTGTTGAAAGCGTTGACAAAGATGAAAAAGAAGAAAATGCAAAACTTCCTGTACTAGAAGAAGGAGAAATTTTGGATTTGGTTGAGATGAAACCAGAACAAAAATTTACAAAACCACCATCTAGATACACTGAAGCAACACTTGTAAAAGCGATGGAAGAAAAAGGTATTGGTAGACCTGCAACATATGCTCCAACTGTTACAATACTTGCTTCGCGACAATATACAGAAAAAGATGGTAAATACATTAAACCTACAGAACTTGGTAGGTCTGTAACAGGATTTTTGGAAAACTATTTCAATAAAATGATAAATGTTACATTTACGGCTTATATGGAAACAAAACTAGATGAAATTGCAGAAAGAAATTTAGAATGGCAAAAAGTTATTGATGATTTTTGGAAGAGTTTTAAAGATTTATTAGTAAATGCAAATTTTAAGGCATATGTTTCGCCAAAACCAGAACCAATAGAAACCGACATTTTATGTGAAAAATGTGGGCACATAATGGTTATACGAGAAGGAAAGTATGGTAAATTCCTAGGTTGTTCAAACTTCCCTAATTGCAAAAATATTATACCTTACAATGAACCAAATGCCCCAAAAGGGATTTGTCCAGAATGTGGGAAAGAAGTTTTGCAAAAGAAAAGCAAAAAAGGTAAAATTTTTTACTCTTGCAGTGGATATCCTGATTGTAGTTTTATGAGTTGGGATATTCCAACAGGGGAAAAATGTCCAGAGTGTGGAACATATCTAGTTAAAAAGGGTAAAAAAATTATTTGCTCAAACCATAGTTGTAAATATGTTAAAGAATAAGATTGTTAATGTTATTGGTGCGGGACTTGCAGGTTGTGAATCAGCCTATTTTTTGGCGAGTCATGGCATAAAAGTTAATCTTTTTGAAATGAAAAATATAAAAAAAACTTCTGCACAACATTCTAATTTATTTGCAGAACTTGTTTGCAGTAATAGTTTAAAAAGCACAGAACCACTATCTGCAAGTGGTATGCTTAAAATGGAACTTGAAAAACTAGGTTGTTTTTTGCTTGATTGTGCAAATAAATGTAAGGTTGAATCAGGAACGGCATTGTCTGTTGATAGGGAAAAATTTTCTACGCTTGTAACAAACACAATAAAAAATCATAAAAATATAAAAGTAATCGACAAAGTTGTAACAACAATTGATTGGTCAAAACCAACAATAATTGCAACAGGACCACTATGTGATGATGAATTGTTTAAAGATATAATGGATAAAATTGGCGATGAAAATTGTTATTTTTATGATGCTATTGCTCCTATTATTAGTACTGAAAGTGTTGATATGTCTAGGGCTTTTTGGGCAAATAGATACGATAAAGGTGGAAATGATTATCTAAATTGTTGGCTTAATAAAAAAGAATATGAAAATTTTGTAAACGAACTTGTAAATGCAAAATGTGTTGAACTTCACACATTTGAAAAATTAAAAGTGTTTGAAGGTTGTATGCCAATAGAAGTTTTAGCCAAACGAGGTGACAAATCTTTGCGATATGGACCAATGAAACCTGTAGGACTAAGTAAACACGTTAAAGAAGAAAAACCATATGCGATTTTGCAATTAAGAAAAGAAAATAAGGATGGAACATCGTTAAATTTGGTAGGGTTCCAAACAAATTTATTATTTAAAGAACAAAAAAGAGTGTTTTCAATGATTCCTGCACTTAAAAATGCTGAGTTTTTAAGATATGGAACAATGCATAGAAACAGTTATATAAATGCACCGAAATGTTTAAACAGTCATTCACAATTAAAAAAATATCCAAATATTTTTGTTGCTGGACAGATTTCAGGTGTTGAAGGATATGTGGAAAGTATTGCAAGTGGTTTGTTTTGTGCGATAAATATGTTATTATATATTCGCGATAAGGAATTGTTATGTTTACCAACGAATACTTGTTTGGGAGCAATAATAAATTATATAGCAAATGCAGATGATAATAACTTTCAACCAATGAATGCTAATTATGGTATAATAAGTTGTGATAAAAATTTTTTTGACAAACAATCAAAAAAACAATATATGCTAGATTGTTCAATGAATGAAATAGAATTATTTAAGGAGAAATTAAATGGAGAATTTGTTTAAAGGCACAACAATTTGTGCTGTTAAAAGAAATGGAAAAACTGTTGTTTGTGGCGACGGCCAAGTAACAATGCAACAAAGCGTTATTTTTAAAAGTAATGCCGTAAAAGTTAGAAGAATTTATAACGACCAAGTTATAATTGGATTTGCAGGAAGTGTTGCTGATGCTTTTAGTTTAAGTGAAAGATTTGAGGAAATGTTAAATAAATTTTCTGGTAACTTAATGAAAAGTGCAGTTGAACTCGCAAGTTTGTGGAGAATGGATAAAGCGCTTAGAAAACTTGAAGCAATGCTTATTGTTGCCGACAAAGAAAAACTTTTAATAATTTCAGGAATGGGTGATGTAATTGAACCACAAGATGATGTTTGTGCAATTGGAAGTGGTGGGAATTATGCACTTAGTGCTGCAAAAGCACTAATGCAAAACACTGATTTAAGTGCAAGAGAAATTGCAACAAAATCACTTATGATTGCAAGCGAAATCTGTGTGTTTACAAATTCAAATTTAGTTGTAGAAGAAATCTAAAAGGAGAAA
>CASFMG010000042.1 GCA_949295755.1 uncultured Christensenella sp.
ATACCTATTCCGTCAAATAATTCTGTGCAAAATACAGGCACTGAGCGAGTACCTTCTCACAATGAAAACAATTTGCAACAAAAAGGTTTAAAACCCGTTTTAAGTATTAGAAATCTAACAAAAAAATATGGCGAAAGAATTGCAGTAAACAACATTTCATTAAATTTGTACGCAGGACAAATTATAGGTTTCTTAGGTGCAAATGGTGCTGGAAAAAGCACCACAATAAAAATGCTTACAGGTCTTGCTAGAATAACAAGTGGCGATGTTTATATTTGTGGGCACTCGATTAAAGAAGGTTTTGAAGGTGCAATAAAAAATGTTGGTGCTATGATTGAAATACCACATTTTTATAACTATCTTTCAGGATATAACAACCTTAAATATTTTGCTAAACTGTCTGGCAATGTAAATATGTCTAGAATAAACGAAGTTGCATCACTCGTAGGGTTAAGTAATAGGATAAAGGACAAAGTTGGAAATTACTCACTTGGAATGAAACAAAGGCTGGGTGTAGCACAAGCACTACTTAACAAACCAAAACTCTTAATTTTAGACGAGCCAACAAACGGACTTGATGCAAATGGGATTAGAGAGTTTAGAATGATGCTTAAAACCCTTGCATATAAAGAAGGAATTGCAATTTTAATTTCAAGCCATATTTTAGGTGAAATGGAAAACTTGTGTGATATGGTCGCAATAATAGACAATGGAAAAATAATACAAGTTCAAACAATGGAACAAATAAAAAAGAACTTTTCTATTGTTGGTTCACAATATATAAAATGCAACGCCCCTAACCTAGCAGGAAAAATTTTGATGCAAAAATTTAATTGCAAAGTTAAACTTCAAGGTAACAAAGTTTATATTGACTCTGGCGATATGACACTACTATCTAGAATGATTGTTGAACTTACGAAAAACAAAATCTTGGTTTATGCTGCAGGCGAAGTTGATTATTCACTTGAAGATGTATTTTTAAATATAATAAACAAAAATCACGCAACCACTTCAATAAATTAACAGGAGAAAATATGAAAAAAGTTTTTAGACTTGCAAAAGCCGAATTTAATAAAATATTTTATAGACCTTCTATATTTATTTTGACGGCACTTTTAATTATTGCGATTGTTGTAACAAGTTTAGTTTATACACCAACAAGCAAAACAGTAAAATTGAGTTATGAAGCAAACACAGTTGCAGAAATATATGAGCAATTTTTAAGTACATCTCAAACAACAACAAATAAACTTTCTATTGATAAAGACTTAACTGACGCACATAACGAAATAAAAAGCCAATACGAAAGCATAACAAAAGACAATAAATTAAAAACATTGACCGATAAAACTGTTTCTTTAAAAAAATACTTTCCAAATATAACCGACAACACAAAAGGTTTAATTCAAGACGAAGTTTTAAAAATATCAACATACACAGATAGAGAATTTTATGCAAACAAAAGTGTTACCATTGAATTGTTCTATTCATTAAAAACAGATTTATCAGACTTGATGAACTATTTGGCAAAAATACAAAGTGAAACATTAAACTTTTATTTTTATCAAAACGATTATGATAGAATGTATGAAAGCATAAACAAAATATACAATGCACTACCTAACAACTATGAACAATATGACAAAAATGCTTTCATCAGTTTAGGCAACACAATAGCAACCGAATATAGTATTGATGAAGCACTAAAAATAGTGTCTACTCTTAAAACTTTCACAATTAATCAAGAAGACTACGATGCTATAATTGAAACTTATTACACAAAAGCAACACAAAATTTAGAAAATATTTATTTTCCACAAATTGTAGACTTTTACAATGAATATGAAGACAGTAAAGAAGAAAGCGATAAAGCACAAATGAATGAATACATCGCAAATTACTATTCATATGCACAAATGAATAAATCAGTTATGCAAGACAAATTTACTCTTTTACGCATAAGTGATGTTAAAGATACTGAATTAAACGGACTTATTGGATACACACAAGTTTATAGATATAAAATAAACGAAGAAATACAAATATTTGATTATTTAATTGAAAACCAAACATTTGATTACAATTATTTATCTTCTTTCAACTTTAACACTGCATCATCTTATAGTCCTAATGCTTTTGATTACACAGTTTACTCAATGCAAATTTTAATTATTTTAATAATTGTGTTTACAATTTTCTATGCTTGCAGTTCTATTGCTGGCGACCAAAGTAACGGTACAATGAAAATGATTGCAATAAGACCATACACAAGAAATAAACTTTTTACAGGCAAATACCTTTCTTGCTTAATGTTTGGCTTAATGCTTATTTTAATTTCAATGATTGCTTCTTTTGTTGTAGGTGCTGTTTCATATGGTATAACATTTAATAACTGTTTAGTTGTATTTAATTCATCAACAATAATAACAATAAGTCCTTTCGTTATGCTTTTAATGTATTTCCTATCACTTGTTGTAAATTTACTTTTCTATATTTCACTTGCAATGCTAATTAGTTTAATTTTTAAATCAAATGCTTTATCAGTGTTTATTGCAACTCTTTTATATGGAACGCAAATTGTTCTTTGTGGCACAGTTTCAAGTGCGTGGCTAAATTATACACCATTTGGACATTTTGATTTGTTTAAGTATTTCGGCAATAGCAAAACAGGATTTTTAAGTATGAACATTCTTCCAGATGCAAACTTTATAACAAGTGCAATTGTTATAGGTTTTTGTATAGTGATATTTAATATAATTTCGCACTTTATATTTAAACGTAGAGATATTGCTTAACTATTTCTTTAATGCTTGATTTTTAAGGTACTCAACTAAGAGTGCCTTATTTTTTGTTGCATAACTAACACACTCTTGATGTGCTTCATCTACCCTTTTTGTGCCGTGAGTTTTGCTGTTTAAAAAATGTATACAAGTGTGTCCACCTTCACCATTGTCAATAAGCGAAAATCCGTGTGGCATACCATTTGTTGAACCTGCAAAAAATTGACCATCAATTTCAACCCAAACTGGACGCCTTACCCACGACCATTCTCCACCATATATTTCTTTAAAAATTTTTGTGTTTTCATAATCAATTGTTTGTACATCTGCGTGATTATAACCACCTAGTCTTTGCACATAATACTCTGTTTGCGATTTTATATCAATTACTCTAATTGTAACATATTTAGTAAAATGCTTGTCCATAAAATCAAACCAATCATATGATAAGACTTCAATGCTGTCGTATGGAGATGTAACATTTGTTGTTTCGTCTTCTTCCTTGTCGTTTATAATTTGTTGGTCATTTGCAAAAATGTAATTTGAACTATAAAAATTTGGATATGGCAAAACACTTGCTATACACATAGAGCAAAACATTATTAAAAATACTAAACAAACTATTTTTGAATTCATATTTATATTTTATATAAATTGTAAATTTTTATTATAAAAATATTATATCAATAATAGATATATAATATGAAACAATTAAAAATTGTACTTTTAATTATTGGAACAATAATAGGTGCTGGATTTGTATCAGGAAAAGAAATTAGTTCGTTTTTTAGCATTTTTGGATATTATTCTTTTATTTTTATTATTCCAATATTTTTTTTATTATATTATTTAATAAATAAATTACTAATTTTAGGCTCAATAAATAAAATAAACAATGTTGATGAATTAAATTTAATTATATTTAAAAAAAATAATAAAATAATTAAAATTTTTATTTTTATTTCTTTTATTATTTTATCTTCAACAATGATGAGTGCAATCCCTACTGCATTCAATATAAAAATGTACTCAACTATGCATTATATAACAATTATTTTTATAATAATATTATCGTGCATAGCAATTTATAAAGATATTTCTTTTATAAAAAATTTATGCACGATAATTGTACCAATTATTTTAATTTTAATGTTTATTGTTTGTTTTTTAAACATACAACAACCTTCAAATATTTTACTTCCAAATATTATTTTACTTCCATACAATGTTATAACTTATGTTTGCCGCAATGTTTTTCTTTCATATTTTGTTATTGCAAAATCAAGTTATGGTTTAAAAACAAAAGATTGCAAAATAATAAGTTTAACAACTGCTATTATTTTAAGCATTGTTATGGCATTTGTTATATTTGTTGAACTTGGAAACGCCGAGTACATAACTTCAAGTATGCCAATACTATCTCTATCACAAAAATACAATGTGTTATATATTTTATATTTGATAGTTTTGCAATTTGCAATTTTTACAACTCTAATAAGTACACTTTTAACATTAAAATCATTTTTTAAATTTAAACACAAAATATTTAATGTTATCTTGCCAACACTTATTTGTGCAATATTGTCATTTATTTCTTTTGATTATTTTGTAATTTATTTATATTCCATCATTGGAATTTTTGGATTTTATTTAATTTTTTATTTAGTGCCTATTAACTCTTTTTTCCAAAATTCCAATCAAGATATACATAAGGCAAGCCAAGAAACACAAAACAACAGTAGAAGCCATAACTAAATCTAGTTTAAACACTTGACCACCATAAACAATTAGATAACCAAGACCGGCTTTGCTAACTAAATACTCACCCATTATTGTACCTACCCAACTCATTCCAACATTGATTTTTAAAACCGAAACAAATTCCCCAAATGAGTTTGGTAAAATTAGTTTCATCAAAATTTGAAATTTGTTTGCTCCCATAGATTTCATAAGTGCTATTTTATCTTTATCGCAAGACAAAAATGACGATAGCATACTTAATGTAGTTATCACAATGCATATTAAAATACACATTGTTATTATTGCAGGTGTTCCTGCTCCGACCCATATTATTATTACTGGTCCAAGAGCAATTTTAGGTAACGCATTTAAAACAACAATATATGGGTCTAAAATTTTTCTAAGTTTATTGCTCCACCATAAAATTATTGCAATAAATGTACCCATTGTCGTTGCTAAAATAAAACCAACAATAGTTTCATAAAGTGTTATACCAATGTGATACAACATATTGCCATTTTTAAATGTATCAACAAGTGTAGCAAACATTCGAGAAGGAGAACTAAGGAAAAAAGGATCTAATACTTTTGTTGCTGTAAGTAATTCCCAAAGTCCAATAATTGCACAAAAAATAATTATTTGAGCAATTAGTGTTGTTGTTTTGTCTATTTTAATTTTCTTTAAATATTTTTTATGTTCAAGCGAATAGTTATTTAACTTCCTCTTTTTTTTCATTTGATAACTCCTTCCATATTAAATCAAAATATTTAGAAAATAAAGTACTTTCCCTTCTTTTTAATGGAGTTTCTATATTTTGTAATTTAATATCTTGAATAAATTTAACTTTAGAAGGTCTACTTGTTAGCACAACAATTCTATCAGACATTGAAATTGCCTCACTTATATCATGCGTAACAGCAATAACCGTTTGTTTTTCGTTTGTAATTATTTGATGGACATCATCACATACACTCAATTTGGTTTGATAATCAAGTGCAGAAAATGGTTCATCTAAAAGCAGTATTTTTGGTTGAAGTGCAAGCGTTCTAATAAGTGCAGCACGCTGACGCATTCCACCTGAAAGTTGATATGGATAACTATTTTTAAAATCGTATAGCCCATATTTTTTTAATAAATCATCAACTCTTTCTATGCTTTCTTTATCTTTTGCTTTCCCGTTTAATTCCAAGCCTAAAATAACATTTTTGTATATCGTTCGCCATTCAAATAAATGGTCGCGTTGAAACATATAACCAATCGTAGTTTCTTTTTCAATAGGTTTATTTTCTAATAAAACTTCACCACTACTTGGTTTTAATAAGCCTGCAATTAGCGAGAGAATAGTTGTTTTTCCACAACCACTAGGTCCTACAATAGACAAATATTCGTTCTTTTTTGCTGAAAATGTTATATTATCTAGTGCAAGCACTTCTTTTTCTTTTGTATGGTATGAAAGTGAAACATCTTTTAACTGTAAATAATTGTCCATTTTTTCACTTTGTCCTCCTCAAATCATTGTACTAACAATAGTAAAAAAATGTGAAAAAAAATACAGCATTTGCTGTATTCTTTGCTTAAATATACTATATGAAATATTCAACAACTTTGTTTGCTATTGTATTGTCTACAACATCTGTAAAGTTCACTTTTTTATCAAGTTCTCCTGCAGATATTATTATATCTTGAAGTCTGTCAAAAGCCGATTGTGTCATTGCTGGATTATCAACCCAAGCATCACATTTAACATAACTTTGAATTGCCGTTACAATATTTTCATCAGAAAATCCTTGAAATGATGGTTTTAAACTTTTTGCAATATCGTCAATGCTTGCTTTTAATAAAAATCTATAACCTCTATAAACTGCTCTTAAAAATCTTTCAACATCTTTAGCATTTTCTTCAATATACCCTTTTTTTGCCATAAAGGCAGTATATGGAACTTCGCCACTGAGTTCGCCAACTGATGCCACAATATGATAACCTTTTTCTTCACATAGTTCACTTGCAGTTGGTTCAAAAAGAGTGCAAAAATCTGCATCTGTTGAATCAAATACACTTGCAGTAAGGTCAAATGCAACATCGGTTCTTAAATTAACCTGATTTTGTCCTGTTCCAATAGTAAGTCCTGCTTGCTTTATTGCATATTCAAGTGTCATTGCAGGAACGCCACCTTTTCTCCCACCAATAATCTCCTTTCCTACTAAATCGGCAAGAGTAAAGTTTTCATATGGAGTTTTAGATACAATAAAAGAGCCATCTCTTTTTGTTAATTGACCAAACACAACAGGTCTGTCTTGTGCTCCACCTTCTGTAACATATATAGCCGCTTCTGGTCCCATAAGACCAATATCAGCATCACCAGAAAGCAGTGCTGTCATAGATTTATCTGCTCCACCACCATTGGTTAGTTCAACCTTTAATCCTTCTTGTTCAAAATAACCGTTATTTATTGCAACATAAAGGGGTGCATAAAAAATACTATGAGTCACTTCGTTTACTTTAATTGTTTTTAATGTATCATTATTACCTTCGCCACAACCATAAAGCGTAAATGTCAGCATAAGCATAAAAGCAATTAAAAGTACGCTTATTTTTTTCATTTATTCCTCCTTACTAAAAATATACTATTCTAAAACAAAGCAAATTGTTAAAAAACAACCAAAATACTTTAAAAACTATTTTAAATGCAAAAAAGTAAATAAAATATTACAATAATTATAAATTATGTATTGAAATTTTATTTTAAAAGTGTTATACTTAACTTAGTTTTAGGAGGATATATGTTGACATTACTTTTAGAAGCAACATTAGTTGAGTTTTTATCTACACCAAACAAACTTGTTGGTATAATCCTTGCCATATTAGGTTTTGCACTTTCAATACTTGCAAAAAACATAACAAAGGTTGCAAGAAAAACAGACACAGTAAGCAGTAAGGACCCATTATATTTAATACTTTTAGCAGTTGCATTATGTTTGATTATGGTGGGAATGATTGTAACGATATTTTAATATAAAAAAACCCTAAAAAAAGGGTTTTTTTATTTTTATAGTATTTTAATTGTATTGACTTAAAAATAAATTTATTACATAATATTGATATGAAAAAAATAATTCTCTACACAGATGGTGCGTGTTCAGGAAATCCAGGAGTTGGTGGCTGGAGTTGTATTTTGGAATACAAAGGCAATAAAAAAGAATTTTCTGGATATGAAGAAAACACAACAAATAACAGAATGGAACTTTTGGCAGTAATACAGGGTTTAAAAGCACTAAAAGAACC
>CASFMG010000043.1 GCA_949295755.1 uncultured Christensenella sp.
TATTAAAACAGTTGTTCCAATATCTTTATTTTCCGGTTCTAACACTTGGTCATAGTAATATGTGTAATCAGATGTCAAACTTCCTTCATTATCGCTATTTCTAACAACAACTGCAACAGAAACTTTGTGCATACCTTGTTCGGTTGGTGTATAGCGATTTGTAAGATTATCTTTTGTTGTGTATATGTATGTTCTTAAAATATTCGGTTTTCCATCAACATATACAACATCACCATTTTCATCAATTTCAACAATTTCATCTTTAACTTTATATGTATGGTCGTTTGATGTTCCCTCTGTTGACCAATAGAAGTATTTTTCTTCGCTGTTATATCCAACGCTATCAACTGATTGCGGTTTTTGTATCTCTCTAACATCACTTTCACAAGATGGAATATAACTTTGATTGCCTAGTGGCAACACTTGAATTGTATAATATAAAGTATATTCATCACTTATTGTTGATTGGAATAAAAGTGTGTTTATATACATTGTATCAACAATTATTGATTTTATAGTTTCGTCTTCACTTGTCCAGAAACTTACTTTATATTTTACTTGTAAATCTATGTTTATACTTCCCGTTGAAACATTGTACTTGTTCCAAATAATATGCAAATCACTACTTGGCTTGTCTTCCATATTTTCTATGTCTTCGGCTCTTAAATCTCTTAAAACAATGTCATCTTCGTCAACACCATTTAATTGATATATATTTGACAAGTTATCATTGTTTGGATTTACAAATGTTACATAGTTTGAATTTACAAATCCTTCAACACCATCTTTTGGAATTACTCTTATTTGAAGTTCAAAAGGATTTTCATTTATAAGTTTATCCGTTACATATGAATAATAACTATTTTCTTCTGTTATAACAATATATTCTTTTGTTACTTCTTCATTTATTTTAAACTTTAATTCATATTGATAGTTTTCTTCTTCTAAACTTCCAACATATTTCCAAGTAAACTCGCCGTCTTTTAACACGATATTATAAACATCACCACTTTCGTCTTCGCCTTGAACATCACTATACTTTTGGAATTCATAAATATCTGATTTCACACTCATCAAATAGTATGCTGTTTCGCCATTATAGTCATATGTACCAAGGTTGTCGCTAGACTTGAAAAACGCTTGGATTGTTACTCTATATTTTCCACTTGCAAGATTTGAACAATCATACGAACAAGTTCCGTCTGCATTTGTAAAGTTGTTGTTTATTATTATTAAATCTTCGTTAATAGGATTACCAAAACTGTCCACTTGATTAAACGTTAGTTTGTAGTAACTTATATTTATATTATTATTTTTAGCAATATCCCAGTATAAAACACCTTTTTTGGCAACAACATTTGAAACTTTGTTTATTGTTGTTCCATAAATATCGCTTCCTTTGTTTGAACTAACAAATGCTTTTTCTCCTGTTGACAAATCAACATCATTGCTTCCTATTGCTTGGAACTTATACAACAAGTTTTGTTCAATAAATGTTGACTCATACCAAATACAATTATTAGTATCAGGTTGATTTATTATTGATATAGTATTAAATAAGTTATTGTCTTTATTAACCAATACCTTATAAGAAGAAGAGTTTTCATCGCTAGTCCATTTTATAAGTCCGTCTTCAACTATACTTACTGGAGTAGAAAGTTTTGAAACTTTACCAACATTACTGTTTGGACCAGAGATAATTGCGTGAGTTGTTGTTGAAACTTTTAAACCTATTGCTTGAATGTTTATTGTGTATTCATCTATTTTGTCATAACTTTGAAGTTCTGCACAGTCCCAAGTTGCATCTTTTAATGTTAATGTATTTGTTTCTCCAACAACATTTCCGTTCTTTTCTGTATAGGTTATTTGATAACCACTTGCACTTTCTTGTGCATTCCAATAAATGACACCATCTCTAACCCTTGCCGTTGTTGGGTTTAGTATTGAAACAGTAATTTTATTTGATATCTTACCATTTAAAACTTTGTCATCATTGCCTGCAACAAACACATATACTGCTGTGTATGAAGAATCAATCGTCCCATTTTCAACAAGGTTTGTGAGATTGAAACTTGTGCTTTGAGTTCTTCCAATCTCAACACGTTTTGAAACTGTTTTTCCATCTTCTTCAATATTTCTATCTGCAAAAATTACATAAGTTGGTGTTTGCATATTGTAAGTTTGTGGAATATTGATTGCATTCCAAGAAATCACATATGAATTATTTGAATAAACAATTGAAATTTGTGGAGCATAAGGCACATAAACTTCAATATTACTTCCGTAATTTGATGTTAAATATTTTATGCTATCTCCCTTTTGTCTTAATGTTAAATTATATGCCCCTGCTGGCAAATCGGCACCCATATCCAAATAACTGTGGTTTAATGTTGGCCAACCGTCATACTGATATGTTTCTAAAAGAGCAAGTATCATTTCTTTTTGATCAGATGGTATTAAAATATTGTCTTGTATATCGTTTTTTAATTTTTCTGTTACAAAACAATATCTTATTGCATAATCTTCATAACTAAATTCTGCCATACTTGTTTTGCTTGAAAATTTAATATTTATTTTTGTAGAAGTCATAGTAGACAATGTTGCAGTGAAAGGACTTTCAACCGCACCACTTGTAACAAGTGGTAAAAGTGACCATAAATCATTAAGTTCCCATCTAAAAGCACCTTCTTTAATCATAAACGCATCTGGCGAATGAAGTTTTACAACTTCCAATGTTTCATCGTTTTCACCTTTATATGTTCCCACAGAACTTGCTATGTATTGTGAAGATGTTGAAATTGCTCTAACTTTGTAAGATGCATATGTAGTGTTTGAACTATTTGATAAATCAACATAATACGAGTTTGTTGTTATTGGAAGACCACTATTTTGAAGTTCATCTCCTAAATACAATAAATATCCTGTTGCGCCTTCTATTTTATCCCAAGTAAGTTCTCCATTTAAAACTTTTGGATTTGGACTATTGAGTTTTGAAAAGTATAATGTTTCACTATATTTGGAATTTAAAAGATAACTTCCATCGCTATCACTAGTACTTGTTCCGGCAACTGCTACTTTTATTTGATATTGTCCTGCTTGTAAATTGCCATCACTGTCCAAAACGTATTCTGTATTTTTTGTGTTATATATTTCTCCATCATAATTTACATTGTAACCATTTGTAGCATTTGAATCTGCACTCCAAACGAGTTGAGAAATTGTGTAATCATACTTAACGGGATTTGTTGATGTTTGTTTTAAAACAATGTTCAATGTTCCAGTTGTTTTATTTGATAAAATTTTAACATATAACTCATCTGTTGAATCAGAGTATATTACATTTTCTTCGGTTGAAGTTGCTCTCACTGAAATTGCATATTTTTGATTTTCTTTAAACATATTATACATTTCTTGTGAATAGAAAATTGCATATTCAGTTTGTTCGCTATACTGCTCTGCAAGTTCATAATAATTAGTTTCGTATACCACTTGATAACCAAGTGCACCTTCTACTTTTGTAAGAGTAATATTTCCTTCAACAACTTTAAAGTTGGTTGGCTTTTCTAATTTTTTGCAACTATAATCTTTTCTAGTTCCGTCATCATTTAATACATACGAAGAATCTAAAACAACATCATTTTTAACAAGTGTTGTTTTAATGTTTCCTATTGCTTTAATATTTAAAACAAACTCGCCTTGTTTACCCTTTAATGTTTCTGTTCTTTTATGCGATGTGCCAACAACATAACCTGTTAAAAGTTCAGAACTATTTACATCTATTGCATAATCATAAGCACCATCTACTTTATCCCAAGTGAGTACTCCATCAACTGTTTTAAAGTTGGTTACCGTATTTAGTTTTGTTCCAGAAATTGAAATTTTTGCACTGTTGATATAATTTACACTTCCACCAATAAGCCCTTGTGCATAAAGTGTCATTGTAAAGTTTTGCGGAATTTGTGTGTATATTTCGTCTAATAAAGCAAGTTCTATATATTGTCCCGACACACTAAAATTGTTTGTTACACAATTTGTATTTTCTATGCTTAAAATGTATTTTGAAGCATTTGTAACAACATTGCCACTAACATAAATTGTACTATCTGCACTATCTTGTTTCCTTATAAAACCAACATTAGATATTTCTGCAAGTTTAGTTACATTTTTTAATGTTGTATCACTTTTTATATAGTTTTGTTCATCAATAAGTCTTTGAACTTTTATTGAATATACTTTTTGAACATTTGTTGGGACTTTTTCATTGGTGTCTTGGTAATACCAATCTTCAAATAAATACTCATCGCCATATGACAATTCTATTTCTTTAACAACTCTATTGTCTGTACTTATGGTTATCAAATATGTACTTACACTATCAACACCTTCTATTTCTGTTTGTCCTGCGACCAATTTATTTGTTGAAAGTGTGATTTCGGCTTCAACAGGTTTTGTAACAACAAAATTTTCACTCATTTTACTTGAAAAAGTCCTGTTGCTATCTTTACCATTTCCACCAATAGAATATACATTGATTGTTATTTGCCCACTAAATGCACTCGCAAATAAATACTCTTTTAAATTTACACTTGTTGATATACTTTCAATTTCGCCTTTTATTGTATCGTTTACATAATATGAAATGCCATATTTTAATGCACCTGTTACGCCTGTGAATGTAAGTAATGCATCTTGAGTTATACTTAAGTTGGATACAGTGGCTAATCTTGTGTATGGAACTGAACCCGTTCCATTAGAGTCTATGCAGTTATTTGTTCCTTGAACTTTAACCACTGCATAATATTCACCTTTTTCAAGCATATCGCTTGACAAAACATAGTTGTTTGTTCCAGATGAATATAAAGTTGTTAGATATTCGCCGTCTTTATAAATGTTTACAACAAATTGTTTTACACTCAAATCTTCAAAAGTGTATTGCCAAGATATTTTTATTTCTTGTTGATTTTGTTGCGTTGATTCAAATGTGATATTTTCAACTTCACTCAAAACAATAATTTGTGAAGTTGTTGAAAAGTATGAAGACAAAAGCGTTTCAATATTTTTTAAAGCAATAACTTCTCCAATTTGTGCTGAAACAGAGACTGTAATATTTTTTGAATTTAAACTATTTATGATTTGTTTTATATTTTGGTTTTGTGTGCTTATGCTGTTTTCACCACTCACTGTATAATATAGGTTTTGTTCGCCGTTTGAAAATTCAAGTTTGTAATTTGTAACTTGTGATATGTTGTCCCAAGTGATTACATTGTCCATTACTGTTGGTTCTGTAAGAGTTTGAATTCTATTAAACTTAAATGTACTAACATCGCTCGAAAGAAAATAATATTTGCCTTCCGTGTAAGTTTTAGCAACAAGTTTAACCTTTATTTCAAATTTGCCAGAATAACTAGAAAGATTTGTAACATCTTGCACATCGTCTTTTGTTATTAATATTTTTTCTAATTGAAAAATTGTGCCGTCTGGCAAATCGCTTGTTGAATAGTTGGTTTCAACAATAATGTTTTCATTTTCGTCTATAGATATACTTTCAACACTTTGCAATCTTTCAACAACAACTTCAACAAATTCACTTGTTAAATAGCCTTGTTTTGAGATTTTTAATTTTAATATATACTTTCCTGCATTGCTGACATATTCGGTTATGTCTTGAGATGTTTGTTCTCCACTATAAACTGGTTCGTCATTTAACATAAGTTCATAGTTTACACCATTTATCAAACTTGCAGTCCAATTTGCAATAACTTTTTCGTCTTGTTCAACAATGCTTAAAATTGCATCGCTTTCTATTTTGTGTACTAATGTATCTTTGCTGTTTTGTGATGTGAAAAAAATACCTTTTCCATCTTCCAAATTTATGTTTGCTCCCGTATATAAATAACTTACTGCAATTTTAAAATCTTGTTTTGTGTCAATACCGCTAAACTTTTCATCAAATACATCAATTTGATTTGTGTTTATTTGAAATTGTTTTATAGTTTCGCCTTGAGTAATTGTAAGCAAATATACAAAATTTTCCTGTGTTGTTTCTTGCCACGAAATCAGTGTTTCTTCAAGAGTTGGAGCAAAAGGAGCAATTAATCTTTCAATATTAAATTGACTTATTTCACTATCCAAATAATAGTGATTATCAATTTTTTGTTTTGTTGCATTAAATTTGGCTTTAACAGTAAATGTTTCACTATTGTCTAAGGTTTCAGTGTTATTATCATTTATAAGCAGTGTTGCCCTATTTTCATCAAGTGCCTGA
>CASFMG010000044.1 GCA_949295755.1 uncultured Christensenella sp.
AAAAGGTCAACAAAAAAGATAAAAAGTTACTGCTTAAAAGCGAAGACAGACTTCGCACGAGAGTAGTGACCAAACTCTAAGCGAAGTGGAGTTTGCGTGTGGTCACTAGAAAGAAAATTTGTGACCGTAAATGCGAAGGTTTGACCGAAGGGCAAAACGAGCCAAAAGGTCAACAAATTTTCATGGTCCCATGGTCAATCGGTTAAGACACCGCCCTTTCACGGCGGAGTGAGCAGTTCGATTCTGCTTGGGATCACCATTAAACTACCAAATTTGGTAGTTTTTTTTATAAACATTTTAAATTTCATATTTGATTACAAATTTGTCTAAATCTCATATGTAATAATAATTTTGTTTTTTACATAAACTTAAAATATGGAATTTTTGTATTTTGTTTTACTTGGTGTTGTTCAGGGCCTAACTGAATTTTTACCTGTTTCATCAAGTGGACATCTGGTTTTTTTAGATAAAATATTTGCTGTCGAAACAGGTAATTTTTTGTTTGTATCCATCGTTTTGCACATTGCAACACTCATGAGTGTTATTATTTTGTATTATAGACAAATTTGGCAACTGATAAAAAAACCATTTTCAAAAGAAACTCTTTTAATTGTTGTTGCAACAATTCCAACAGTAGTTATTGTACTTATGTTTAAAGGTTTTTTTGAAGACGCTTTTGGTGGTGGTTATCTTTCAATTTGTTTTATGATAACAGCGATAATTTTGATGCTCACATATTTTAAAACAAAATCACAAAATATTATTTTATATCAAAATATATCCTATAAAAAAGCCATTGTAATTGGTATAATGCAAGGTTTTGCAGTACTTCCCGGAATTAGTAGAAGTGGTTCAACAATTTCCGCAGGTGTTCTACAAGGAATAGATAGCGAAAAAGCAACTAGTTTTTCTTTTATACTAAGCATACCAATTATTTTAGCATCGCTTTGTTACGAGATTTTTTCTTGTGTTTATAGTGGCGGACAATTTTTTGTGGGTTCATATATAAATTTAATCATTTCATTTATTATTGCACTTATTAGTGGAATATTTGCAATAAAAATTATGAAAAAAATTGCAAAAACTGGAAAATATTATTGGTTTTCTATGTATCTCTGCGTAATTGCGTTAATATCTTGTTTTGTTTAAGTTTAATTTAATTGATAAAAAGCAATAAAAATTGTATCATATTAAACATAGGAGAAAAAATGAATTTTTATTCAAAAGATATAGACCAAAGTTTAAAGTTAACGCAGTCAAATACTTTTGGACTAGATAATGTCGAAACAAAAAAACGACTAGAAATAAATGGTAAAAATATTTTGCCACAAAAAAAACAAGAAAGCAAACTTGTGAGATTTTTAAAGCAATTTTGCGACATTATGATTATTATTTTGCTTGTCGCATCAAGTATATCAATAACAGTTGCAATAGTTGAAAAAACATATAGTGAAATGGTAGATGGTTTTATTATTCTTGCTATTGTTTTTTTGAATGCGATAATAGGTTTTGTTCAAGAAATTAAAGCAGAAAAAGAAATGAAAGCACTACTCAGTATGTCGGAACCAGAAGCAAAAGTAAAACGAAACGGCGAAATTATAAAAATTCATAGTAGTGAACTTGTGGTTGGAGATATTGTATTACTAGAAGCAGGAGATATTGTTCCGGCAGACTTAAGACTTATAGAAAGTGCAAATTTAAAATGTAATGAAAGTTCATTAACCGGCGAGAGTGTGCCTGTTGATAAAGATGCTAATACTGTTTTGAACGATAAAACAGCACTTGCTGATAGAAGAAATATGGCATATAAAGGGAGTGTCATCACTATCGGTAGAGGGGAAGGTGTTGTTGTAGCAATAGGTAAAGATACCGAACTTGGAAAAATTGCGACAATGTTAAATCAAACAAAAAAATCAGATACTCCACTTCAAAAAAATATAAAACTTGTTGGGAAAATAATAACAATCATTGTTTTAATAATTGCGACATTAACTTTTGTGCTTGAATTATTATTAAAAGAAAACGGGAGCATTATAGAAGCCTTTTTAACAGCAGTTGCTATTTCTGTTGCTGCAATTCCAGAGAGTTTACCAGCCGTTATAACCATAATTATGAGTATGGGAGTTAGTAGACTTAGCAAAAAGAAAGCGATTGTAAAAAGATTGCACGCAGTTGAAACTTTGGGTAGTACTCAAATTATTTGCAGTGATAAAACGGGCACATTAACTCAAAATGTTATGACCGTTAAGAAACTTTTTTACAATCAAAGAATGCAAGACGCGCAAAATAATCAATCATTAACTTTTAATAGACTTTTAAAAATAATGACTCTTTGCAATGATAGTAAGCGTAATAAAAAAGGATATGTTGGAGATCCTACCGAAACGGCACTTTCTGAATTTGCAGAAAAAAATGGTTTAAATAAAAGTGATGCTGAAAAAGATTATAAAAGAGTCGGAGAAATACCATTTGACAGCAATAGAAAACTTATGTCAACTTTAAATAAAGAAAATAACAATATATATTGTTACACAAAAGGTGCTCCAGATGTAATATTACAAAAATGCGATAAAATTTTATTAAATAATAAGGAAATTCCCCTAACAAAAGAACTTTTAGACGAAGTTTTAAATGCCAATATAAAAATGGGCGATAATGCATTAAGAGTTTTGGGTTTTGCTTATAAAAAAATAAGTCCTAATAAGAAAATAAATAGTGTAGAAGAAAACAACTTAACTTTTGTTGGGCTTGTGGGAATGATAGACCCACCAAGAAAAGAAGTATATGAAGCAGTAAAAATTTGTAAAAAGTCAAAAATGATACCAATAATGATAACAGGCGACCATAAAAATACTGCCTATGCTATTGCTCACGAACTGGGTATTTGTGAAAATAAAAATCAAGTTATGCTTGGCAGAGAATTAGATAAACTTAGCGATGAAGAATATAAAAAAATTATATACAATATCAAAGTCTATGCAAGAGTAAGTCCTGAAAACAAAGTGCGAATTGTAAAGACATTTAAAGATATGGGTAAAATTGTGGCAATGACAGGAGACGGTGTAAACGATGCCCCAAGTTTAAAAACTGCCGATATTGGTGTTGGCATGGGAATAACAGGAACAGATGTAACAAAAGAAGTTGCAGATATGATTGTAACAGATGACAACTTTGCAACAATTATCGTTGCAGTTGAAGAAGGAAGAAGAATATACACAAATATTAAAAAAACAGTTGGATTTTTATTTTCTGCAAATATGGCAGAAATACTTTCATTATTTGTTGCAACAATTATATTTCCAAATTTAACTTTTATGTTACCGGTGCAAATTCTTTTTGTAAATTTAATAACTGATAGTTTGCCTGCTATAGCATTAGGGTTGGAACCACCAGAAAAAAATATAATGGACAAAGCACCACGAAAATCTAAAGATACAATATTTTCTAATGGTGTTGGAATTCAAATTGTTTCAATGGGTATAATTCAAACAATTACAATTCTTTTCGCTTTTGCTATTGGTTATAAAATGTTTAATAGCAATGATATTGCTACAAGTATGGCGTTTTATACTTTAAATCTTGCTCAACTATCATATTTATTGTCTATACGATTAAATAAAAGTGCATTTGTAAACAACCCATTTACAAATAAATGGATATGGGTTGCAATAGGCTTTGGACTGATTGTTTTAATTTTAATGGCTTTTACACCGTTAGGCAGTGTTTTAGGTTTAGTTAATGTAACACTAAATGAGTGGTTAATAATACTTGCTTTGGTAATATGCGTGTTTGTGTTAAGTGAACTTGTTAAAATTATTT
>CASFMG010000045.1 GCA_949295755.1 uncultured Christensenella sp.
ATTTTTTTACTATATTTTGGAATAAATATTATCATAAAACAAAAACCTTCAATCACAACAACAATCGTCCACCAATGAATATAGGTATAAATTAGTGGCGCTTTATTTGTTGCAATTTTAATTTCTGCTTTGCCACCTACAATGTTGTCTTTGTCAACACCAATAATAATATTACCGTTTAAATCTGTTCTTAAAATATTGTTTTCTCCAACAACCGATTTTACTCTTGCCAAAACATCTTCGTTTGGATGTCCGTAACCATTATCTTCTCCAACACTAATTACTGCATACAAAGGACTAACTGCACTTAAAAACTCCAAAGATGTAGAAGTATTGCTTCCGTGATGTCCAAGTTTTAAAACATCACAACTAACATCTGTAATACTATATTTTGCTAAAACTTGCTCTTCAACTTTTGTTTCGGCATCACCAGTTAGCATAATTTTTCTGTTTGCATATGAAATTATAATAATTGGAGAATAATTATTTGGCTTTGTGTATGTATCATCAATAGGCGACAAAAATTGAATGTTATAGTTTATGTTATTATCTAATTTTGGCATACTTTCGTATTCATCGTTTAAAAACCAATCACAATTTTCAAAATACATCTTTTCTATCATAGTTCTATACCACAAAGAATTACAATTACCAACACCTGATGAGTAACCAAAATCTTCAATCTCTTTGTCGGTAAATACGTTTGGTCTATAAAAGTTTAATACCTCGTAATTGTCAAATACAACATCAGCACCACCTGTATGGTCTTCATCTTGATGAGTTATGACAAAATAGTCAATAACTTTATCATTTCTTAATGAATAAACTGAACTTAAATATTGCAAAAGTTTATCTTCACTATCTCCTGGACCTGCATCAACAAGCATAATTTTGTCGTCTGGAAGTTCTATTAAAATGCTATCACCCTGTCCAACATCAATAAAATGTACTTTTAATTCACAATTTTCAACATCACTTGTTACAACGGGATTAAAATAATTATTTATAAATATTTCTATTTTTTTATTAAATAAAAATGTTGAACAAAGTAAACAAGTTATGATAAGAAAAACAATTATTCTAGTTTTATAATTTTTATCATTAGTTTTAGCCATTTATTTCAATTTCCTCTTCCATAAATTGTTTCTTAGTTTTATTCTTTTGTGGTTTTTTATTTAACAACTCCAAAATTTGAGGCATTTTGTCAATTGCTTCTTTATACCCTTCTTCCACCATATCCATCATACCCTCCGTTTTTGAAGCACTAAATCTTTTAGTTTCAGGACCTATCATAACATCTGCGTGTAAATATCCTCTTAGTGCCGTGTTTTCCATCAAAATTCTAATAGAACAACTTGCAACATCAATAACTTTTAAACTATCAGTTCCATATGTCCTATGCTTATTTACATCAACACCAACAACATAATCACAGCCAAATTTTTTAGGAATGTTTGTTGGAATAGTGTTTTTAAGTCCACCATCACACAAGTGATAATTGTTAAATTCCACAGGTACAAATACACCCGGAACACAACAACTACCAGCAATTGCTTTTGCTAAATTCCCTTTTTTTAAAACAACTTCTTTTGTAGATTTAATATCACAAGCCACACAAGCAAAACTTTGTGGTAAATCTTCTATATTTATGTTGCCAAGATGTTTTATTATTATATCTTGTATACCGTCTGTTTTTGAAGGCATAAAAGGAATTCTATTTGTTTTTATTTCGGATTTATCAATATTTTTAGCAACTTGCATCATTTGGCTAAAATTATATCCAGCAGCATAAAAAGCACCAATAATACTTCCTGCACTTGTCCCCACTATCATAGAAAAATCTTTATTTGTTATGCCGTATTCTTCAAATGCTTTAATAACTCCCAAATGTGCAAAGCCTCTTGCACCACCACCACCAAAAGCAATTCCTATTTTAGATTTTTTGTTTTTTGAAAAAAATGATATTTTTATTTTTTTATTTTTTGAAAAAAAATTCATACATTCTCCATATTAGTATATATACATCAAAAGTTTAACATAAATAACAAAATTTACCAATAAAATATAGAATAAAGAACATAAAAAAATGCAACTATAAATTGCATTTTTTTGTATTATTAGTTATTTGTTTCATCATCATTATTTGAATTTGCTTTAAGTTCTTCAATTTTTGCTTTTGTTTCTTCAATATCGCTCTTCAAATTATTACTATTTGTTGTAAGAATATTATATGTGTTTTCAAGAATAGGCAATCTTTCTTGATTTTGCTTCATAACTTCTTCGCAGTGTGCAACACTTACTTTTAAACCATCCAAAAGGTCAAGGTCTTCTGCAAGTTTCTTTGCCTTTTCTTCGTCTATGTCACCATAGTTATTTACACCATACAAAACAACTTTTTGTTTTGCAACAAGTGCTTCTTTTCTACGAAGTTTTTTCTTATCATTTTCCAAACTTTTTCTAACTCTTGCAAGTGGCAAATATTCTTTTTTAACTGCTTTGAGGTCTTTGTCATTTGCTTTAAGTCTTTGAGTTAATGTTTCAAGTCTTGCTTCATATTCTTCAAGTGTAAGATTTGCATCACTTACAGGTTCTTCAACTTGTTCTTGTTGAAGTTTGTCTTCAGCCTCTTGTGCTCTCTTTTTATATTCTTCAAGTTCTGCTTTTTGTCTTTCAAGTTCTTCTTCAAGTTCTTTCACTTTTTCATCTTGAACAGGCTCTGTTACTTCTTCAACATTTTCTGTTTCTTCAACTGGTTCTTCAATTGTTTCTTCTACTTCTTCAACTGGTTCTTCAATTGTTTCTTCTACTTCTTCAACTGGTTCTTCAATTGTTTCTTCGTCTTGACTTTGAAGATTTTCTTGTTCTGTTTGTTCTGACTCATCAACCAGTTCTTCGTCTTCATCAAAGAAGATATCATCAAGATTTATATCTTCATCGTCTTCGTAAGTTTCTTCTTGTGCTGGTTCCTCTTTGTTTTGTTCTTCTTCTAATTTTTGTTTTTCTTCAATAAATTTAAGTCTTTCTTGTCTAAATGCTTCTCTTTCTGCTTCAAGTTTAGCATATTCATCATCAAGTTTAGACTTATTTAACATAGCCTCTTCTTCGTCTGCCTTAGTAA
This sequence comes from uncultured Christensenella sp., assembly GCA_949295755.1. Classification (GTDB taxonomy): domain Bacteria; phylum Bacillota; class Clostridia; order Christensenellales; family UBA1242; genus UBA5893. The sequence goes on from CASFMG010000045.1 coordinate 3,119, forward strand.
AATCAACATCTTCATATTGTTCGCTGACAACATTTTGGTCTTCCAAAAGTTTTTGTTGAGCGCTCACTTGTTCGTTGTTATATGTAATTTGTTGTGGTTGATAATATTCTTCGTGTTTTTCTTCTTTTTTTGCTCTTGCTTCTGAATCAAGAACGCTTAAAAGTAGGTTGCCCAAAAATACTACAACAAACCCACCCACAACGATAATTCCAATAACTGCCAAAACATTTAATAATACTTCAATCATTTTAAAAATCCCTCTCTTTTTTGATTTTGCAAATATTGCATAACAATTTGAATAACAAATTGGTGGAGACGGCGAGAATTGAACTCGCGTCCGAAAAAGTTCAAGTAAGTTTTTCTACATGTTTAGTTTGTGTTTTAAATTCATTTTTAAAACTTGCACAAACACAATTTTTAAAAATTATCCTAAAATAAGATTGAAAAGTCAGGAAACTAATCAAAATTTTGTGTCTAACTGACCTAATAAACTCGACACCAATTTATTAAGTGGCTAATTTGCACTTATGCAGCCATAGCCAAAGCATTATTATTGTTTGCGTTTAAGCATTTTTCGTTTTTTAAGGTAGACCGAAACTACCACATGCTTTATACCTAGTCAAATCTTCTCCGTCGAAACCGTATCGTCCCCAAACAGACTAACAGCCTTTTAGTTCTCTATCTAATTGTCTATTTAATGTTTTTTGTTTGAGAACTTCTCTTTTATCATATAATTTTTTACCCTTGGCAATGCCTATTTCCACTTTAACAAGTCCATTTTTTAAATAAACTTTAAGTGGGATTAGACTAAAACCTTTAACAACAACTTGTTTAGAAAGTTTATCAATTTCGTAGTCGTGTAATAGCAATTTTCTATTCCTTGTTTCTTTTGGCAAAAACACAGATGTTTTTTCATAGGGTTTAATGTAAGCATTTTTTAAAAAAACTTCACCATTTTTTAATGACACAAACGCATCATTGATACTAATCCCACCACTACGAACAGATTTGACTTCACTGCCCAAGAGTTGTATGCCGGTTTCATATGTGTCGGATATAAAATAATTATGATAAGCCTTTTTGTTACTGCAAATTATCTTTATCGCACAACTCATTATAACACTCCTTTTATAATTTTTCAATAGGCAAATACAATATTTTTATATATTTTTACATTTTATTTTATATTTACACCAAAATAAAGTCAATTTTCCTATCAAACACGTTAGAATTCACAACTTTTATTTTTACTTTATCTCCAATGGAATATATATGAGAATTGCCTTTTAACTTTAAAGATTTTTCCAAATATAAATATGAATCATCAGGCAAAGTCTCAATTCTAACCAATCCTTCAATAGTATTTTCTAATTCAACATAAAAACCATAATTTTGGACGCCAGATATAACACCTTCGAACTCTTCTCCAATATGATTTTTTATATAAACTGCCTTAAATAGATCATCAACATCCCTTTCTGCTTCATCAGCATTTTTCTCTGTTTCGCTTGCTCTATAAGATGCATCAAGTACAAAATCAGCAAGTTCTTCTCTTCTTTGCTTTGTTAATTTTTTGTGTAAGTTTTCCTTAATTATTCTATGAATAACCAAATCCGGATACCTTCTTATTGGCGAAGTAAAATGACAATAAAAGTCTAGTGCCAATCCAAAATGACCTAAACATTCGTCCAAATACCTTGCTTTTTGTAGTGAACGAAGCATTACTTTATTTGCAATTTCGGTATATGTTTTATTTTTCGTTAATTTTAAAAGTTCTTGAATAAAAAGTGGCGTAATATCTTTGATTTCTGGTGTTTTTATACCTAACCCATTAAAAAACACACAAACATCTTTAATTTTTTCCAAAACAGGCTTTTCGTGAATTCTATAAACAAACGGAATTTTAAGAGTAGCAAAATGCTTTGCCACAACTTCATTACAAACTACCATAAAATTTTCAATAAGTTTGTGAGCATCATTACGCTCTCTTCTTTTTACAAAAGAAACATTAAAATCGTCATCAACTTCCAAATATGTTTCACTGATATCAAGGTCAAGTTGTCCTGCGTCATTTCTTCGTTTTTCCAAAATTTTTGAAAGTTTATTCATTAAAAGTAAATCATCTTTTATGTCTTTAAGATTTTCACTTTCTTGTTTGTTCCCACACAAAACTCTATAAACCTGGTCATAAGTCAATCTGTAGCAAGAGCATATAACACTTTCATATATTTTGTAAGATTTAATGTTCCCACTTAACTCGATTTCCATTTCAACAGTCAAAGTAAGTCTATTTACATTTGGATTAAGTGAACAAATACCATTAGATAATTCCACAGGAAGCATAGGAAGGACCATATTAGGAAAATACGCACTTGTCCCCCTTGTATATGCTTCACTTTCTAAATTTGTGTTATATCTTACATAATGACCAACATCTGCAATATGCACACTTAAAACATAGTTATTGCCCGACATTTCTATTGAAACAGCATCATCAAAATCTTTAGCATCAGCACCATCAATAGTAAAAATTTTTTTATTTCTAAGGTCTACCCTGCCATTTATATCTATATTTGATACGCTTTGTGGAATTTTCCTTGCTTCGTTTAATACTTGTTCCGGAAAAATTTCATATAACTTATGTTCTCTTATTATACCCAACTCTAAACTACGAACATCATTGCTTTCGCCCAAAATTTCAACAACTTCACCATTTAACCTACCTGAGTGTGAATTATTTAGTTTCACAACTACTATATAATTAGGTTTTGCCTGCATAGTTAATTTTCTTGGCACAAAGATTTCCTTATTTATTCTTTTATTATCTGGAATAACAAAAGCATCTTTATTATGATATGTTATTGTTCCTACAATTGTTTTGTTATAATTTTCTAATATTGACACAACTTCGCACTCTGTACTGTCTTCGGTTTGAGAGATAATTTTTGCCAAAACCAAATCTCCATCCATTGCTCCGTTTAATTTTTTTTGTGCAATGAAAAAATCAGGCAAATTTTTTATAATAGGGCTCAAAAAGGCATATCCCTTTAAAGTACCCATAATTTTACCTTTAATAAAAGTTTTATCATCAACGACGGCGAATACACCTTTTCGTTTTTCATAAATTTCGCCCCTTGAAATAAGGGAATCAACAATAGTTTTAATTTCTTTTGGAGTTTTTGTAAATTTTCCAGCAAAATATAAAATCATATCATCTTTACTATGAAATTTTATTTTGCAAGTACTTAAAAATTCTAATATTTTTTGCTTCATATGTTTAGTTTAACATAAATTATTGCAATTTAACAATTTTATAACATTAAAAAAACAATTTTTTTGTAAATTAAGTTAAAATACTATCAAAAATAATATTACAAATTATTTATAGTTTTAAAAACTTATAAAGTATAAAAACAAAATTAAATACAAACTTAAAA
>CASFMG010000046.1 GCA_949295755.1 uncultured Christensenella sp.
ACTTGTTTAGACATTTTTTCTCCTTTTGTGTTTTTTATTTTTTGTTAGACTACAAACAAAAGTTTAACACAAAAGGAGAAATTTTGTTCATCGGTAAACCTAAACCGAACCCCCAGACTATCTGGGGGTTTTATATTACAATAAAAAAGAACAATTTTTGTTCTTTTTTTATTTTAAATAATATATTAAGAATATAAAGCATATTATGATATTGTATGAAAAAGTTATCAGAAAAAATTTTTAGGAATTATGTTGTAAATAGTTTTATATTTTTAATGTTTGTATGTTTAATATCATTATCATTTTTTGGACAAACTTCAAGTGTTTTTAGTTCTAATACTTATTCGCCATACTACAAAGGAAATACAAATTCAAATAATGTTTCTCTTATGTTTAATGTGTATATGGGTACAGAATACATAGTTGGCATATTGGATATACTTGAAAAGACGAACTCAAAAGCAACATTTTTTGTTGGTGGAAGTTGGGCTGTAAAAAACAGTGAAATGTTGGGAAAAATACATAATAAAGGACACGAAATTGGAAATCACGGTTATTGGCATAAAGACCACAAACAATTAAGTTTAGAAAAAAATATGACTGAAATGAGTTTAACTCATAAAGTGGTTAAAGAACTTATAAACTATGACATAACTCTTTTTGCTCCACCAAGTGGTTCATTTGGTAATAATACATTAAAAGTTGCACAAGAATTAGGTTACAAGACAATTATGTGGACAAAAGATACTATAGATTGGAGAGATAAAGATGAAAATCTTATATATAATAGGGCAATTAAAAATCCTTGTGGTGGAGATTTAATTCTTATGCATCCAACAGAGTGCACGCTAAATGCTCTTGATAAAATTATTGCATTTTATACACAAAGTGGATATAAATTGACAACAGTTTCCGAAAATATTGCATAATAGGACTTGGAAAAAATCTTTAATAGTGTTATAATTATTTTGCATTGTGTAATATGCAAAGATTATAATTAAAGAGGAAATTATTGTGGCAATTTATAATTTGTCAAACGAGCCTAAAAAACAAGAAAAATCGCAAAAGGATAAAAACAAAACAATAGGTATAATTCTTATTGCTGTTTCTTCTTTTGCTTTTTTAGTTTTACTTACAAGTTTTATTCAATTTTTAAAATCATTTTTACTTGGAGTTTTTGGTTTGTTTTCATACCCACTATTTATAACCACTTTTGTTATTGGTATGGCACTTATAAATAATAAAAAATATGTAATGACAACCAAATATATTGTATATTTGTTATGTGCTATATTTTCGCTACTTTGTATTTTGCATATGTTATTTATAAATGCAGGCGGAACATTTTTTGAATATTTAGGCAGGTGCTATACGCAAAAAATGACAGTTGGTGGTATTGTTTGCGGAATACTGACTGCTCCTTTTATATTTATTTTAAATAAAGCAGGTGCATATATTATTTTCAGTATACTACTAATTGTTTTTGGTGCACTTCTTGCCGATTATATATATTATTTAAATAAATCTGAAAAAATTAAAAAACCAGTGAGTGTTGTAAATTCATTGCCAAAAATTGAACAACCGAAATCCATCGCTAAATTAGAAAAAAAATCACAAGAGCAAGTAAATGTAGTTCTTGATGCAAAACTAAAAAATGAACCCATTGATGATTCTGCAAAGAGAAAATTAGGGCTTATTAAAACCAATCGTGAAGAAGTTGAAAATGTTAAAAACAAACAACAACAAAAAGAAATTCCTTCATTTGATGATAAAAAATCACTTAAAGAATTTTTGCTCACTCCTGACACAAAGGTAGATTTAACAAAATACAATTCAAGATCTATTCCAAAATTTACTTCAACTATGCAAAGTAATATAGAATCACTTAAAAATTCAGGGATAAATAACAATGAAAACGATATGCCAAACAAAATAGTCCACGATTATTCAACTTCGTTTAATAATTTTAACACAATAGATGACAAGGAAGACAAAAAGACATTTTTTGCTCCTGCAGTTGATGAAACACCAAAAAAAGCAGAAAAATTAAAAGAAACAGATTTTGCAGAAGACGTTTTGGCTTCGCTTATTAGCGATGCAAAAATAAATGCAAACACTGAGCCTATAAAACCTGAAAATAATAGGCGAGGATTTAGAAACTTAAACCTTGATGATGAATTTGTTAAACCAAAGGCCGAGCAACAAAAAATTGAAGTTGCGTCACTTAAACCCAAAAAACAAATAAGGTATAGTTTACCTCCACTTGATTTGCTCACAACTAAATCTATGGATTTAAGCGAACTTAATGAAGATGTGATGTTAAAAAGACAACAACTTGAAAACGCACTTGATACTTTTGGTATTCCAGCAAAAGTTATTGAAGTTGTTGTTGGTCCAGCAGTTACGAGATACGAACTAGAAATGCCAGCGGGTATATCTGTTAAAAAATTATTAGCACACGCTGATGATATAGCATTAAATCTTGCAGCCAATGGCGACATAAGAATAGAAGCACCAATTCCAGGTAAAAGTGCAGTTGGTATTGAAGTCCCTAATGAAAAAATTGCAACAATAGGGTTAAGAGATATGATTTCTTCAATCGAATTTCAAAATGCAAAAGCACCACTTACCTTTGTTTTGGGAAAAGATATTGCAGGTACAGTCAGATTATGCAATTTGGCTAAAATGCCACATTTACTTGTTGCAGGTTCAACCGGCAGTGGTAAATCTGTTTGTTTAAACGCAGTTATTTTAAGTTTAATTTATAAAACATCACCTGATGATGTTAGACTTATTTTAATTGACCCAAAACAAGTTGAATTTTCGATATATAACGGACTTCCACATTTATTGCTTCCAAATGTAATAACTGATAGTGATAAGGCTTTAAATGCTCTTTCTTGGGCAGTTAATGAAATGGAAAGAAGATATACACTATTTAAAAATACTCGTACAAAAGATATTGTTGAGTATGTAAATAGTGCCGATGTTATTGAAGGGAGAAGCGAAAAAATACCATATATTGTAATTATTATAGATGAAGTCGCTGACTTACTTATGACAGCGAAAAAAGATGTTGAAGAAAAAATTGCAAGACTAGCACAAAAAGCAAGAGCAGCAGGCATACATTTAATATTAGCAACTCAAAGACCATCTGTTGATGTAATAACAGGTACTATGAAAAATAACTTCACATCAAGAATAACATTTAAACTTATGAGTTTTGCTGACAGTAAAACAATTTTGGACCAAGGTGGTGCAGAAAAATTATTAGGTAAAGGCGATATGCTTTATAAACCAAGTGATGCAAGTGAACCACGAAGAATTCAGGGTTGTTTTGTAACTTCAACCGAAGTTAATAGTGTTGTGGAATATGTTAAAGAAAAAAATAGCGATTATGATTACGACGATAAGATAGAAACACAAATTTTAAATCCTCCAAAGCAAGACACTATGAGTGCTCTTAATGGTGAAAATAGTAACGACACGGGTTATGACCCACTTATGCCACAGGCACTAAAATGCGTTATAGAAAATGGACAAGCATCTATTAGTATGCTTCAAAGAAGGTTGGTTATTGGTTATCCAAGAGCAGCGAGAATAATTGACCAAATGGAAAATAACAATTTTATTTCTGCACAAGATGGTAGTAAGCCAAGAACAGTTTTGATAACAATGGAACAATATGAAGAAATGTTTGGTGAAGAATGATGACACACAAAGAACTATTAGAAAAAAGCATAAGTGCGATAAGTCTAGGTTGTGATAAAAATAGAGTAGACCTTGAACATATGCTTGGAAAACTTAAGGATTACGGTTTTAAAATAATAAGCAATATTTACGATGCACAAATTATTATTGTTAACACTTGTGCGTTTATTTCGCCTGCAATCAAGGAAGCGATTGAAAACATTTTGCTTGCAATAAAACAGAAGCAAAACAAATGTGAAAAAGTTATTGTTTGTGGTTGTCTAAATGAAAGATATTTAGATGAAATCAAAATTGAATTTAAAGAAGTGGATTGTTTTTTAAAATTGAAAGACAATGAAAATATAGTAAAAATAGTACAATCATTATATGATGTTGAGTGTGATGAAAAGTTTAGAAGTAACGAAAGATTACTTACGACATATGGACATTATGCATATTTAAAAATTGCTGATGGTTGCAATAATGGATGTGCTTACTGCACAATTCCACGAATAAGGGGAAGGTATAGGTCAGTTGAAATTGATGAACTATATAAAGAAGCCAAACAACTCGCAAAGCAGGGTGTTAAGGAACTTATTATTGTTGCACAAGATATAACTAGATATGGTAAAGATTTATACAATAAAAATTGTTTAATCGAATTACTCGAAAAACTTTCAAAAATAAAAGAAATAGAATGGATAAGACTTCATTATTTGTATCCAGAAAAAATAACGGATGAACTGCTTGAATACATAAATGAAAACGAAAAGATTTGCAAATATTTAGATATTCCACTTCAACATATAGACAATGACATTCTATATGAAATGAATAGAAAGTGCGATGAAAA
>CASFMG010000047.1 GCA_949295755.1 uncultured Christensenella sp.
CTAGCGTGTCTGCCGTTTCTCGTCAAAACTTTCGCTTAATGCTTAAATTTGCAAAAATGCAAATTATAACGCTTATACGCTCGGTTTTTCCTCTCCCCAAAAAGTTTCCATAGGTACTTTTAGGGGACCCCAGTGGTGAAACGGCAAATAAAAAACTGCACTAAAGTGCAGTTTCTCTCTATGGTGCTGATGAAGGGATTTGAACCCTTACACCCGTTAAGGTACTAGAACCTGAATCTAGCGTGTCTGCCGTTTCACCACATCAGCAAATATTATTTACAAGTGTCATTATACATTTTTTTAAAAAACATTTCAATAGTTTTGATGTTGCAAATTGTTTGTATTAAGTTTTTGATTTTTTTGATAAATGTGATATATTATTGATGTTTAGTTTTATTACAAATTTTTATGCATAAAATATATAGGTAAATAATAAAAGGTTGTTTATGAAAAAGATTTTAACAATTATATTATGCTTGGGATTAGTTTTGTTAAGTGGTTGTTCGGTTCCACCACAATATGGAATTACGCAAAATGGCGACGGAAGTGTTACTCAAAGTTTATATATTCCATTTTCAGCAATAGAACTTAATAACAATGGAGTTGAAATAGAAACTTGCTTAGAAATATCCAATTATATAAAAGCAGAGTTTGATAAAAATTATTTAAATATGTATGATAATTTTATCATCAGAGTAAATACAGACAATGGACTTAGTGCACAAGATAAGATTACTTTAATTCAGGGATGTCCAACAAAGGAAGAAATGAAAGGAGAAGGACAACTCAGTGGAATTAGTTATGAATTTACTTTTGCTTCGGCAATTCATTACTATTATTTTAACTATGGTGTGTATTATAACGATTTAATAGCAGAATTAAATAAAGATGATAGTATTGTTGAGAATGGATTTTTTACCACTAAACGAATAAGCAAAGGTCAAACTATATTTGGACAAAATGATCAGTTTGATGAGTACAATTCGTTTGCTGAATATATAACAAATAGATGTAGTGAGATATTAAAAGAAAACACAACTCTTAGTGAGCAAGTTATACAAACAATAGTTCCAAACACATATATTTATAGATATGGTACAACTTCAAAGCGATTGCACTCTGATGCCGATTTAATAAGATATATAAATGGAATCTATTATCACGAGTGGAATATTACACTTGAAAATAGCCAAAGAGAGATATCAACTTGGCAAATAAGTGCTAATACAAATGTGTGGTATGCTTTAGTTCTAGGCTGTGGAATAATATTGAGCACTGTTTTAATTGTAATTTGCATTTACAAAGAAAAAAATAGAAAACCCAAAATAGAAATTACAGAACCAAAATAATCCAAGTAAACTTGGATTATTTTAGTTTATTGTTATTTTGTTATTTTTATTTTTTGGTATATAATTTATATATGGATTATAAAATTATAAATTTAAAAACAAATTTTCCAAGCGTTGAAGAGGCTATTGCAAATTTGGAAATTGAAATAAATGTTTGCAAGTTATCGAATGTAAAGGCACTAAAAATTATTCACGGATATGGTTCACACGGAGCCGGAGGAGCAATTTGTTTGGCGGTGAGAAAATTTTTAAAAACACTTATAAAACAAAAACAAATAAAAGATATGCTTCTTGGTAATGAATGGGATTTGTCAAATCAAAAGTGTTTTAGTTTATTAGAAAATTTAAAAGATTGTTATAACGACGAAGATTTAAATAAACTTAACCCGGGAATTACCATTGTTGTTTTGTAATTTAATTTAACCACAATCATAAATTTTATCATATATAATAAATATGGAGTTATTATGAGTGGAATAATCAACATACACGAAACAACAAAAATTGATGCAACAACAATCCTTGGTGGTGAAGTAAAAATTGGTAAAAATTGTAAGATTGTTAATGCGAGAATATATCATAGTGTTATTGGCGACAATGTTGAAATATATGATAGTACAATAGAAAATAGTGAAATAAAAAATAATGTTACGATAGGTCCTTATTCACATATTAGACCGGGAACAATTTTAAACGACAATGTTCACGTAGGTAATTTTGTTGAAATAAAAAACGCTAAAGTTGGAAGGGGAACAAAAATTCCACATTTAAGTTATGTTGGAGATTGTGAAATCGGTTGTGATGTAAATGTTGGTTGTGGTGTAATTTTTTGTAATTATGACGGAAAAAACAAAAATAAAACAATTGTAGGAGATAGAGTTTTTATTGGAAGCAATTCAAACATTATATCGCCTGTAATAATTGAAGATGAAAGTTTTATCGCTGCCGGTACAACTGTAACTGATGATGTTTTAAAAGGTGAATTTTGCATTGGAAGAGTAAAAAATGAAATCAAACACGGAGTTTTGAATTTATATCTTCAAAATTTTTCAAGTCCGTTAAAATATTTTGGCACTGATGGTATTCGTGGGATTTATGGAAAAGATTTAACGGATGAACTATGTGTTAAAATTGGATATGGACTTACAAAAATGTGTCAAAATGCAAAAATTTTAATAGGCAGAGATACAAGACAAAGTGGAAATGTTATTTTGAAAAATTTAGCAAATGGAATTCAGAGCGGAGGCGGTGAAGTTTATGATGCCGGTATTATTTCAACTGCTGGAGTGGCATTTTTAACTAAATTTTTTGATTTTGATTATGGCGTTGTAATATCTGCATCACATAATCCTTGTGAATATAATGGAATAAAGATTTTTAATAAAAATGGACATAAATTAAATGAAAATCAAGAAAAAATGCTTGAAAAAAACTTAATTTTACCTAAAAAGATTAAAATGGCTAAAATAAAAAAAGTTGAAAAAGATGCTTACATAGAGCATTTAAAAACTATCTGCACAAAAAATTTAAGTGGATTGAAGATATTTATTGATTGTTCAAATGGTGCAACTTCTAATTATGCAGAAAATATTTTTAAAATACTAGGTGCAGATGTTCTGGCATTGAACACACAAGGAACTATAAATGAAAATGCTAGTGTTTTAAACGAAAAAACATTTATTGAAAATATGCAAAAAAGTAAAGCAGATATTGGTTTTTGTTTTGATGGAGATGCTGACAGAGTTATGTGTATCACAAAAGATTTAGTAGTTTTAGATGGTGATAGAATCTTGTATATACTTGCAAAATATAGAAAAGAAAAATTTGCCGTTGGTACAATAATGACTAACTTGGCACTAGAAAAACATTTATTAAAAATTGGAACGAGATTGTTCAGAACGAATGTTGGAGATAAATACATTGCCAGGCTTATGAAGTCAAAACACTATCATATAGGAGCCGAACAATCTGGTCATATTATACTTAGCGATTACACAACAACGGGTGATGGAATTATTGTTGCACTATACCTTTTGAACATATTTATAGAAAATAAAGAAGTATTTAAAAAGGCCGAACAGTTGACTATGTATTCAACCGTTTCTTTAAAAGTTGAAACAAACGATAAAAATGTTATAAAAAATAGTTTTGTTACAAATGAAATTAAAAAGCAAGAAAAATTGCTTGGTGCTTGTGGTAGAATTATTGTTCGACCTAGTGGAACAGAGCCTGTGATTAGAATAACAGTCGAAGGAAAAGATAGTGAAAAATCACAAAAAGTTGCAAAATCAATAAAAAAAGTTATTGAAAGTGTAGTTGGTTAATAATATGGATAAATTTTCAAAAATACAAAATGGAATAAATACACTAATCAAAAAAGGTATTGACTACGAAATATATGGTAAGAGTTTTCTAGGAGAAGATTTATATGCCTTTCATAAAGGTAATTATCAAGGGAAACAACTTTTAATAACTGCGTCAATGCACTCTAGGGAATATATTTCGACTTTGGTTGTTTTAAACCTAATTAAAGATTATAATCTAGAAACAGGCTGTTATTTCCTTCCACTTGTAAATCCTGATGGAGTAAAACTTGTATTAGAAGGCAATAAATTTATAAAAGATGATGATTTTAAAAAATTTTTATTGCGATTAAACAATAATTCACCAAATTTTAGTTTATGGAAAGCAAATGCAAGAGGTGTGGACCTTAATGTAAATTTTGATGCAATGTGGGGAATGAGTAAATATACTACTGTTTTACCTTGTTCGGGTGGATTTATAGGAGAGACTTCAAATAGTGAAATTGAAAACATAAACTTGTTAAAGTTTATTGAAAACAAAAAATTTTTTTTGTCTATTGCGTATCATAGTAAAGGAAATGTTGTATATTATGGTTTTGAAAAATTAAGTAAAAAAGAAACAAAAATATCAAAAAAAATGGCAAAAAGCATTGCAAAACCATTAAATTACAAAATATTACAATCAAAAGGGAGCACTGGTGGACTAAGTGATTATCTTTCTTATAATAAAAAAATTCCAAGTTTTACTATTGAACTTGGCAATGATAAATTAACTCATCCTATAAAAATGAACGAGATTGATAAAATTTATAAAAATCAATATAAAATGTTAAAAATAATAGTGAAAAAATATGGTGTTTTATGAAAATTACAGATTTACATAATGATTATTTAACAGAATTAAGTAGCAATCAAGCAATAAAATATTTATATAATAATCAATCTTACATTGCAAATTTGTTTTCGCCTGTTTGGACAACAGAAATAAAAAATCCATTAAATTTTATTAAAAATAAAAAAAAATTATTAAAAAACTTTAAATTTTACAATAAATTGCAAATTTGTATAGAAGATATGTATTTTTTTGATGATTTTATGAAAGATGAGATATTAAAAATAAATCCTTATTATTGTGGATTATGCTGGAATTATGAAAATGAATTTTGTGGTGGGGCATATAGCAATGCTTCTTTATCGAATAAAGGGAAAAGACTTATTAAATTTTTGGAAAATAATAATATACAAATTGATTGTGCACATATGAATGAAAAAAGTTTTTATCAATTGGCTAATGTAACAACAAAACCAATTTTTTGTTCACATACCGGCTTTAAATGTATCATTGACGATAAAAGAAATTTAAGTGATGCACAGATAAAACAAATAATAAAATCAGAAGGATTAATTGGTTTTTATTTTGTAGGTAAATATATATCAAGAAACAAAGTTTCTGTTTATGATATTGCAAAAAATATAGAGTTATTTGTAAAACTATATGGAATTGAAAATTTGGCAATAGGAAGTGATTTTTTTGGAACAGACGATTTGCCAACAGAATTAAATAATTACAAGCAATTTGTAAATTTAAAAAATCAACTTATAAGATTTGGATTTACAAATTGTGAAATAAATAAAATTTTTTATCAGAATGCAAATAAATTTATAAAAAAAAGAGATTAATTATCTCTCAGACTGTCGAAAAACTGCATAACCGAAAAATTTTGCAAAATTTTTCTTGCTTTGTTTACTGCAAAACGC
>CASFMG010000048.1 GCA_949295755.1 uncultured Christensenella sp.
AAAAATATTGATGATGGTGTGTATTATTTATTTGACTATGTTGGCACAAGTGAAAATCTAACTCTTCCAGTTGTCGACAATGTTGAACATTCAATTATTGAATATGCATTTAGTAATTATTGTGAAGAAAAATCGTTTATAAAAAATATTACTATTCCAGTTGAGTATAATTTTATTTCTAATAATGCTTTTCACAATTTAAAATTAACATCAATAACCTGTTTATCAACTACTCCTCCACAAATTGATAGTAATTCTATATATTGGTTTATTTACGAAAATATATATGTTCCTAGTGAAAGTGTTGATTTATACAAAAGTGCAAATGGTTGGAGAAAATATTCAAGTATCATTAAAGCAATAGTTTAAAAGTTAACAAAAAGATAGCAGTTTGGAGAAAACAAGTGTGTGGAAAAGGTTTTTGACATATTTGACCTTTTTGTTTTCTCCAAACTGCTATCTTGTTTTTATTTTATACTAATTTAAAAAATTTATCAAAGAATTTAGATAATTTTACACAAAAGACAAGAAAATATTGCACCTAAAATATTGCCTATTAGTGCAATCGTTATTGCTGGGGCAATGTTTTTTACTTTTGTGTCTGCAAAATAAACAGCACTAACATAAAACACAGTTTCACTGCTTGAAAGAATGCAACAGGCACATCGTGAAATATAACTATCTGCACCATATTGCGATATAATACTTTCTAAAACACTCAAACTGCCACTGCCTGTAAATGGTCTTAAAAGTACAAGTTCACAAACTTCATTTGGAATGCCCAAAACATTAAAAAGTGGGGATAAAATGTTTACTAGTAAACTGCTAAGTCCACTAACTCTAAAAAGTGCAACACAAATCATTATTGCACAAATATAAGGAAAGATATTGTATACAAGTTTAATAGAGTTTTTTGCTCCATAACAAAAACTTTGGTATACATTTACTTTTTTTATGCTACCATAAATAATTAAAAGAATTAACAAAATTGGTATTATATAACTACTCATCTTTTCTCTTTTTAAACTTGTTGTAAATAATTAAAACAAGCACGCTAAATACAGTTGAAATGGTTGTTGCAATAAGAGTTGGAAAGATTATGCTGGACGGATTTGATGAGCCTGCATTAGCAAGAAGACCTATTGCAGTGGTTGGAAGTAATTGTATGCTTGTTGAATTTACAACCAAAAGCATAAGCAAAGCAAATTTTGTTTGTTTTAAATTGGACTGCATACTTTGTACTGCCTTTATGCCACTTGGTGTTGCTGCATTGCCAAGGCCTAAAAAATTTGCAGATAAATTTAGGGCAACATATTTTATTTGTTCTTTGTCGTTTATTTTAAAAAGTTTTTTTATTGGTTTATAAAGTAATTTTGCTAGTTTTTCACTTAGTCCTGTTTTTTCAACAATTTCGAGAATGCCCATCCATACTGCATAAATTGCAATTAAATTTATGCAAAGCGAAACAACATTTTTAGATTCTGTAATCATTGTGTTTATGATAAGGTCGGGTGAACAAAAAACAAGAGTTGTTAAACTTAAAAACATCAAGATTGTCCAAACAATATTCATATTAAAATATATGCTTGTACACTTAATTTCTTTACTTTATTTTTTTGTATAAGTATAATATTGATAGGAGAAAAAATGTATATAGACACACACGCACACATTCAAGATGAAATATTAAAAAATAAAATTGATAAAGTTATTTTTGATGCACAACAAAACAATGTAAAAAAAATTGTTTGTGCAAGTTATGATTTAAAATCTAGTTTTGATGCAGTACAACTTTGCAAACAATATAAAAATGTTTATGCCGTTATTGGTGTTCACCCGGAAAATTGCGAAGAATATAGCGACAAGGTTGAAGAAGAATTATTAGGTTTAAGCAAAGAAAAAAAAGTTGTTGCCATTGGCGAAATTGGACTTGACTATCATTACTCAAAAGAAAACAAAGAAATACAAAAAGAAGTTTTTATAAAGCAAATATTATTAGCAGACAAACTTAAATTACCAGTTGTCATTCACACACGGGATGCAATAGGCGATACAATGGACATTGTACGAAAATATGAAAACTATTTAAAAAATGGAGTTGTTTTTCATTGCTTTAATGCAAGCGAAGAAATTTTAAACGAAATAGTTGGTAAAGGTTTTTATGTTTCTTATGGTGGAGTTGTTACATTTAACAATGCCAAAAATTTAGTTGAAATTGTTAAAAAAACACCATTAGACAAAATACTTACAGAAACTGATTGTCCCTATCTTGCACCTGTTCCATATAGGGGACAATTAAACGAACCAAAAAATATAAATATAATTATAAAAAAAATAAGTGAAATAAAAAATATAGAATTAAATAAACTTGAAAATATAATTGAAAATAATACAAAAAATATATTTAAAATATAAAAGGATTTTATGGAAATAAATAATATTAAATTTAATAAAAAATATGGTCAAAATTTTATTTTTGACACTAATTTATTAAACGCAATTATTAGTGATGCAAATTTAAACAAAGATGATGAAGTGCTTGAAATTGGTGCTGGTGCTGGGACACTTACAAAAATAATTGCAAAAAATTGCAAGAAAGTTGTGAGTTATGAAATTGATGAAAATTTAAAACCAATATTAAATGAAAATTTAAAAGAATTTAATAATATAAAAATAATATTTAAAGATGCATTAAAAGAAAATATAAAAAATATAGAAAATAA
>CASFMG010000049.1 GCA_949295755.1 uncultured Christensenella sp.
CTTTTTCCGTCATAAATCCAATCTGTTTGCCCATCAAATGTTGCAATTTGTGGTTTTATGCTTTTTACACTATAACAAGCAACAAAAGTTGTTTGAGAAGTATTTGCGTATACAAAATTATTCACATCATTTGTTGAATAAACTTTTTTACTTGTATCGCCTTTTAATATAAAGTATTCAAATTCATAAACAATTTCATTATCTCCCCAAACCCAAGTTGGAAGATTACTAAATACATCACTTGTATAGATATTTGTTCCATACAAAACCGTTCCTGTAATAGTTTTTTGCCCATTTTTAAATGTGCCTTCGCCAGCATCAAATGTAACCGTTATTTCTCTTGCTGTCCACTTTGGTGTAAATTGTATTGTTTCTTTGTTTAAAATATAATTTTTATAAGTTTCAAATTTGCCAGTAACACTATTATATGGCAAATAAACAACACCATCATATTGCCATCCTGCAAAATTAAATCCTGTTCGTGTTGGAATATTAGTAATTGAATAATCATTACTTTTATATGTTACACTTCCCGTAGCAACAATTGTATTTAAAACATCATTATAAAGTGTGTAACTTATTTTTGCGGGAGATAAGTATGGCTTAAACACAATTTGAGCACCATCTTGACTAGGTACGTCATTGCTATTGAATGCGTTTATTCTAAAACTTGAAGAAGAATATTCTAAAATATATTTAGTATCATCTTTATATTGCCAACCACTAAAATTATAGAGTGCTGGTGAAACTGTTAAAACTGGTGGCATTTTGTTTACACCATCAATTATAAATTTATTTGTTCCATATTCAAGTTTCACCGATGTTGGAACAAAACTTAGCGTAAAAGATACCGTGTTATAATCATCAAAATAGTTTGAATAATCAAACTTAACATTGTATACATTAGCCTGATAAACTGCAATAAAGAATATGTCTGTTTTAGGTTCAATTTCGCCGGCATTATAACCAACTGTAAAAGAAGTATTTAAAGAAGGAGTATAATTTGAATAATCAATATTACTTAAAATACCATTATCACGAGAAATAATTATCCAACCTTTAAATGTGTAACCATTTTTTGTTGTATTTGCTAATTTAATAGGACTGCCAACATATGCAGTATTGCTCAAAGAACCGTTTACAAGTACCTGTACTTCACTTGATGAAGCAGATTGAAGTTGTAAAATATTGCTATCGCTATATTTATAAACAATGTTTGTGTGAACATTTGATACTCTATAATTAGGATTGATAATAATTTCAATAGGTGTATCAGTGTGATTTTTAAATGTTTGTTTTAATAATTGTCTACTAAAACTTTGTACATTTTGATTATTTATTATTGTTTTTTCACCATCAATAATAAGTTCAAAACTTTCAATAGATTTATCATTTAATATATTTTCCAAAACATATTTTTTTGTAATTTTTTGATTACCATCTGCTATATTTATTAGAATATTATTACCACTGCTAGAAACAGAAACAACTGTTCCATATATAAACTTTTCATCATATGTAGTTTCTATATTGTTTAAATTATCGGTTATTTTTATGTTTGAAGATAAGAGTGTAATTTTAAAAGAAACCTTTATCTCTGCATTGTTTTCTAAGGTAAAACCACTTAATGTAATTGAACCCTGAGTTAAATTATCGCCATCAATAGTAAAGTTTGAAAAATCTGTTGGTGTAACAATTTTAATATTTTCTTTTTTTAATGAAGCAAAATCTTGTTGAGAGTCATTTAATTGCAATCTAAATTCAAGAACATCATCAGTTTTTATTTTAAAATTGTATTGATTACCACTATCTCCACCGCTACCAACCGATTCGTCATTTAGTATAGCATTCGTTTCTAACTTTGTTAAAAAATCTTCAAAAACACCAAGCCCAACTCCGTCAATAGAAAAAGTTACCTTAACGGTATTTTGTACAACTGGCAAGGTTATTTTAAACCCTTCTATTTTTACACCTAGCAAAGATTGAATAGTTATGTCATACACATACTCAGTGTCACTGTTTTTTGTACTTTTAATTTTTATTATAGTATGTTTGTCGTTTGAACCAAACTCTGATAATTTATTGCCATCTTTATCTAGTATTACGATATCATCAATAGTTAAGTCTTCCAAATAATATCCATCTTTTGCATTAGCAGTTATAGTAAATTGCTTATTATATTTTGCTTTAAAATCTACATAATTGGTTTTACTTATTCCTTTGTTATTTATTCCATCACTTTCTATATCTGAAATAGTAACTGTTAATGGATTTTTATCGTCATACACTTTTGAATCTAAACTTGCATTAACATTAAAATCAAATGTTTTTTCTTCAACATTTAAATCTATTCTTTGTATACCAATCAAGTGATTAAATGTTATTGTGTACAAATATTGATTTTCACTGCTTTGTGAAATGGTATAATTGTTTTTAACTTTAAGATTTTCATTGTTAATTGATTTTGTATATGAACAGCCATAGTAAGAACTAATATCAGTTATTTTACTTGTTCCATTATCACAGTTTAAATAAAATTCTAAACCTTCTAAAACATAACCGGGTTTTAATTCAAATGTAATAGATTGTTGCCCATCACTAGTTTTCGATTTAACTGGACTTTGTGGAAAATTTTTAAAAAATGAAGAATTATCGGTTGTGATTGTAGTCTCTTGGTCTGCTCCTTCCCAATTCACTTGCCAAGTTGTTGTTTTGTCGTTATCTTTTGTCCAATTAGAAGTATATACCAAATTTAAATCATCTGCATAAGATGAATTTGTAAATATGTTGGTTCCATTATCAGTTATTGAACTTGCAATAAATTTACTCCAAACAGGATAAAATTTCTTGATGTTAAGTGCATTTGAATTGTCACTTAAAATATTTACAATATTGCCACTTCCTATTTCATAACCTATCCCATTAGATAAAGGTTTATCAACCATAACGAAAACTGTTATTATGTTATCTTTTATCAATTCTGAACGATTATAAACAAAATACGGATAATTTTTTGCAATACTGCTATAATTTGTATTAGCATTAAGTTGAATAGTTACTTCTTGCAAATTGTTTAAGAAATAACTTTCGGTTAAACTGCCTGTAATTCTATCAGATAAATAACTGCAATTTTGTTCAGGTTTGTCTTCATCTTTAATATCAAATAAAATATCATTTGCATTTAAACTTCCTTTACCTATTTGAGTAATTCGATTAAAATAATCAGAAGTGAAAACAATTAAATATGGTTCACCATAAGGAATATAATACTTGTTGTTGCTTATATATGTAGCAGGATTGCCGTCAACAAGTTTAATTTGATATAAATCATATTTTTCTACTGATTGCCAACCATTTTTTAAAACACTTGCATATTCTTGAAAATTGAATGTTACAGGATTATATTTCCCCCTTTCGTAAGTGGTTATTTTATATTCACCTTGAAATGTATTAAGGACACCCAAATTATAATCTGCCGAAGAAACATTAAATAAAAAATCGTCCTTATCGTCCTTATCGGCACTATTTAAACTAAATGTTAAAATAGAAAAATTTGTTTTTACAGCATTAGATAAAAATTTTTCACTATACCTAAGTGTATATTCTTCATCAGCATCACTAAAAAATTCACTATTACCTCTCATCAATCCATCATTGATACCAGATATAACACGAGAAAACACAACTTTTTCAAAATTATAGTTTTGGTCACTCTCAAATTTGCTTTTTATACTTCCACTTCTTGTTAAAATATTGTATAGATATGTTTCACTAGAAATTGTTTCTGTTATGTAATTAGTTATAATATCGCTTTCACTAGGATTTATAACCTTTATATCTGCATTTTCATCATAAGAACATCTTATATTTTCATAATTTAAAACAATATTCCCAACACCACGCAATACCTTTTGACCTTTTACTCCGTGCATAACACCATTTGTATCGGTTATCCAATATTTTGAATCTGTATAATTAGCATTTGCAGCAGAAGTGTATACAATAACCCTGCTTGTTATAGTACCATAAGAATAAGCCAAATCACTAGAACAATAATAATTTCTAATTGTATAACGCTTTAAACCTGTTTCACAAAAACCAACAATTCCTCCTAATTGTGTGTGGTATGTAATATTTCCAATAGGCCTTGATATATTTTTAAAAGTTGTTTTAACATCACCAACATGAAAAACTAAATCAATGCTTGTACTATTACCCAACAAACCAGCAATTCCTCCTGCAAAAGTTGCATATCTAGCAGTTCTTGTTACCAATGAGCCACCAGTTGATGTAATACCTGACCAAACTAAACTCGCTTTTCTTGATGTTACATTAACATAAGAAAAGCATCTTGTTATTTCTCCACCAGCAAGTTTGCCTACTAAACCACCAACATAACTGCCACCATTAACAGTTCCTGTTGCTCCACAATTTATAATTGTTGTATTTAAGGCATTTCCAATCAATGCCCCTGAATATACATTTGAATTTACAGGATTTATATTTACTCCTTCCAGCGTTAAATTTTTTATTGTGGCACCAGATGTTTGTCCAAACAATCCATGACTGTTGTTGCTTGTTACAACAGTTTCGTCAATGGTTAATCCTTTTATTGTGTAACCTCTGCCATCAAATGTCCCACTAAAAGAATTGATGGGTGTCCAAATTTTTCCAGATAAATCAATATCGTTTGTTAAGTATACAGAAATATATTCAGTTCCTTCGTTTGCTTTTTGCATAAATTCTGCAAGGTCAGTAGCAGTAGAAATTGCAAAAGTTTGAACAGTTGCATAAAGTGAAAGTTTAGAATTATCACTTATTTTTACATCTGCCCAATTTTCAATTTCATCAGATGTTTCATTTGATAAAGAACTTTCTTCTGCATTTATGACATTTAAAGAATTATTTGCTTGAAACACATATGCTCCAAAAATAGCAAAAAGACTAAAAATAAATGAAAATAAAATTGAAAAAGATAAATATTTTTTTCTATTATACTCCATATACTTGTACCGTCCTTATTATTCTTAGTTATATTATATAAATTATACAAATAAATGGCAATCAAATTGAATAGAAAACTAAAAAGGGTTAAACATAAAATAAACCTTTATATAAGATTAAATAAATAAAATTTATTTTTATTTTTATTAAATTTGTGATACATTATAAAAAAGGGGTATTTATGAAAAAGAAAATTTATCAATTATTTATTTTCGCCTTTATTGTTTTTTCGGTGTTTAGTTTTAATAATTATGATATAACAAAGGTTTTTGCACAAGAACCAACTGTTACTTCAATATCAAGCACACTAAACTACATAGAAAACGATTTAGAAGTTCAAAAAAGTAATGGAATTTATCAAATAAATTTTGAAAAAAATTTACAGACTCCATATAAAACATATTTAGTAAAAACAAACATTGTTATGTCAGATTCATCAATGGCAACTAATGAAATTATAGAGCAAATGATATGGACAATAAATAACAAAACAACGCAATCAACCGACAATATATCATTTACTGCTAATATTTACCAAAATGAATATTATAATTTGGAATTACACGGAAAAGATATAACCTTAACCCCCTTGAAGCCTTGCACACTTGAAATAATATGCACATTACAATCGCAAAATAGTAAAATTACAGTTTGTGCAAATTATGCAACATTAGAAAAAATAACAATTCAAAATGATAATATTTATGATAATACAATAACACAACTTTATGAAACATTTTCAGATATTGAACTGAATGTAATTTTGGAATATTTCGACTTTTTAGACCCTAGTATTTCATACAATTATGTATGGACAATAGGTTCTCAAACTCAAATAGGAAAATCTTCAATAACGATAACAAAAGATATGGTAAAAATTGGGGAAACAAATATATCTGTTGAAATAGAAAATAATCAAAAAATTTCGGCAACAATTAAACTCGTAGTTACAACAAATGAAGAATATTCAATAAATATAAAGCACAGTGGAAATCTTGTTCAAACTTACGATGACAACAATCAACCAATAAACTTTACTGCAGATGTTCCCATAACGAAAGATTATCAAATAATATGGTTTTTAAAATTTCCTAATAGTCATATCTACAAAAAACAAAATACAAATAATGATAAAAGTTACACGTTTAATCCATTACAAAACCCGACGGGCACATATAAAATATTTGCACAAGCAACAACCATTGACGGAATAACGGTTATAAGTGATGTTTATGAAATAATCATATATCCAAAAGTTGTAACAGAAGAAAAAGAATTTACAATTATAACAAACGCATATTCAAATTTATCAACAAATGTTCAAGCATTTGATTGCACTATAGATACACAAAATTATTATGACGAAGATGAAATTGTATGGCTTGTTAACGGCACAATGTATGCACTTGGTTCACATATAAAATTTGAGCCATCTCTTTCGGGAGAATATATCATTCAAGTTAGATTAATAAATGCTGATAACACGATTGGCAATGCAATATCTAAAACAATAACATTAAATGCAAAAACAATAGAACAAAATACTTTATGGATTTATATTTCAGTATCTATTGTTGTGCTTGTTGGACTTTGTGTTTGTTCAATAATTATTTCAAATAAAATGCGTGAAAAAATTTGGTAATTAAATATTTAATCCCTTTATTTATAAAGCAAAAAATATATTTTTAAAATATATTTTTTATTTATTTTTTTATAATTAAAAATATTTTTATTTAATTTTTAAAAAGATATTTTTTATTATTTTTTATTTAATTTTTAATATTATAATTTTCATAATTTTACGCAAAAAAAAACATATAAAATTAACTTTAAATTTATACGTTTTTTTTTAAAATTAGTATAAACAATTTTGTGGAGTTCTAGGAAAAGGAATTACATCTCTAATATTTTCAACACCAGTTAAATACATAACAAGTCTTTCAAAACCCATACCAAAACCCGAGTGAATACAACTGCCAAATTTTCTTAAATTTAAGTACCAATCTATTGCTTTTGTATCAACATTCATTTCTTTACATCGTTTTAATATTTTATCATAATTTTCTTCTCTTTGACTACCCCCCATTAGTTCGCCTGCACCGGGAACTTCAAGGTCAACTGCTGCAACTGTTTGTCCATCTTCGTTTAATTTCATATAATATGCTTTAATATCTTTTGGCCAATTCTTTACAAAAACGGGTCCATTAAAATATTCAGTTATATATTTTTCGTGCTCTTTTGCTATATCTCCACCATAAACAGGTTCGAATTCCCATTTTACATCTGCTTTTTTAAGTATATCAATCACATCTTTATGGTCTATTCTTGTAAAATTACTCGAAAGAAGTTTGTTTAATTTATCTAAAAGACCATTAGAAACAAATGTGTTTAAAAATTCAAGTTCTTGCTTACATTTTTCTAAAACATATTTTACAATAAATTTAAGCATATCTTCTTCAATGTCCATAAGTCCATCTAAATCACAAAAGGCGATTTCTGGTTCAATCATCCAAAACTCATTTGCGTGAGTTTTTGTGTTACTATTCTCAGTTCTAAAAGTTGGTCCAAAAGTATAAATTTTATTAAAAGCCAAGGCAAATGCTTCGCCGTGGAGTTGACCACTTCCCGTTATATATGCTTGCTTACCAAACAAATCTTGCTTCATATCAACATTTCCATCTTTATCCTTTAAAAGATTATTAAAATTTAATGTTGTCACTTTAAACATTTGGTCCGAGCCTTCACAGTCTGTTGTTGTTATTAGTGGTGTATTTACATATAAATAACCTTTGCCTTGAAAGTACTCGTGAATTGCCATTGCCGCAACGCTTCTTATTCTAAATACTGCTTGAAATAAATTCGCTCTTGGTCTTAAATATGCAATTTCACGCAAAAATTCAACACTATGTCTTTTCTTTTGCAAAGGATATTCGCTATCTGTTGCACAAAAAACACTAATATCACTCGCTACAATTTCAAATGGTTGTTTGTTTTGTGGTGTCAACTTAACTTTGCCTTTACAAATGATTGTTGAACCTGCATTTAATTTGGCTATTTGCTCAAAATTATCTAGTTTACTAAAAACAATTTGTGCCGATTTAAAACAAGTGCCGTCAGTAAAATCAATAAATCCAAAATCTTTGCTTGCCCTAACGCTTTTAACCCAACCATTTATGCATATTTCTTTATCATCATATTCTTGTAATTTGTCATAAATGTTTTTAATGTCTTCTATTTTCATATTGCTCCTTTATTTTGTTAAACAAAAAAATTTAATTTAGTACATAAAAGTGTATCACTATTAAAAAATATTTGCAATTATTTTATCTTTATAAATTATTTCAAGTTATGTAATTATGTATGCATAATTGAACATATATTCAATCGTTTTCGTATGTGATATAATTACAATCTGCAAATTAAAAATAACAACAGTTGTAATTATGTTCAACTGTTGTTATTCTACAAAACTACTTTTTTCACCAACATAAGTTATACAAAGTTTATGCAATGCTCTTGTACAAGAAACATACAACAAATTTTTGTCTAAAAAGTTTTTATAATTTGTCTTTGTAACATTTGGAACTATTACCATATCAAATTCTAGTCCTTTGCATACGCTTGCAGGCATAATCATAATTTTTGAAATTTCACTATTTTCATTTAATAATTTTAAATCATCGAGTTCGCTTAAATAACTATAATATTGTTCGGCTTCGGTTTGTGTTTTGCAAATAATTGCAATTGTTTCGGCTTTTTTTTCATTTTTTATTAAATTTTCTATATATTTTACTTCATATTCTATATTTTCACATATTTGCATATTTACACTTTCACCGTGTCTATCAACTTTATTTGAGTGTAAATTTTTAATATTATCAGCAAATTCCACAATTTCATATGTCGAACGATATGTTTTATTTAGTTTTAAAATTTCTTTTGCACCTAATAAACTAGCATATTTATCTAAATCTTTGTCTTCAATAATTTTTTCTAAACATTGGTATATATCTCCAAGAACCGTTTTTTCACAATTAAACATTTCATTGAATAGTTCATAGTGAATTGGCGAATAATCTTGCATTTCATCAATTACCAAATACTTAATGTCTTTATATTTTGTTAGTCCAATTATATAATTTTTGATATATAAAATAGGTGCAATATCTTCATTTCTAATTTTATTGTCTTTTGTTAGTGAAAATTTCATTCCAATTTTGTCTAAAAAATCAGCATATATTTCAATTAGTGAATTTTGAATAAACATTGGAAGCAGAACTTTTTTTATTCTGTTATACAAATCTTCATTATGCTCTTTTACATCAAGTTTATCCATTATATAATCTGCAATCCAACTAACTCTTATTGCAGGAGTTTTATCTATGTATTTTTTATTGTAAAGTTCTTCTAGTTCTTCTTTGTTTATTTTTACATCGCCAAACACTAAATTATGTGCATAAAAACCCACATTTACATATGTTTTTAAATAAGTTTTTAAACTATCACAAAAATCAAAACAATTCTTATAAGCAACTTCGTTTAATCTTTGTGGATTTTCTACAAGTTCATTGAGTCCATCTTCTCTTGTTTGTAAATCATTTGTAAGTGAAACAAGTTCATCTTTTGCAATATTATAAAATGATAATGACTGTATGTGTTCTTCGCCTAGTGATGGCAATACAGTTGAAATATAATCACTAAATATTTGATTTGGTGAAATTATTAAAATATCTTTTGATTTGTACTTATCTCTATATTTATATAATAAATAAGCAACTCTATGCAATGCTATAGATGTTTTTCCACTTCCTGCAATACCTTGAACAAATAATATTGGAGCACTATCTCTAATAATCAAATTTTGCTCTTTTTGAATTGTCGAAACAATGTTTTGCATTTTTTTATTAGCATTGTTAGCAAGTTCTTTTTGCAATATATCGTCTTGAATAGTTAACTTACTATCAAAACAATATTCCATTTTACTATCTTTTATTTTAAATTGACGTTTGTTTATAATTTCTCCACTAATTTCTCCCATTGGAGCAATATATTTTGCCTTTCCTATCTCATAGTCATAGAAAATACTACTGACTGGTGCACGCCAATCACAAACGAGTGGAATTTCCCCATTGTTTGTTAAACTAAATGTACCTATATAATAATTATCAATTTTTTGAGTTTTATCGCCTTTAAATGTTATTTTGCCAAAATATGGAGATAGTTTTTGTTTTTTTAACTTGTAATACTTATTTTTTGTTTGATTTATTATTCTTTCAGCATCGTCTAATTCATCGCCACCGGTAACTGTTTCTTCATCATCTAAAAAATAATACTGCTCAGAAAAATGATGCGTTAAATCTCGCATCTCTTTTTCTAATTTATCAAGCATTTTATTTACTGATAAAATTTGACTATCAATTTCGTCAATAACATTTTTTAAATAATTTTTTTCTTTATCTAATTCGCATTGTTCCATATTTTACCATTTTGTTAAATCGCCAAAACTATTGATTGCTGGGTTTTGTGTATCCGCATTGTACTCTAAAATAAAACCACAAATATCTGTTGCGTTAGATGTTATAAAAGAATTATTATTTATATCATCTATTATAATATCTCCACTCAAAGCATTGCAACTTGCAACTTTTGTCTTAAAATTTATAATTTGTTTATAAGTATCAATAACATAAACCGAACGATTATTTGTCTCTCCTTGCAAAATATTTATTCTTAATGCTTTATTACTATTTAACAAAGAAAAACAATCTTTATAATTTTCAAATTTTTCTCCAGAAATATCATTATAAGTTTGAATGTTTACCATCAAATGACTTTGTGATGTATCATATAAAACTTTTGCACTACATAAATATTTTTGACTATTTATTGTTTTTTCATAATTTATTGTGTATTCATTAGTTGTTGCGTCTTTTGATATTGAAAGTTCATAAATATAAGAAATATCATTTATATTTATCACAACAATATAATTCCTTCCCTGTTGTTTAGCATAAATTCTGCCGTTTTCAACATCAAGATAGATTTCTTTTGGAGAAGAAACCAAGTCATAGCACTCAATTCCTGATATTATCGCCAATTCTTCCCTTGAAGAAATGCTAACCAAATTTATAGCAGTATTTATTTTATTTTTATTATCATTATTAAGTGAAATTTTATTTATGTCTTTTTCAATGTTATTTTGTGTTTCTAAAAGTGTATCACAATAATAATTATAAATATTTTCATCAGTTGATGTGATTTTTGATGTAGTAGTTAAATCGCACGCAGAAACAAAAACACATATAACTAACATCATTATTATTAAAAAGGTTTTTGTGATTTTCATAAATATACCTCATACAATTATTAGTTTACTAGATTTTTAATTTTATTACAAACATTTTAACGCTTTAAACTTTTTAAATATTGTTTAATATTTTTGGACACTCTATAACTTTCACACGCTTTTTGTATAGCTTTGTTATGTACCCAAATATTCGAAATAGTCTTTTTTTCAAAAATATCAATGGCGTACTTGTATTGTTTTACAAGTGCAATACTAAAATACCAAGCGAGTGCCATATTTACATAATAATTATTATTGTTTATTTTTGACAATAATAAAAGGTCATTTTCTTCAAAATAATCATCTAAAAAATATGATAAATAAATCACAATAGCAAAGCGTTTTATATAACATTTTTTATTTTTTAACCATTTTTTTGTCTTTTTTTTGAAAATATTCGTATTGTTTTTAATAATTTTTAAATTGCAAACAGTATAATCGCAAGTTGCCCAATTATCAATATATGGTAAAAATTTTTCTATTTTGCGTATAATTTCAATCAAATCATTTTTTATATATCCTAGCATAAAACCGTGTACATTGTTTTCATCGGCAGATTTATGTGGTAGACTGTTTAAAAATATATAACCTTGTGTTGTATTTGCATACTTTTTTGCAATCTCTTTCGCTTTTGGTGTTCTTAATCCAATTTTAACTTCTTTTATGATTTTTTGAGAAAATTTTTGATATTTTAAATCAATATTTTGTTTTATTATTTCTTCAATATTATTCATAAATTTATATTACTATTTTTTAATAAAAAAGTATAATATTTTGTTTATAAAAAAAACACTATTTAAGTGTTTCAGCGTGTAGACAAATAAATCAGACTGCCGAAAAACAAGTGAGGCGAGGCTCGCAAAATGCCCAAAATCAGGAGTTTAGTTACCTAAATGACTGTTTTTTTGCGTTTTGCAGTAAACAAAACAAGAAAAATTTTGCAAAATTTTTCGGTCGTGCAGTTTTTCGACAGCCTGAACACTTTTAAGTGTTTTTAATTTTTTAAATATGTTTCTTCAAAAATTTTAATACATTCACTTATGCACATTTGTGCTTCTTTATGTCCTTGTGTTTTTGCGACTGTAACTTCTTTGTTTTCAAGTTGTTTGTATACTTTTAAAAAGTGTCTTAATTCATCTAAAATATGTGCAGGTAATTCATCAATGTCTTTATACGAATTGTATTGTGGATCACCAAAAGGTATTGCAATTATTTTCTCATCAACTGCATTTCTATCTATAACGTGAACAACACCGATTGGATAACATCTTACTAAACTCATTTTTTCTATTGGTTGACTACAAAGAACAAAAACATCTAGAGGGTCTCCATCGCCTGATAAAGTGTGTGGAATAAAACCGTAATTCATTGGGTAATGCGTGCTCGTGTACAAAACTCTATCAAGTATTATTAAACCTGTTTCTTTATCAAGTTCATATTTATTTTTGCTTCCTTGTTCAATTTCAATGCAGACAACAAAATTGTCTGGTTTAATTCTTTCCTTACTTATATCTTTCCAAATATTCATTTTTTCTCCTTATAAAATATTAGAATATATTGTATTACAAAATTATTGTTATTTCAATTATTTTTATTGAATTTATAAAAATAAAAAAAGACGGTGGGTTAATCCGTCTTCTTTAAAAGATAATTGGGTTTTATTATCTATATATTTTTTAAATTATTTTATAATTTTTGAAACAACACCTGAACCTACTGTTCTACCACCTTCACGGATAGCAAAACGAAGTCCTTCTTCAATAGCAATAGGTGTGATAAGAGAAATTTCCATAGAAACATTATCTCCTGGCATAACCATTTCAACACCTTCTGGAAGTTTAATTGTTCCTGTAACGTCTGTTGTTCTGAAATAGAATTGTGGTCTATAACCATTGAAGAATGGTGTATGACGTCCACCTTCTTCTTTTTTAAGAACATACACTTGTGCTGTAAATTCTGTGTGTGGGTGGATTGAACCTGGTTTACAAAGAACTTGTCCTCTTTCGATTTCATCTCTTTGAATACCACGAAGAAGTAAACCAACATTGTCTCCTGCTTGTGCTTCATCAAGAAGTTTTCTGAACATTTCAACACCTGTGATTACTGTTTGTTTTCCAGAGTTGTTCATTCCAACGATTTCAACTGTATCATTGATTCTAACAGTTCCTCTTTCTACTCTACCTGTTGCAACTGTACCACGACCTGTGATTGTAAATACGTCTTCAACTGGCATTAAGAATGGTTTATCTGTTTCTCTTGCTGGATCTGGAATATATGTGTCGATTGTGTCAAGAAGTTCTTGGATTGGTTTTAACCATTCACTATCAAGATTTCCTGCTTCACAAGCTTCACAAGCTTTAAGTGCTGAACCTTTAACGATTGGAGTTGTATCTCCTGGGAAATCATAAGATGTCAACAAATCTCTTATTTCCATTTCAACAAGTTCTGCAAGTTCTGGGTCTGCTTGATCCATTTTGTTCATAAATACAACAATGTATGGAACACCAACTTGACGAGCAAGCAAAATGTGTTCTCTTGTTTGAGGCATTGGACCATCAGCAGCAGAAACTACTAATATTGCTCCGTCCATTTGTGCAGCACCTGTAATCATATTTTTAACATAGTCAGCGTGTCCTGGACAGTCTACGTGAGCGTAGTGTCTATTTGGTGTTTGATATTCAACGTGTGCTGTGTTGATTGTAATACCTCTTGCTTTTTCCTCTGGTGCCTTATCAATGTCTTCATATTTCATTTTTTCTGCAAGACCTTTAAGTGCACTGTATTGGCAAATTGCTGAAGTAAGAGTTGTTTTACCGTGGTCTACGTGACCAATTGTACCAATGTTTACGTGTGTCTTACTTCTATCAAATTTTTCCTTAGCCATTTTAAAATTCTCCTTTTTATTGATTTTTAGTCGATATGATAATAACATATCTAAAAATATTTTTCAAACATTTTTAATATATTTTTGTTTATATAACGCTAAAATTCACAATATTATGATTTTTTGCGTTCGCCTACAATCTTTTCTGTGATTGATTTTGGAACTTCTTGATATTTAAGTGGTTCCATAACAAATGTTCCTCTACCTTGTGTTTGTGAACGAAGGTCAGTTGCATATCCAAACATTTCAGCAAGTGGAACTTCTGCTCTTACTCTTTGATAACCTGGAATTGAATCGTTTCCAAGAAGTATTCCTCTTCTTGATGTCAAGTTACCCATAACTGTTCCAAGATATTCGTCTGGAACATCAACTTCAACTTTCATAATTGGTTCAAGTAAAACAGGGTCTGCTTTTTGTGCACCTTCTTTAAATGCAAGTGAACCTGCAATCTTAAACGCCATTTCTGAAGAGTCTACTTCGTGATAAGAACCATCAAAAACTGTTGCCCTAAAGTCTATTGTTTCATACCCTGCAACAACACCATTCATTCTTGCTTCGTCAATACCTTTGTTTACTGGTTGAATAAATTCTTTTGGAATTGATCCACCAACAGTTTTATCAACAAACTCATATCCACTGCCTGGTTCAAGTGGTTCAAACTTAACCCAACAATGTCCATATTGACCTTTACCACCACTTTGACGAACAAATTTACCTTCTGCTTCAACAGGTTTTCTTATTGTTTCACGGTATGCAACCTGTGGTTTACCAACATTTGCTTCTACTTTAAATTCTCTAAGAAGTCTGTCTACAATAATTTCAAGGTGCAATTCGCCCATACCAGAAATAAGTGTTTGTCCTGTTTCTTGGTCGGTTTGTACTCTAAATGATGGGTCTTCACGAGAAAGTTTTCCAAGAGCAAGCCCCATCTTTTCTTGCATATCTTTTGTTTTGGGTTCAATTGCAAGTTGAATAACAGGTTCTGGGAATTTCATACTTTCAAGTTGAATTGGGTGGTCTTTGTCACAAAGTGTATGTCCTGTAATTGTATCTTTAAGACCAACAATAGCGGCGATATCACCTGCCTTAACTTCTTGAATTTCTGTTCTGTTGTTTGCGTGCATACGGATAAGTCTTCCAACTCTTTCTGTTTTACCATTATTTGCATTATAAACATAAGAGCCTGCTTTAAGAACACCACTATAAACACGGAAGAATGTAAGTGTTCCAACATATGGGTCTGTTGCAATTTTAAATGCAAGACCAGCAAGCGGAGCATTAAACTCCGGTTTTCTGTCTTCTTCTTCTCCGTTGTCTGGATTTACACCTTTTATTGCATCAATATCAAGTGGTGATGGCAAATAATCTATCATTGCATCAAGAAGGTTTTGAACACCTTTGTTTTTGTATGAAGAACCACAAAGCATTGGTGTAACTAATTTTTCAATAGTTGCTTTTCTTATTGCTTTTTTTAGTTCGTCAAGTGAAATTTCTTCTCCACCAAAATATTTTTCAAGAAGTACATCATCTGTTTCAACAATGGCTTCAATAAGTTCATCGTGCCTTTTTTGTGCTTCTTCTTTATATTCTGCTGGAATTTCAACTTCATCAACAAGTTTACCAAGGTCATCTTCTGGAATATATGCCTTCATAGTTAAAAGGTCAATTATTCCTTTAAATGTTTCAGCCATTCCTATTGGCATTTGAAGT
This sequence comes from uncultured Christensenella sp., assembly GCA_949295755.1. Lineage (GTDB taxonomy): Bacteria > Bacillota > Clostridia > Christensenellales > UBA1242 > UBA5893. The sequence continues at coordinate 15,945 of CASFMG010000049.1, forward strand.
GGAAGTGGCTTTGTACGAAGTCTATCTCTAACAGATTCAACACATTTGTCAAAATATGCATCATCTCTGTCCATTTTATTTACAAAAATGATTACAGGAACTTTACATTCATTTGCTTGTCTCCAAACAGTTTCTGTTTGTGGTTGAACTTTATCACGAGCACTAAGAACCAAAACTGCACCATCAAGAACCTTTAATGAACGCAAAACTTCAATGGTAAAGTCAACGTGTCCCGGAGTATCAATGATGTTTATTTTATAGTCTTTCCAATGACAAGTTGTACAAGCAGAAGTGATTGTTATACCTCTTTCTTGTTCTTGTTCCATCCAGTCCATTGTTGCAGCACCATCGTGAACTTCACCAATTTTGTGGTTGATACCTGTGTAGAAAAGAATTCTTTCAGTTGTTGTTGTTTTTCCGGCATCAATGTGTGCCATAATACCAACATTTCTTGTAAGTGAAAGATTTTCTTCCATTAGTTTTTCTCCTTATTTTTAATTTTTGTAAAACGGCATTATCCGTTTTTTTTAATTTAAAACATAAACTTATGCTTTAATAAAATAAATTTTTTACTTTTTAAAATAAAATCAAACTTATATTGAAAATTATCTTAAATTTTTAAACATTTTAATATGAATAGCAATATTTTTTGATTTTCGCTCCGTTAATTTTCTTTCCACAAAATGTTTTCACAATTTCAATGTTGCCATTTTTGTCTTAAGAAAATGAAGTTATTCATAATTAAAATTTAATATATGTTTTATTGTGTTGTAGATTATTTTAAATTTTAATATGAAGAACGAGGCTCACGGGTGTTTGTCCACGCAGGAGTTTGCCTTCGCAAATGACTGTGTGGCAAAGACACGTAGTAAACGAAGTTATTCATAATTAAAATTTAATAAATATTTGATTGTGTTGTGTATTATTTTAAATTTTAACATGAAGAACGAGGCTCACGGGTGTTTGTTCACGCAGGAGTGTGCTTGGCACATGACTGTGTGGCAAAGACACGTAGTAAACGAAGTTATTCATAATTAAAATTTAAAATAATTACCATTTGTAGTGAGCAAAAGCCTTATTAGCTTCTGCCATTCTATGCATTTCATCTCTACGCTTAATTGCTGAACCTTGATTGTTGTATGCGTCTATTAGTTCACCTGCAACTTTTTCTTCCATTGTTCTTTCACTATTTCTTTTTCTAGCAAATAAAACAATCCAACGAATAGCAAGAGTTTGTCTTCTTTCTGGTCTGATTTCCATTGGAACTTGATATGTTGCACCACCTACTCTACGACCTTTTGTTTCCAAAACAGGTTTAACATTTTCTATTGCAGTTGTGAAAACATCAATAGGGTCAAGACCTGTTTTCTTTGAAATTATATCGAAAGCACCATAAACGATTCCTTGTGCAATACCTTTTTTACCATCATACATAACTTGATTAACAAATTTTGTTACAAGTTTGTTGTGAAATTTTGGATCTGGCAATACATCACGTTTTGGCACACCACTTCTTCTTGGCATAAATTACTCCTTTTAAATTCACAAATGTGAATGACTAGTTAAAATTTAGTTTAATTTTTTGGTTTTTTAGCACCATATTTAGAACGGCTTTGATTTCTTTTCGCAACACCAGAAGCATCAAGCGCACCACGAATGATATGGTATCTAACACCAGGCAAGTCTTTAACTCTTCCGCCACGAACCAAAACAACACTGTGTTCTTGCAAGTTGTGTCCAATTCCTGGAATATAGCAAGTACCTTCTTGACCGTTTGAAAGTTTTACACGGGCAATTTTACGAAGCGCTGAGTTAGGTTTTTTAGGTGTAGTAGTTTTAACTGCTAGACAAACACCTCTTTTTTGAGGACAGTTTTCTAGAAGTGGTGATTTGCTTTTTTTATCAAAACTTTTTCTTCCACTACGAACTAACTGGTTTATTGTAGGCATCTTTTTCCTCCTTATTAGATTTGCTAAATTAACATTAAAAACAAAACGGGCAATGTTGCAATTAAATTACTTTAATTTGCCACATTGCCCATTACATTTCGTGTTGAAACAAGTGAAAAATCACTTTAATTAACACAACATGCACCACGCACACAAATTTTGTGCAGTATTCGGTAAAGCAAATGGTAAAATAAAGTTGCTACCTGCTGTTTGTTAATGTTGGCCCAACTAGCAAAGTTAGGACTTTTGTGTTTATGCACAAAATCGCACAATCACACGAGTAGAATGATAACAAAAAAGTGGCTATATGTCAACCACTTTTTATAAAATACAAAAAATTAATTTAATATTGTTTTTTATATAAAATTTATGTTTATTCTGCAAATTGAGAATTATAAAGTTCGGCATAAAAGCCGTTTTGATTTAATAGTTCTTCGTGATTTCCTTGTTCAACAATATTGCCATTTCTCATAACTAAAATTTGGTCAGCATTTTTAATTGTTGAAAGTCTGTGTGCAATAACAAAACTTGTTCGCCCTTCGGTTAATTTATCCATTGCCTTTTGAATCATAATTTCTGTTCTTGTATCAACACTTGATGTTGCTTCATCTAATATGAGCATTGGCGCATTGTTTACCATTGCTCTTGCAATAGTTAAAAGTTGTCTTTGCCCTTGGCTTATATTTGCAGTTTCATCAAGTATCATATCATAACCATTTGGAAGCGAACGGATAAAGTGGTCGATATGAGCAAAACAACAAGCATCTTCAATTTCTTTATTTGTTTTATTTGATGTGCCATATGCAATATTTTCTCTAATTGTTCCATCAAATATCCAAGTGTCTTGAAGCACCATTCCAAAAAGTGCTCTAACATTTTCTCTTGTCATATCTTTTATGTTTACGTCATCAATTAAAATTTCTCCACTATCTATTTCATAAAATCTCATAAGTAAGTTTACAAGTGTGGTTTTACCTGCACCTGTTGGTCCAACAATGGCAACTTTTTGTCCTGGAAAAATTTTGGCACTAAAATTATGAATAATTGTTTTATCTTGTTCATAACCAAAACTAACATTTTTAAATTCAACAAGACCTTTTATAGAACTAAGTTTAACTTTTTGTTGTGCATCTTCTTTTTCTTGTTCTTTTTCATTTAAAAAATCAAAAACTCTTTCGCTTGCTGCTGCGGCACTTTGAAGTGTTCCGCTTATTTGAGCAACCTGACCAATTTGTTGGTTAAATGTTCGCATATATTGAATAAATGCAACAATAGTAACTGCAAAAACAGGATTTTTTATTGACATTATTCCACCAACAACGCAAATTAAAACATAAACAAGATTGGATATAAAGTTCATTATAGGATACATTGTTCCTGATAAAAATTGCGACATAAATGCAGAATTACACAAACTTTTGTTTACTTTTTCAAAATCTTTTTGTGCTTTTTCTTCTGCATTAAATGTTTTTACAATATTATGAGCATAATAATTTTCTTCAATAATACCATTTATTTCTCCAAGAGAGTTTTGTTGTTTAACAAAGTATTTTTGAGAAAATTTAACGATTAACGACACTAAAATCAAACTAACAGGCATTGCACAAAGTGTAATTAAAGTTAGTTGCCAAGAGTTTACAAACATCATAATAAGAGCACCAACAAGCATTGTTATACAAGTTACAATATTGCTTAAACTTTGGTTTAATGTTTGACCAATGGTGTCAACATCGTTGGTTACTCTACTTAAAATATCGCCGTAACTAGAACTATCAAAATATTTTAGTGGAAGAAGATTTATTTTTTCAGAAATTTGAGTTCTTAACTTTTTTGTAACCTTTGCAGTTACACCACTTAAGATAAAACCTTGAAAATATGAGAATAATGCACTAACTAGACTCATACAAACAAGCCACAGTGATACAGTCATAACTTTTTGCAAATTCACTGAAACTTTTTGTGAAATTGCATTAAATATTTCTTCACTGACAATTTTTGTAACATTTGGAAGAGCGAGTGCAAGCACTGTTCCAATAATAGCAAATAAAAGTGAAAATATTATACTTACATAATTTGGACGCAATGATTTAATGAGCATTTTCATAGACTTTTTAAAGTCTTTTGCCTTTTCGCCTGTGTTCATTCCTCTGCCCATTGGTCCACGCTGTTTTAATTTTGGAGTTTTTTCTGTCTTAGTCATTATAGTTCCTCCTTTGAAAGTTGTGATAAAGCAATTTCTTTATAAACATCGCAGTTTTTTAAAAGTTCTTCGTGAGTGCCATATCCAACCATTTGCCCTTCGTCTAAAACAACAATTTTGTCGGCATCAATAATTGTTCCAATACGCTGTGCAACAATAATTTTTGTTGCGTCAGCAGTGTATTTTTTTAATGCTTTTCGTAAATTTTTATCTGTTTTATAATCCAATGCCGAAAAACTATCGTCAAATATATAAATTTCTGGTTTTTTGATTATTGCTCTTGCAATACTCAATCTTTGTCTTTGTCCACCCGAAACATTTGTTCCCCCTTGTGCAATTTCATAATCAACACCATTTTCTAATTTTTTAACAAAATCTGATTGACTTACTTTTAGTGCAAGTTCAACATCTTCATCGCTTGCATTTTCGTTGCCATAAAGGAGATTAGATTTTATTGTTCCACTAAACAAGTAACCTTTTTGTGGTACGTAACCAAGTTTATTGTTTAAATCTTCCAGTTTGTAATTTCTAACATCTTCGCCGTCAACCAATACTTCGCCTTCGGTTGCATCAAAAAACCTTGGTATTAAATTTATAAGTGTACTTTTACCACTTCCTGTTGAACCAATAAACGCAATAGTTTCGCCCTTATTTACCTTAAATGATATATCTTTTAAAACATATTCTTCTGCATCTGGATATTTAAACGATACATCTTTAAACTCAACTTCTCCAAAAGTTTGAGATTTAACTACGTTTCCATCGTGAATTTTTGACTTTGTTGATAAGACTTCGTTTATTCTTCTTCCAGAAACAACACCTCTTGGAATAAACACAAAAAGCATTGAAATAAACATAAAACTCATAAGAACGTGCATAGCGTATTGAGTGAATGTTACCATTGTGTAATATTCAAGTGTACCAACATTTATTAGGTAGGCACCAACCCAGTATATAGCAATAGTAAGTCCGTTCATAATAAGTTCAAGACCCGGCCACATTAGAGACATAACTCTATTTACAAATAGGTTTGTCTTTGTTAAATCTTTGTTTACAACTTCAAACTTTTCTTCTTGTTCTTTTTCTGCATTATATGCTCTAACAACTCTTATTCCTGTTAAATTTTCTCGTGTAACATTGTTTATTCTATCAGTTTTCTTTTGAATTTGAGAAAACTTTGGAACGGCAACAAAAAACAAGAACAAAACAAGAAGTATCATAATTAAAAGTGCAATTCCTGTTGTCCAAGAAAGTTCAACACTGCTACCTATAATTTTGCTTATTGCAAAACAAGCCATAACGGGAGCAGTTATTGCCATTCTTAATGTCATAAATACAGTTTGCTCAACCTGTTTAATGTCGTTTGTTGACCTTGTGATAAGTGATGCAGTGGAAAATTTATTCATTTCTTCCATTGAAAATGAATTTACTTTTTTAAACACCTTTGTTCTTAACTTTTTTGAAAATCTTGCAGCAATTTGTGAAGCCAAAAAGTTTACAACAACCACACTGGCACAAATTCCAAACGCAATTAAAATCATTTTCCAGCCAACATTCCACAAATCCATTGCAGTCAGTGGCATACCATGTGCGTGAGATTGAATTAGAGATATGATGCTACCCATATATTCAATAAGTTCCATTTCAAGCCAAACTTGAAGAACAATTATACCAATTACTAATATTGATAGTAGCCAATCTAACCATCTAAAATATTTTAATAGTTTAATCATTTTTTCTCCTTTGACACTGTGTCAACTTGATGTGTTATATTTATACAATAAATATTTGTCAATAAAAACAGCATTATTTGTTATATGACTATTTTTGTTATTTTGTCAAATAAAAATTGAGTAAAAACTACCCAATTTTTATTAAAATTATTATATTATTTTTGCTTTTCTATTTCTTTAACTATGTTGTTTATAACCTGTGTACTGTTGTGCCACCAATCTCTGCTCCACACTCTAAATGTTGTCCAACCCTTTGATTTTAAGAACTGATTTCTAAACACATCTCTCTCTAATGCAGACGGCGAACTAGCAATAACAGTTTGGTCAGTTTCAATCCCTAAAAGATATTTATCTTTTTTTCTATCATACACTGCAACAGATATTTTACTGTTTGAATTGCCTAAGTTTATTTCGGTTTTGTAACCAAGTTTGTTAAGTTTTTCGGCAATTTGATTTTCCATTGGAAGCACTGTGCTTAAAGTTTTTAAAGGCAATGCACTTTCATTAAAACTATCAAGTATTGTTTTAACTTCTTCGGTGTTGCCATTTGACACTGCTCTTACGTATGTTAAATAACTTTTTAAAAGTTTTGGACCAACATACTTTGCATTGTCCACTTTTAATTCTTCTGGTTCAATACTTGTTACAACATATATTTTTTGTTTTGCTCTTGTAATTGCAACATTAAGTCTATTTTCTCCACCTTCGTTTGAAAGTGAACCAAAAATTGAATTAACTTTTCCGTATTCATTTCTCGCGTAACTTATTGAGAAAATAATGATATCTCTTTCATCACCTTGTACATTTTCAAGATTTTTAACAAACAAACTAACATCTTCGCCATTTTCAACTCTGTTTGTTTCTTTTATGTATAAGTTTCTAAATTCGTCATCGTTAAAACATTGTTTTTCCATCAAATCTTCAATGCAGTTTTCTTGCTCAACATTAAAGGTGATAATGCCAACGGTTTCGTTGTTTTTTCTAGTTTTTAAAATTTGTTTTGTTAGTTCAACAACTTTTTGTGCTTCTTTGATATTTTTTCTGTCTTGCCACATTCCGTCAACAAGTATTCGTTCTATTGGTTTGCGTCTTGTATTTTTTGACACATTTGGTGCAATTTGCAAATTGCCAAAATAAAATGCTTTGTTTGAAAAGTCGATTAGTTCTTCGTTTTTACTTCTGTAATGATATGTTATATTGCTACTTGCAAATCTCGACACTGCAAGGTCTAATAAACTTTCAACTTCAAGTGCTGCTTGTGTTGAATAGTCCAAATCATCATCTACACTTGCACCCATATATCTTTTCATAAATGTTGTAGTTGGTCTTAATTGCTTTGCGTCCCCTGCAACAACAACTCTTTTGCCACGATATATTGTTGGGATTGTGTTTTCTATAAACACCTGTGATGCTTCATCAAACAAAACAACATCAAACATATTTCGTTTTAGTGGAAGAATTGTTGAAACATTTTCTGGCGAAAGCAAAAAGCAAGGAAAAAGTTTAAAGAGATATTCGCCATAAACTTCCATTGTTTTTCTAATCGGCCAAAAGTTTTGTTTTTTTGAAATTTGATAAACATAATCTTTACTTATTGGACTACCATCTATCATTTTTTTGTAATCTTCAACAAAACTTTGCTCGGCAATTTGTTTACTGAGTTCGTTTTGTTGTTTCTTTAAACTTATAATTCTTGACCTTATGTTTTCAAAATCTACAATGCTTGAAAGAATTTGCTTTTGCGATGTTTCGTACTTTATTATTTCGTGATAAATTCTTATTGGCAAAAGTTTGTTTAAAACTTCCAAATATTTCACAAAAGTTCCCGAATTTTTATACGCAAAATTTAAAACAAGTTTTTGCTGGTCCTCAAGATTTTTTAGTATGCTGTTTGTATCTCTTAGTTCTATGTAGTTTTCTACTGCACTAAGTAGTAATCTTATTATTGCATTGTTGCCATTTAAAATTCCGTCTAGTGCCATTAAATATCCACTTTCGGTTAAAACATCTTTTAAAAATTCATATTCCTTAACATACTCATCAATAGCCGTTAGTGTTTTTGTAAACTCTTCGTCAATAATTTTTTCTTTTTTAATCATATTGTATTTTGCAAATGGATACATAAAAAACAAAATATAACTCGCATTCAAAAATTTGGCAGTTTCTGGGTATTCAAATTTTGCAATCATTTTAACAAGTGGTTTGACATTTTTGTTTGCCTTTACTTGATTGTAATATGATAAAATTTGTCTTGAATATTTGTACTTAGCAACATCAAAAAGTGCTTGTCTTTTTTGACACAAATTTTTAAGTTTATTTTGTGCTTCAATCACAATATGAACACTCAAATCACTTTTTAGGTGGTCAATAAAAGGATTTTTCTTTTTTTCTTCAACAAAATTATAATATATTTCTGCTTTGTTTTTTTCGTTTAAAATGTTAAGTGCTTTTGTTAGTTCATCATAAGATAGTGCCATCAGTTGTTTTTCTTTTTGCATTTGTTTGTATATTGCATATTCTGTTGACCTTTTCCCTATTTTATATGAATTGTAATACATTTCTTGAAGTGAAATTCCAAAAGGTGTTTTGTTTGTTAAACAATTAGATATAACATTTAAGTTGTTGATTTCTGTTTCGAGATGCTTGGTTGTTTCTTCGTAATCTCTGTGCAATTTTTCACTGTAAAAACTATTTAAAACATTTTCGTGTGCAGTGTAACATCGTTCATAAAAAACTCGTTTCTCTTTTTCTGCATCTGTAATAAACATCGCTTTGCTGTTTAGTGAAGAAAGTCTATTAAAAACGACTTCTAGTGCTGCTTTTTTTTGAGATACAACAAGCACTTTTTTGTTTTTGCATATTGCGTCTGCAATTACATTTACTATTGTTTGAGATTTTCCCGTTCCCGGTGGTCCATATATAACCATATTCCCACTTTCGTTGACTTTTCTAACAACTTGTTCTTGTGCGTAGTCAACATTGTTGATTAAATACAAATTAGAATATTTTGCTGTTTTGTGTTTTGTTTTTTTGGTGTTTAAAAGTTCGTTTATGCTATCGTTTGTGAGATGTCTTTTTTCAAGTGCGGAATAGTCGTTGTAAATGGAATTTGCCAAACTGCACCTTGAAAGCAAACATAAATGCTTTATTTCAAGGTTACTACTCTCGTTTGGTTCGCCGTATCTAGTAAATGGAAAAATGTTTTTTCTTGCACTGTAATCAAATTTTATTCCATAAGATTTTAAATAATCTAAAAGTGCTTGCAAATTGCTGAATTTTGGTTTTAAACATTCAAACTCCATTTCAAGTTCTTCCAAGTTTAAATGTCCACTATCTGCCATTGCAAGCATAAGTGCTTTATTTAATTGAATATTTTCGCCATATTTTAAGCAAATATTTACATTTGAATCGTCAATGACATCAATAACAACGGGAAACATAAGAAGTGGTGCTTTAAAAACATAGTTTCTTACTGCACCATAAACAAATGGATAGCATAAATATAACTCATATCTTCCCGTTTCTTTTTCTATTTCTTCAATTTCACGCTTTAAACTTTTAAGGTTTTGAACTTCTTGCAAAACTGCCTTTTTTGAAAATTCTCTTTTTTGCCTGTCGTATTTTTGTTTGTCTTTTTCGTTTTCAAATTGTTGGTCAGGAAATCTGGTGTCAATATTATTTGCTTTTAATATTGCATCTTTGTTTTCTTTGCAAATAAGTTTAAACGGAATACTTTTTCCGTTCCACAAAAGCTGTAGAAGTTCATTGGCTTTTTCTTGGTCTTGATATAAAATTTTACCAATATCATAACCATTTTTTTTGTTAAAATTTTTAAGGTATAAACTTCTGTTTTTACCACTTATTTCAATCAATCTTTCTTTGTAATATGTATATATACTTTTCATAATTAACCTTTCGCCTAGAACAAGTATAATACAACCTTAATTTTTATTCAAGTATAACAAATTAAAAAATTTGTTTTAAATTTTATATTAAATTTATAATATTTTTATTTTTTCTTTTTGCATAATCGTATGCAATTTTTGTTCCACTTTTTTGATTTCTAATTATATGTGAATTATTTGTATTTTTTTGTGGTGGAATATAATTTTCGTCATAATAAAAAACACAAAAATCACTATCATCAATCATTGCAAAATTTCTTTCAATGTAACTGGCTTTGTTTGCCGTGTACTTTGTTTTATGCTCTATTTCTTGTTCATAGCAAAGTAAATTAAATTGTCTTTTAAAAAACTTTGATAATCTTTGTTCCCATTCTTCTTTTTCACTTTCAAAAAATACACATTCACTTTTGCAAGTATATGCAATTCTTTTAATAAATGTATATTTTTGTTTTAGTTCTGTAACAACATAATGACAAAAATTATCAAACTGACTTTTGCTTCCAAATAAAAAATTTGTTACCCTTTGTTTTTCAATTAAATAAATAAGTACTATTTTTAACTTTTCTTCAAGTAAATTTGATACTTCAATTTTTCTATGACCAATAAAACAACAAGATTTATGTTTTTCCATAATAAAAAATCTCCAAAATATCGATAATGAATACACTCACTAATCAGTATAACATAATTTTATGTTTATGTGTATTCAAATTTGCAAATTTCATGAAATTTTATGTATGCAATTTACTCATTCAAAATAACTCTTATTTTATAATTATTTATGGAAATAAAATTAAAGGGGGCTTAATGGACATTAAAGAAATATTAGCAAGAATTGGTTATATAAGGAATAAAGCAAACTTATCTGCAAGAGAAGTTAGTCAAAGAATGGGTATGAGTCCACAATATGTTGCACAAATTGAAAGTGGAAGAATTGTTTTAAAAGTTGAAAAATTATTACAAATTTTAAAAATATGTGAATTTCCTATTGAAAGATTTTTTAGTTCTAATATTGAAGATTACAACATTGACATAGAATTAAAAAAATTGATAGAGTCTTTGCCTACCGACAAAAAGAAAAATATAATTGAGTTTATAAAAAAATGACTTGTTAGAATAAAAATTATGAAATTAAAAGAAGCAGTTGCAAAAAGAATAAAAGAAATAATGAAAGAAAAAGATATAACACAATATCAATTATTTAAGTGTAGTGGCGTACCACAATCCACAATAAGTACAATTTTAAACTCAGAAATTAAAACAGTAAAACTTAGTTCAATTTATGATATTTGTAGTGGTTTAAATATTGAGTTAAGCGATTTTTTTGATTGCAATTATTTAAAATTAAAAAATTTAGATGATTAAATAAGACACACATAACTAATATTATTGACATAATAAAAATAAGCATTTATATATATTATACATTTACATATTTTTAAGGAGTTTATATGCAATTTCAAATGTGGAGTTTTTGGCATTACTTATATATTTTATCGCCAGCAATTATAATGGTTCCGTTGTATTTTATATTAAGAAACAAGAGTTATAAAACAAAATTCATAATAGGTATTATTATTGGAGTTTTGTCGCTTAGTGTTTTGATTATTAGAAATATTGATATCTTTGTTAGAAATGGTTTTGACCCTCAAATAATACCTTTGCAAGTATGCCATTTTGGAAATATTATGGTATTTATTTCTCTTGTTTTTAGAAGCAAAATTGCAACATCTGTTTTGTGGTCTTTAAATTTGCTTGCAGCATTTTCTTCATTGATTGTTGCAGACAGTTTGGCAGGATACAGCAATTTCTTCTCTATAAGAGCACAAGCGTATTTTTGGGGACATCTATTAATTGTTGTTGGTGCTTTGTATGCTGTTATAATGAAAATTGTTAGAATTGATTTTAAATCGTTTTTATACGGAATTGGTGTTATAGTTTTGCTTTTAATACCATCAATAATTTTAAACTCGTATTTTAACGATGTTTTGGGCAAAAATATAAATTATTTTTACATATATAATTCTAATGGAGTTCCTTTTGAATTCTTATATATTGGAGAAAGAGCACAATATGGCTGGTTTACAATAAATTGGTTTTACACAATTTCACTTATCGTTATATTTGCCGTTTTGTTGTATGGTATATATAATATTCAAAAACTTTTTTATTTTAAAGACAAAAATTATCAAACACATCACATTTTTTATAAAGAAAAAAAATCACAATAAAACATATTGTGATTTTTTCCGTTTTTCAACAATTTAAATTTATTTAATAGTTATATTATCATTTTCCACATCAACAGTAAGTGTTGTGTTTGGTGCAATATCGTTTGCAAGCATATATTTTGCAAGTACTGTTTCAACATTGTTTTGAATATATCTTTTAAGTGGTCTTGCACCAAAGTTTATATCAAAACCATTATCAATTATAAACTCTTTTGCTTTGTCGGTTACATTAAGCGTAATTTGTTTATCTTTTAATCTTTCTTTAAGACTGTTTAAAAGCAAATCAACAATTTGTTTGATTTCTGTTTTTACAAGTGGTTTAAAGAAAATAATTTCATCAAGTCGGTTTAAAAATTCTGGTCTAAAACTTTGTTTTAAAAGTGCATTAACTTGATTTATTGCATCTTCGCTTATTGTTCCGTCATCTTTTATTCCTTGCATAATTGCGTCAGCACCAAGGTTTGATGTTAAAATTATAATTGTATTTTTAAAGTCAACTGTTTTGCCTTGTCCGTCTGTAACTCTACCATCATCAAGTATTTGCAAAAGTACATTAAATACATCTGGGTGTGCCTTTTCAACTTCATCAAATAAAATTACACTATATGGTTTTCTTCTTACTTGTTCGGTTAGTTGTCCACCTTCTTCATAACCAACATATCCCGGAGGTGCACCAATAAGACGAGATACTGAGAATTTTTCCATATATTCACTCATATCAATTCTTATTAGATTCTTTTCGGTGTCAAACAAGTTTGCACAAAGTGCCTTGCAAAGTTCAGTTTTTCCAACACCTGTTGGACCTAAAAACATAAACGAACCAATTGGTCTATTGGGGTCTTGTATTCCTGCCCTTGACCTAATTATTGCATCACTAACTTTTTTTACTGCAACATCTTGACCAATTACCCTTTTATGGAGTTCACTTTCCATATTTAAGAGTTTATCTCTATCGCTTTGAAGAAGTTTTGAAAGTGGAATTTGTGTCCAACGACTGACGATTAGTGAAATTTCTTCATCGGTTACTTTGCTTTTTAGCAAGTTGTTTGATGTTTCTTTTTGTTCTAATTCTTCTAGTTGTTTTTTTAGATTTGGCAATTTGTTGTATTTTAATTCTGCTGCCCTATTCAAATCGTATTCTTGTTGTGCTTTTTCTATATCTGCGTTGGTTTTTTCTATGTCTTGTTTAACTTTGTTTATTTGATCGATGTTTTCTTTTTCCTTTTGCCATTTTGCTGATAAAGTGTCAAACTCTTCTTTTAGTTTTGCGTGTTCTTTATTGATGCTATCAAGATGTTCTTTACTTAATTTATCCGTTTCTTTTTTTAATGCGGCTTGTTCTATTTCAAGTTGTATCATCTTATGTCTTATATCGTCCATTTCGGTTGGCATACTATCTATTTCACTTTTTACCATTGCACACGCTTCATCAACAAGGTCAATTGCTTTATCTGGCAAAAATCTATCAGTTATATATCTGTTTGATAGTGTTGCAGCACTAATTAACGCACTATCACTAATTTTAACCCCGTGAAAAACTTCATATCTTTCTTTAAGTCCACGGAGTATTGCGATTGTGTCTTCAACTGTTGGTTCGCTTACCATAACAGGTTGAAATCTTCGTTCTAACGCAGGGTCTTTTTCAATATATTTATGATATTCATTTAATGTTGTTGCACCAATGCAGTGAAGTTCGCCCCTTGCGAGCATAGGTTTAAGTAAATTGCCTGCGTCCATTGCTCCATCGGTTTTCCCTGCTCCAACTATCGTGTGAAGTTCATCAATAAACATAATGATTTCGCCTTCACTCTTTTTTATTTCGTTTAGCACTGCTTTTAATCTTTCTTCAAACTCGCCCCTATATTTTGCACCTGCAACAAGCGCTCCAAGGTCGAGTGAAAAAATTTTTCGGTCTTTTAAACTGCTTGGAACATCGCCTTTTGCAATTCGCATTGCAAGACCTTCAACAATGGCAGTTTTACCAACACCTGCTTCACCAATTAAAACAGGGTTGTTTTTTGTTTTTCTTGAAAGTATTCGTATGGTGTTTCTAATCTCGTTATCTCGTCCAATTACTGGGTCAATTTTTTGATTTTTTGCAAGCGAAACAAGTTCTGTTCCATACTTTTCTAAAACATTGTATGTTGATTCTGGATTATCTGTAACCACTCTTGTATTCCCCCTTATTTTACTTAATTGTTTTATGAAACTATCTTTTGTTAAGTTTAATTCTTTAAAAATTTCTTTTAACATACTTTCTGGCTTTTCTAAAAATGCCATAAAAATGTGTTCAACCGAAACATATTCATCTTTCATATTTTTTGCAATATTTTCTGCAAGTTCTAATGAAGAAACAAGTTCGTTTGAACCATACACTTCGCTTTGTCCACTAACTTTTGACAATGTTTTTAATTTTTTTAAAATAGTATGCTTTAAATTCTCACAATCAATATTCATCTTTTCTAAAATTTCATAGATAAGTGTTTTTTTATCTAGCATTTCATATAAAAGATGTATCTGTTTTAGTTCGGAGCAATTATCGTTTTTTGCTTTTTCTTGTGCAGAATTTAAAACCGATATACTATTTTGTGTATATTTTTCAAAATTCATTTTTGCCCCCTTTTTGATTTTTAACAATGTAATATTTTTTACACCTTAAAAACAATAAATATAATAGCATAAAAAATTAGCACTGTCAAGGTGAGAGTGCTAATTTTTTGTAAAATTTTATTGTTTTTTTGTTTTAGAGATATCTTTACCAAGTTGAATTTTTAACACAATGCAGGCAACTATTAAAACTAAAAGTAGTGTTCCCCAACCAACTAATGTAAAAGGAAAACCAGAACTGTTTAAACTGTTTACAAATTGAAGTGAATATATCATTGCAACAAGTCCTACAAATCTACAAATTAAATTCACAAAAAAGTAAAACCAAAAATTTAATTTAACACTTCCAATAACCAGACACAAAAGGTCATCAGGAAACACAGGTAACAAAACTGTTAAGGCATAAAACCACTTACCTTTTGTGTTTATAATTTTAACCCATTTATTGTATTCTTCTTCACTTCCTGCACACCACACAACTGCTTTACTTCCCCATTTTTTCCCAATAAAATACGAAATAACAACCCCCGTCATATATGCGAGCATTGTAACAAAAATAAAAATCCAACCACTTATGTTATAAAGGTTTAATTTTATGCTATCAATAACTATTGCGGCGTTTATTATCACATACACAGGCAGTGGAATAAAACTTACTTGAATAAGCATAACAAAATATATCACAACATATACAACATAGCCGTTTACACTTTCAATATAATTGCTTATTGAATTTGTTACTTCGTCAAAATAAAACAATATTTCAAACAAAAACATAACCAAAACGGCTATTATGCTAATCTTTATAATATTATAAACTTGTTTCTTTGTCATATTACCTTTGTAATAAAATAACACAATATTAAAACTACTGCAAACAACATTTACACTTTACATTTGTGATAGTTGAATTTTTTTAAAAAATATGTTACATTTAGTAAGTATGATGCAAAAAAGAAAAATTAGAATAAATCCGGCAGGAAAAATTGTTTTAGGATTTTTATCAGTAATTTTAATTGGAACATTTTTATTATGCTTACCAATTTCGTCAAAAGATGGACAATGGTTTTTTTTTGTGGACAGTTTATTTACAAGCACAAGTGCAGTTTGCGTCACGGGACTAATAACGGTTGACACTGCTGTGCATTTTACCGTTTTTGGTCAAATTGTAATTATGATTTTAATTCAAATTGGTGGACTTGGTTTTATTACATTAACATCTTTAATATTTTTAATTTTAGGCAAAAAAATTACATATCAAAACAGAATAACAATTCAAGAAAGTTTAAATCAAGACAAAAATCAAGGCATAGTTAAAATGGTTAAAAACATTGTGATTTTGGTTTTTTGTATTGAATTTGTAGGATTTTTATGTTTACTTCCATCAATGGTAAATTTATTTGGTTGGTCAAAAGGAATTTTTAGTTCGTTATTTTTGTCAGTTTCGGCTTTTTGCAATGCCGGTTTTGATATACTAGGAACACAGCAAACAGCATTTGCCAGTTTGGCACCATTTGCACAAAACTCGCTTATACTTCTCCCTATAATGCTTTTAATTGTTATTGGGGGAATTGGCTTTGTTGTATTGTTTGATATTGGAAACAAATTTAAACAAAAAAAGAAAATGTCTTTTCATTCAAAAATTGTAATTTATGTTACTCTAATTTTAATATTTGGTGGAGCCGTAATGTTTGCAATTTTGGAATGGAACAATCCAAACACTATCGGCAATATGAATGTGTGGGATAAAATTGTAAACTCTTTTTTTCAAAGCATAACACCCCGAACGGCAGGCTTTGCAAGTTTTGACCAATCGAAACTTACCCCCGAAAGTTTAATACTTACCGACATTTTAATGTTTATTGGTGGAAGTCCCGCATCAACTGCTGGTGGAATCAAAACCACAACCCTTTTTATATTGTTTGTTGCAATGTTTAAAAATTCCACAAATAAAGGCGATTATGTTTTTTGTAAAAGACAAATAACCGGCAAACTTGTTCAAAAAGCACTAAAAGTTTTTTGTTTAAGTTTACTTTTAATAATTGTTGCAACTGCTTGCATATGTTTAGTTGAAGGCAATAATATTTTGGTTGGTAGCATTTTATATGAAGTAATATCTGCAATTTCAACAGTTGGACTTACCGTTGGTATAACACCTAGTTTAAATGTTGTAAGTAAACTGATACTCACATTTTTAATGTTTGTTGGTCGTGTCGGTGCCGTAACTCTAACAGTTATGTTTGCAAGTAAAGTTAAAATGGCAAATGATGAAATTGAATATCCAGATTCAAAAATTATTGTAGGATAAGGAGATAATATGAAAGAAGAAAAAAATGAAATTAAAAAAATTGAAAAAGAAATGAAACAGTTTGTTGTTATTGGGTTGGGACGTTTTGGCAAAAGTGTTGCAACAAGTTTAGCAAGTTTAGGCAATGAAGTTCTTGCAATAGATAAAAACGCAAGTAATGTACACGAATTAGAAGGAATTGTTTCAAGTGCCGTTGTTGCAGATAGCATTGCAAACGATGTGTTGCATTCACTTGGAGTGCAAAATTTTGACTGTGTTATAAATTGTATTGGAGATGACCTTGAAGCAAGCATTTTAACAACTCTTACTTGCAAAGATTTGGGCGTTGGATATGTTGTTGCAAAGGCACAAAACGAACAACACAAAAAAATACTTGAAAGAATTGGTGCCGATATGGTTATTTTCCCCGAAGTTTATATGGGAAAAAAACTTGCAAATATGCTTACAAATCCTAGTATGAACGACATAATGAATTTAACTGATAATTTTAAAATAGTTGAAATTGCAACACCAGACAACTGGCAAGATAAATCAATTTTAGATATAAATGTAAGAAAAAAATATAAAGTTAGTATTATATTTGTTAAAAGAGAAAATGAAGTTATTTACCCAGAACCTGAAACTATTTTAAAAAAAGGCGATATTTTGGTTGTTGCTGGTGAGTTTAACAAACTTGATATGCTTTGTAACAAAATTAGCGAAGTAATTGATGCTAATCATACATTGTTTGAAAGTTTAAATATTGATTAAAATTTTAAAATCGCAAATTAACAACCAAAAATAAATAAATATAATAATAATGCGAGGTTAAAATGAAAATTAATGATTTATTTTAAAATGGAATAGACAAAAAGACTATAAACGAAATGTTAAGCAGAAATGAAATGGATGTAAACAATAAAAAGTTTATGGAAAATTTAGTAAGAGAAATGGAAAATGAAGAACATAAATTTTCAAATAATTAAGATTTATTAAAAAGATAAAAAAAGTTTCTTAAAGAAACTTTTTTTTATACTTTATCACAAAATGATATTATATCATTCAGATATTTATCAGCATTTTCTTCGTTTAAAAATTCGTGTCTAGAATTAGGGTATAAAATTAAATCAACATTTTTCATTCCAACTTTTTTATAATACGTATAAAGCCTTTTAACACCCTTACCCATTTCGCCAACGGCATCTTCTTGACCCGATACAATTAACATTTTTAAATCTTTGTTCAAATTTTTTGCATACTGCTTTGTATATAAACTATCAAGCATATTAAAAAAACTATCATAAAAATTATACGAACAAATAAAAGCACATAATTTGTCTTCAAAATATTTTAAATTTGAATTTTTATTATTACTTAAAAAACAACTATCTTTGAATTTTTTATCATATATATCAAATGTCATTTTTTTAACAAATTTTGCGGGTTTGTTTTTATTTTTAAAAATAATATTTAACTTTGTAATAAATTTGCCAAATTTAACAGGCAATTTTTTATTTTTGTTACTCCCACCAATTACGACTGCATCAATTTTATATGAGTTTTTTTCAAGAAATTTTTGTGTTAAAAACGAGCCATAACTAAATCCAAATAAAATATATTTTTTATTTTTATATTTCTCTTTTGTAATTTTTAATAGTTCCAACATATCTAAAACGGTTTCGTATGCCATATCTCCATCACAATAACCCAAACTATCAACATCTGTTTCTCCGTGTCCCCTATGGTCATCAGCCACAACTATATAACCATTTTTATTAAAAATTTTTGCAATTTCGTCATATCTTTTAGCGTGTTCTGCCATACCGTGAGATATTTGAATAATGCCTTTTACATTTCCAACAGCATTCCATAAATAATAAAATATTTTTTTATTTTCTCTAACAAAATATAGTTTTTCCATAATAAATCAAAAAAAGTATATCACGATATACTCTTTTTGACAAATTTATTAAATATAATATTTATTTTACTAATTTATTATATTTTGTATGAACCTTAAAATTGTCTGTTTTTTCATCATAAAATGCAATTAAAATATTTTTTAATTGTTTTTTGTTTTTAATATTTAATCTTTTTAATAACCAATTTTTGTCTTTAGTTAATATTTTTAAATAGTTGTCATCAATTTTTCCGTCAATTATTACATACTTTTCTAATTGTGATTTTTTTATAGGTATGTCAAAATCTCCAACAACGGTTGGTTTTTGCTTACCAACAGGCATAACACTTAAACTTCCGTTTGTTTCAAAAATTGCATAAGCAATTTCGCTCAACGAAAAATAACCTTTATCTCTACACATTCCAATAACATCGTTTACATCTAGTTTTGATTTTTTTAAATTTTCATAAACAAACTTGCCATTTTCAATAATAATAATTGGTTTTCCTCTTAAAAATGCTTTTAGTGGCAAAGTTTTCCTTCCCAGCAGCGTTATGGTAATTGAAAAAACAAAATAAATTAAAAGAGCAATTAAATAATGTTCAAAAGGTGTATCCAAATCGGTTGCCCAATTTGCAACAATGGAACCAATTGAAATTCCTACAACATAATCAATAAAACTCAGTTCTGCAATTTGCTTTTTACCAAGCATTTTTGCCACAATAAAAAGCAAAACAAAACTTACGAACGAATTTATAAGCACAACTAAATAATCTGGCATAATTTTCTCCAAAAATATAGTGTGCATATTTTTTTATATTATTATTTTATAATTTTACCTTCTCAATATTAATTTACATTAAATAAAATAATCAAGGTGCAATTTTTATGCTTTATAAAAATTGCAACTATTTCAGTTTTTATTGATTAATTTGTTATTAAAATATTTAAAAATACTTAATATAAATTTCATCTCAATAAATTTTATTTGTATGTTTCTTCTATTTCTGCACCACCAAGACAAGTTCCATCTTGTGTATATAAAACAACATACTGTCCGGGTGTCACTGCTCTTTGTTTTTCATAAAATGATATTTCAACAAAATCATCAACTCGCTTTATATGAACCTTTTGGTCAGGTTGACGATATCTAAATTTCGCAAAACAATCAAATTCTTTTTCTT
The DNA here is from genome assembly GCA_949295755.1 of uncultured Christensenella sp. GTDB lineage: Bacteria > Bacillota > Clostridia > Christensenellales > UBA1242 > UBA5893. The sequence goes on from CASFMG010000049.1 coordinate 35,941, forward strand.
GTGGGCAAACTGGTATCCAATTAAATTTACCAGATTTCATTCCACTTGTGTATAGTTCATTATCTTCGCCTTGATGTACATAAAGTATATTATTCTTTAAATCTTTTTTTATAACAAACCATCTTTCGCCATTGCCGTTTTTTGCTCCACCTATTCCAAGTCCTCGCCTTTGACCAAGTGTGTAATACATAAGTCCATCGTGTCTGCCTACGACTTTTTCATCTAAAGTTCTTATTTCACCAGGTTTTGCAGGTAAATAATTTTTTAAAAATTTTTTAAAATTTCTTTCGCCGATAAAACAAATGCCGGTGCTATCTTTTTTCTTTGCATTGCAAAGTTCCAACTCTGCGGCAATTTGTCTTACCTTCGGTTTTTCAATGTCATCTAGGGGAAAAAGAACATATTTTAATTGTTCTTGACTTAATTGATTTAAAAAATATGATTGATCTTTGTTCAAGTCCTTTGCCTTTTTTAAGTAAAATAAACCATTTTTCTCTTCTTTTTTTGCATAATGACCCGTTGCAATATAGTCAGCCCCTATTTTTTGGGCAAATTCTAAAAATGGTCCAAATTTAATTTCTTTATTGCAAAGTACATCAGGATTTGGAGTTCTTCCTTTTTTATACTGTTCCAAAAAATATTCAAAAACTTTTTCATAATATTGTTTAGAATAGTTAACTGTATAATAAGGTATACCTATTTTTGTACAAACTCTTTTCACATCTTCATAGTCTTGTGCAGAAGTGCATACTCCATTTTCATCATCTTCTTCCCAGTTCACCATAAAAAGACCTATAACATTATAACCTTGTTTTTTTAATAAGTACGCAGCAACCGAAGAATCTACACCACCACTAATTCCAACAACAACGGTTTTCATTTTTTTCCCTCCGTTTTTTCAATGTATACAGGAACTTTAAATTTAGAAAAACAAATATTGACAACATCCAAAAGCCAAACAATGAACATAGTTCCTGAAATAATGCTACAAAGAGTAAAAATGCTCTCCGGAAGCATCGAAAAACTAGCAAGACCCCCTGAAATTATTGATATAATTCCACCAATTAGCATAACTATGCCTCGAATATATCTTCCAATATAAAAACAATGTCCACCAAAAAGACCAGTGAATATACCCATTAAAATAAGTTTCCATTTCTTAACATCGCTAGGTAACTTTTTTACATACACTACCTTGTCACTATTACCATTTTTTATCATTTTTTTACCAGCAGAATTTGTTGCATAATTAAGTCTATCAAAAACAAGACCACAACTAATACATCTACTTGAATTTTGTGACATTTTTTCATTACATCTAGGGCAAGTTATTTTTTTATTTATCATAAGATGATTATAAAACAAAAACACTTCTATGTGAAGTGTTTTAAATAAATTTAAATTAACAATATAATAGACTTATTTCTCTACAATAGAACCATATTCAAAATGTATCAATCTTGAACTTATATTTTTTAACAATTCTTCTTTACTTGACGCTATTAAAGTTGTTACATTATTTTCTACAAATACTTTTTTAATCAACTCCAAAATACTTGCAACTTCTTCGGATGTTATATCGTCAAAAATGTTATCAATTAAAACAATATCCAAAGGTCTTAATGAAAGTCTTACAAAAGAAACAATATATTTTTCAAAAACTGAAAGTTCACTAACTTTCAAATTTCTTAGTTTTTCTATGTTAAACTCAATTAGTGCGTTATTGACCTTTTCTTCAATCTCTTTATCTTTATATTTTCTTTCTTTAAGCACATATTTTAAATTCTCATATACATTTCTATTTTCTAAAAATACAGGTTTTAAAGAAATATATCCTAAATTTATATCATTCTTAAAATCTATTTTCTTTAGATTTATTTCTTTAAGGTAAATTTCGCCTTTGTCAAATTTTTCAAGTTTTGCAAGCACCCTTAAAAGTGTTGTTTTTCCACTGCCTTCATCACCAACAAGTGCAACACATTCACCTGGCACAATTTTTAAATTTATATCATACAATGCATAATATTCTCTTATATATTTTAAATACAGATTTTTTATTTCTATCATATTTCACCTTACAAAATGATAATAACTTAAAAAATATATTTTTTCAAACATTTTTGCAAACTTTGTTTATTTTTCGTATTTTTTTATTTCCATTTTTAAAGTTTTTGACACATCAAAAGTATTATAAAGCATACTTTTGGATTCGGTTATATCTCCCACTACTGCTTTTATAAATAAATTTGCATCTTTATCACTATTCATTATATAAATTGAGTTTAGAACATTTTGATAACTTTCAAATTTAACATTTTCATCTTTTGCTGCACTAATTAGTTTAATTAAACTATAAAATTCATTTTTGTTCGTTAAAATAATTGTTACAAAATCTTCATATTCTTGTTTTATTTTTAATTTTAAATTTTCTATATCACTTTTAATATAAATATCGCTTCCTTTATTTTCATAAAAAGGTTCTTCTTGATAAATTACACTAAAAGTATAATCTTTTGAACCATAACTTGTTATATCATAAATTGACACACTTATTGCATTTTCTCCCAAACTACAAGCCGTAAAAACAAACATCATACAAACTAAACTAAATGTAAGAAGTCTTTTTAATATACTCATAAAAAATACTCTCCTTATAAGAAGAGTATTCCCATATCTAATTAAAAATTACTTATTTTAATACACACATTCAATAAGTCCAAGTTCGCCGTCTTTTCTATTATATAAAATATTTACTTTGCCCGTTTCCGCATTCAAGAAAACATAAAAATCGTGTCCAACATTTTCCAAAAACTCTTTTGCGTCTTCAACAGTAATTGGATCCAAATCAAAAGTTTTGTGTTTATATATTGTTTTTTCTTTTTCTTCTGGTCTTTCTTCCAAATATTCAAAAGTAGGGATATCCATCGCACCTTTTCTTAGTTTTTCACGATTTTTTGAAGCATATTTAATTATTTGCTTTTCAATTTTTGGCAAAACAATATCTATGTTTTCATACATATTTTCGCCATAAGTTTCACTTCTATATATATTGCCTTTATTTGAAACTGTTAACTCAAGTTTAAACCTTTTGCCTTCCATTGCACAAACAACCCTTGCTGTTGCATTATCATTAAAGTATCTAGTAAGTTTTTCAACTTTTTTTTCAATAAGTGTTCGAAGTCTGACTCCTACATCATAATTCCTTTCCACTATGTCTATTTTCATAAGTTCCTCCTATATTTTGATTATATCAAACAACTTTTTTTTTACAAAACAAAAAAATGAAATTTATTATTTTAAAAATCCGTTCAAAATTTCTTTCTCTGCTTCACTCTCTGTAAGTCCTAAAGTTAAAAGTTTTAAAAGTTGTTCCCCTGCGATTTTACCGATTGTTGCTTCGTGCACAAGAGATGCATCAGGACAATTTGCTACAATTTTTGGAACCGAACTAACTTTTGCATTTCCAACAATAATTGCATCGCATTCAATATGAGCAAAACACTTATTGTTTCCCTTAACATTAGAATAAAAATTTTGCTTACTTTCATCTTTTGCCACTACTCTAGAACTTACTTTCGCTTTTGAATTTTCGCCGTCTAAATTTACATTAAATTTGCTATCAGCACTTTGATTTAAATTTGTCATAATTTTTTCATTTATAATAATGCTTGCATTTTTTTTTAATGTGGCATTAGTAATTCTTTTAGTATCATCAACACCTTCAATTTGTATTGTAGTCATCTCCATTGAACTGTTTTTTTCTAAAACAGCATTTGTAACAGGATTTAATATTTTCTTTCCCGTGCCATCTCCGTGTCCATAATGCCTTTCTATATATTTAACTTTGCTATTTTCTCCAATATAAAAACTGTGTATGCCATCGTGTTGTGATGTGCAAGAAGAACAATTGTCTACACCACAACCGGCAATTATTTTTACATCACAATTCTTTCCAATATAAAAATCGTTATAAACTTTATCTGTAATTTCGCCTTTTGTTAAAATAACAGGAATTAAAATAGTTTGATTTATTGTGTTATCTTTTACCACAATATCTATTCCGTCTTTGTCTTTTTTGGAAATGATATCAACAAATTCATTTGTGCTTCTCTCAAGCAACTTGCCGTTTAATCTTATGTTGTATGCACCAATATATTCTGCATTGTCTGTTACAATGTCTAAAAGTTCTTTTTGATCCATTTTACACCCCACAGCCCTTACAAGATTTATTTATGTTTAATAATAGTGGCATAACTTCATCTTTAGTTCCTACTTTTTCCACACTGCCTTCATTTAACAAAACTATTTTATTAGCAAATCCAATCATTTTTTCTTGATGAGAAATCATAATAAAAATACTTTTTGTTTCACCTTGAAAATCTTTAAATGTTTGCACTAAATTATTAAAACTCCAAAGGTCAATGCCCGCCTCTGGTTCATCAAATATATTAACTTTTGTACCTCTTGCTAAAACAGTTGCAATTTCTATTCTTTTTAATTCTCCACCGCTTAAATCACTGCTGAGTTCCCTTGTCATATATTCTTTTGAACACAATCCAACATTTTTTAAATATTTGCTAAGTGCAACATCTTTTTTTGCATTTGCAATTTTTAAAATATCACACACCCTTAATCCTTTAAATTTGACAGGCTGCTGAAAAGCAAAACTAAATCCCATTTTTGCCCTTTCTGTAATTGAAAAATTTGTTATATCTTGTCCATTATAAAAAATCATTCCACTAGTTGGTTTTATTATACCCATAATAATTTTTGCTAATGTGCTTTTACCAGCACCATTTGGTCCTGTGATTACAGTTATCTCATTATTTAATTTTACATTTATATTTTTTAATATTTGCTTTCCATCGCTTTCAAAACAAATATCTTTTAACTCTATCATATTTTTCTCCTAGTTTTAAATTTTAGCAACGCATATATAATAGCATTAAATTAAAATATTTCAAAATTTTTGTATGTAATATTTTTTTATTAAAATCTTTATTTTTTTTGTATACTATGTTATACTTTACAAGACCTATTAATAAAATAAATTACAAAAAAAAACAAAAGAGAGAATTATGGAACTTTTTAATACAATACTTAACAATATAAATATTGTTTTAACAGCGATTATTGGACTGGCTTTTACATCACAATTAATGTATACTTTGTTTTTTTTCTTGCCAGCAAAAAAATATAAAAAAGCTAAAACAAAACATAAATTTGCTATTTTTATTCCTGCACGCAACGAAGCAAATGTAATTAAAGAAACAATAAAAAATTTACAAATGCAAAATTATCCAAAAGAACTATATGATATCTATGTAATAGCAGATAATTGTACAGATAACACTGCTCAAATTGCTCGTAATGCCGGTGCAATAGTAATAGAACATAATGATGACAATCCAAAACACGCTAGAGTTAGTTATGCATTAGAACTTTTCTTTAAAATTATGCTACAAGAAAATAAAGATTATGAAGCATATTGCCGTTTTGATGCCGACAATTTTGCACACCCTAATTATTTAGAAAAAATGAATGATGCACTAGATAATGGTGTTAAATTAGGTAGAGCATACAACAATTCAAAAAATTTAACACAAAATGTCGTTTCTGGTGTCTCTTCTCTTTGGTATATAAGAGATTGCAGATTTGCATCTCACGTGCGTTCAACACTTAACACTGCACAAATGTGTCCAGGACCCGGTATGATGATTTCTGCCGAAATAATAAAAGAAAATGGTGGTTGGACGGCAATGGGAATGGCAGAAGATGCAGAATTTACAATGAATGAGTTGTTTAAAAAACATAAATTTAAGTATGTAAAAGATGCTATTACATATGAAGATCATCCATCAACAATTAAAGACTCTTACAAGCGATATGTTAGAATTGGTCACGGAACACACAAACTTTTTTACACACACGGATTAAAAAGTTTAGGACTTTTTTTTACAAGATTTGGTTGGAGTTATTTAGATATGTTTTTCACATTATTGTTTATACCAATCGCAGTGTTGTGTTGCACTTGGCTTCCTTTCTACTATACATATTCAGTTATATATAATTTTTGTGTTGGAAACACGGCACTTGCTTACACTATATTAAAAGGTATAGGATATTCCCTTATATTTGCGTTTATTTTGCCATTTATTTTACAAGGATTTTTAGTGTATATCCTTGAACGCAAAAGAATAAACCAGCCATTTAAAAAGGTTTTACCATCAATCTTAATGTTTCCTATGTTTATGATTATATATGCATTTTCAATTTTTATGGGGGCAATAACAATTCCAAAGTGGAAACCAATAAAAAGAAGCACTATGGTTACAAGTGAAAGTTTTCAACAATCGTTAAATCAAAATAATATAGAAAAAAGAAAAGAATATGAAAAAACTTTAAGTGAAGAAGACGTTGTAAAAATATTAAACGAAGAAAATATTGATAATAATAACGAAGAAACAGCATAAAAAAAATTATGCAACTGCATAATTTTTATTCTTCATTATTGTAAAAAAAATTCTTGAAACCTTTTTCTGTCATTCATATAGTTTTCATTTATTTTTAAAATCTTACTTGTCAACTCTTTACCCTTGTATTTTTTTGTTGTATATTTAATATTATTTTCTCTATTTTTTCGTGCTATTGCATTATGAATACAATTAAAAGCACTATTTACACCGTTTAAAGCATCGTAACCTGTATTATCAAAATACTCATTATTATCTAAATTAACATCTAATATCTTTCCACCAATCGTATAAAAATAAGTTTGATTTTGCAATAACTTTTTTGCATCTTGAATAGTTAAAGTTTTAATAACTCTTCCACTTTTGGCAACTGCAAATCTTTGCAAATTAACCAATAATTCTTCTTTTGATAAATGTTTACCATAATATATCGTCTTTTACCTCAATCAAAAAGAGCATAACATATAAAAATAAATATTGCAATACGAAAAAATAGTTGACAATATAAATGATATATATTATAATTGCCAAGACTTTGAAAAAAGTTGATATGATGGAATGTAGCTCAGCCGGTTAGAGCACCACCCTGTCGCCGAGCGAAGCGAACGCCAATCGCACGCATGCCACTTGACTTGCGATTATAAGGTGCCCACCTTATCTGGGTGACAATAAATAGTAGACAAAGATAAGTCTATAAAACTAAGCCGATGGAATGTAGCTCAGCCGGTTAGAGCACCACCCTGTCGCCGAGCGAAGCGAACGCCAATCGCACGCATGCCACTTGACTTGCGATTATAAGGTGCCC
>CASFMG010000050.1 GCA_949295755.1 uncultured Christensenella sp.
AAAAGAAAAAAATATTTATCCTTATTTTCATGAACTAACAACAGGTCAAGATACAGTTGTTAGTATGGAAGGCAAAAAAACAATTATGATTGGTTCTAATAATTATTTAGGACTTACATCAAATAAAGATGTTATAAATGCGGGTATAGAAGCCTTAAAAAAATACGGCAGTGGTTGTAGTGGTTCACGATTTTTAAATGGAACACTTGATATTCATGTTAAGTTAGAAGAAGAACTGGCAGATTTTTTACATAAAGAAGCATGTTTGACATTTTCAACCGGATTTCAAAGTAATTTGGGCATAATTAGTGCTATATGTGGAAGAAATGATGTTGTGTTATGTGATAAGGAAAATCACGCAAGCATATATGATGCCATTAAATTAAGTTATGCCAAAATGATTAGGTATGAACACAGTGATATGCAAGATTTAGAAGAAACATTAAAAAATGTGCCATCTAATAATGGAATTTTAATTGTTACTGACGGTGTATTTAGCATGAGTGGAGAAATTTGTAAATTGCCTGAAATATGTAAACTTGCTAAAAAATATGGTGCAAGAGTTATGGTAGATGATGCTCACGGTCTTGGTGTGCTAGGCAAAAACGGACGTGGCACAGCAGAACATTTTAATTTGGAAGACCAAGTTGATATTATTATGGGAACATTTAGTAAATCCCTTGCATCTCTTGGTGGATATATGGCAAGTACAAAAAAAGTTGTTGAATATGTTAAACATTGTTCAAGACCATATATTTTTAGTGCAAGTATAACACCATGCTCGGTGGCATGCGCAAGAGAATCTTTAAAAATTTTAAGAGAACAACCTAACAGAGTGGAGCAACTTCGTGAAATATCAAATTATATGCGAAATGGTTTAAAAAACTTGGGAATTAAAATAATAGACAGTGAAACTCCAATCATTCCTATTTATGTATACAAAGATGAAAATGCTTTTGTTGCTTGTAAACTTCTGTTAGAAAGGGGTGTATATGTAAATCCGGTTGTTTCACCAGCAACGCCTGTTGGCTATGCGCTTCTTAGAACTTCTTATACTGCGACCCATACCAAAGAACAAATGGATTATGCAATGAAACAAATTAAAGAAGTTTTAGACATTTTAAATGTTGAGTAAAATTTTATGGAAATTATCGTAAAAAAACTTTACCTTTTGTGTAAAGTTTTTTTTATATTTTTAATTATCTTAATTGAATCAATCTTCAATTTTTGGCTTTTATATTATTTTGCCACTTGCAGATTTAATCATACGGTTGAATAGTGCTTCAACCATATCTCCATTGTCAAAATATTCACTAATGATTATATCGTTGTTTTCATATGTTCTTAAATATTTAAAAAGGTTTATGCTTGCATCTTCGCTGTTTTGTCCTAGCACTATATAATTTTTGTCTTTAAAAAACTTTTCGTTTTCGGCTTTACAAAATATAATGGGTTTTTTATTGTTTTGAAGCATTTGACTGTATAATTTATTTATATTGTTTATTACATCAGTTTTAACAATAACCATATCACATTTTGGTTTATAATGTGTGTATTTTGTTCCCGGAGATTGTGGAATTTTTGAGGTGTCAATTTTATCAATAGCAATTAAATTACACCTTTGTTGTATCATTTCTTTGCTTATTTTCCCCGGTCGGAGTATGTATACTACATTATTATCAACTTTTACAACTGTACTCTCTATTCCTATGTTTGTTTGTCCGCCGTCTATTATGAGTGGAATTTTTGTATTCATATCATCATAAACGTGACTTGCAAGAGTTGGACTTGGTCGTTTTGATGTGTTTGCACTTGGTGCACATATAGGGCATTTTGTGTATTTTATAAATTTGCGTGCAATTTTGTTTTCAGGTATTCTTATTGCAACGGTATCTCCACCAGCACAAACAGTACTGCAAATTTTTTCGTTTTTGTCAAAAATTATACTTATTGGACCTGGCATAAATTTATTTATTAAAATTTTTTGCGTTTTTGATATGTTTTTAACATATTTTTTTATATCTTTTTTTCTATGTAGGTGAACAATTAAAGGATTGTCTTGTGGTCGACCTTTTGCAATATATATTTTTTTAACTGCTTCTTCATTTAGCGCTGATGCACCCAAGCCGTATACCGTTTCGGTAGGAAAAGCAACTATTTCGCCATTTCTAATTAGTTTTCCTGCTTTTTTATATGTTTTTCTGCTTGGTTTTAATAATTCTGTTTTCATTTGTTTCTCACTTCCAAACAATATTATCACAATCATATTTTTTTGTTAACAAATAATTTTAGTTTTTATTTTTAAAGTTTGCATTATATTTTGAATTGGTCTTATGTTGTGTTATTATGATGTTTGGTGGAGTAAATTATGATTTTAGATAACCCATTGTATCAAAACCAAGGAATACACGCAAATTTAGTTTTGTTTACTTTTGACGAAGATAAGTTAAAAGTTTTGCTTATTAAACGTACAAATGAACCATTTAATAATATGTGGGCACTTCCCGGTGGTGCAGTTTATAACAATGAAACCATTGACGAAGCAATAAAAAGAGAACTAAAAGAGAAAACAGAAATAACTAATGTTGAATTTGAACTTTTTAATGTTTTTTCTAAAATAGATAGAGCACCTGATATGCGTATGATTGGAGTTGGGTATTTTGCAATAATTGATAAAAGTGCAATATCTTTTATTAAACAAACTCAAAAAACTCAAGATGCTGACTGGTTTGATGTTGATAAGATACCTAATTTGGCATATGACCACAACGAAATGATTTGTGATGCAATACAATTTTTACAATCTAAAATATGGCAAAAGGGAATATTGAAAAAATATTTCCACAAGGCGTAACCATTCCAGAATTGTATAAACTTTATACCATAGTTTTGGGTGAAGGGTTAGATAGAAGAAATTTTAGAAAAAAATTACTTCTAGGCGAAATTATTTCCTATTCAAATAAGGTAGTAAAAAATAAAGGTGCAAAACCGTCTAAACTTTACTATATACAATAGTGACATCAAAAAGTTAGACAAAAAATTTATAATATGGTAAATTGTTGTTGTAAAATGAAAGCATTAAAAATTTTTGCTTAATCATTTATAAATATAATTAAGGAGAATATTATGGAAAGAATAAATAAATATGCAGGAACAAGAACAGAAGAAAATTTAAAGACAGCATTTGCAGGAGAAAGTCAAGCAAGAAATAAATATACATATTTTGCAAGTGTAGCAAAAAAAGAAGGATATGAACAAATAGCAGAACTGTTTACAAAAACAGCAGACAACGAAAAAGAACACGCAAAAATGTGGTTTAAAGAATTAAACGAACTAAGTACAACACAAGACAATTTGCTCTCAGCAGCAGAAGGCGAGAATTATGAATGGACAGATATGTATGAAGGATTTGCAAAAACTGCAGACGAAGAAGGATTTCATGACCTTGCTGAAAAATTTAGAGGAGTGGCAGCAATAGAAAAAAGACATGAAGAAAGATACAGAGCACTACTTAGAAATGTTGAAACAAAACAAGTGTTTGAAAAGAGCGAAGTAAAGATATGGGAATGTAGAAACTGCGGACACATTGTTGTTGGAACAAAAGCACCAGAAGTTTGTCCAGTATGTGCACACCCACAAAATTATTTTGAAGTTTTAAAAGAAAATTACTAATAATGTCACAAAAATAGAAACAAATGTTTCTATTTTTTTGTATATAAAACAACTAACTTGAAAAAATATATACATATGAAATACAAGAAACAAAAATAACAAAACAATGTGTTTCGTTGTTTAATCCAAACCATGATTTTAAGCGAATAGTAAATAATAATGGAAGCGTTGCATATGAAACAGTAAAATCAG
>CASFMG010000051.1 GCA_949295755.1 uncultured Christensenella sp.
AAATCACTAATCGGCAAAGAAGGAATTCTTTTAACAGAATGTCATCCTATTGGAAAAATGAGATTAGGTGAAGAAGTTTATGAAGTTAGTTCCAAGGGAGCAATGATTGCAAAAGGCGATGTGGTAAAAGTTATTGCAGTTGAAGATGCAATCATTTATGTTAGCAAAATAACATTCTAAAAGGAGAAAATATGATAAATTTATTATTGATGGAAATGTGGGCACAAATTGTTTTGTATGTTACACTTGGACTTTTGCTTGTATTTATTGTTTTAATTTTTGCTATTGTGCCAACAAAAACTTGGTTTGTTGCACTTGTGTCTGGTGCACACGTATCAATGGCAAGGCTTATTGGTATGAAAATAAGAAGAATTAAAGTTTCACCAATTGTTGACGCTTACATTATGGCAAGAAAAGCAGGTATTCAAATTGATATTAGTGAACTCGAAACACATCAACTCGCTGGTGGCGACATTCAAAAAGTTATAAATGCACTTATTTCTGCACACAGTGCAAAAATAAATTTGCCTATTGATTTGGCAAAAGCGATTGACCTTGCTGGTCGTGATGTAAACCTTGCTGTTAGAAATAGTGTTACACCAAAGGTTATGGAAACTGATTGGATAAGTGCTATCGCAAAAAATGGTGTTGAATTAAAGGTTAAAGTCAGAATAACTGTTAGAGTAAACATTGCAAGACTTGTTGGTGGCGCAGGAGATGACACAATACTTGCCAGAGTTGGTGAAGGTATTGTTACTACTGTTGGTTCTGCTGAAACACACACCGAAGTTTTGGAAAACCCTGACTTTATATCACAAACAGTATTAGACAAAGGTCTTGACTCGGGAACGGCATACGAAATTTTATCAATAGATATTGCAGATATTGATGTTGGTAAAAATATTGGTGCTGACCTTCTTAAAGACACTGCCGAAGCAAAGAAAGTTATTGCACAAGCAGAAGCAGAAGAAAGAAGAGCAATGGCAGCAGCACACGAGCAAGAAATGAAAGCAAAAACACAAGAAATGCAAGCGATGGTTCTTGCTGCACAAGCAGAAGTTCCAAAGGCAATGGCCGAAGCAATAAAAAATGGAAAAATGGGAGTTATGGATTACTATAAAATTCAAAACTTAACATCAGACACTGCAATGCGTAATGCTATTGCTGGAATTGACCCAAACAACACAAACAACAATAAAAAACCACCTAAATTCTAAAAAGGAGAAAAATTATGACAGCATTTATAATAATATGTGTTATAGTTTTTGTGATTGTGGTTATTTGTTTAAACTTTCAAAAAATTAAAGGGTTGTTTGCAAAAAAGGATAAAGCACCAAAAGAAAAAGAAGAAAAACCTAAAAAGATTGAAAAATCTTCAGAAAATACGGGTCTTAGTTATGTTGAAGAAGATTATTCATCAAAAAAAGTTGACAACATTAAAAAGGAATCTGCAAACAATAATATAAAATATCAAGTTGAAGATTTTGTAAAGGCAAATGAACAAGAACTTAAAGAACTTGAAGCAAAAAAAGAAAACAAAGGTGGTAGACTTCACGGGGCAATTAAATCTATTGACAATATTGATGTTGTTGTTGAAGATTTAGAAGACGAAGACGATTTTAATAGTGATGATGACTATGATGATTTTGATTTGTTTGAAGAAAATAACAATAAGAGCATTTCAAAACAAATTCAAAATTTACCACCCGAACTTAAAGCATTGATTGTTAGTGATGTTTTAAAGAGAAAAGATGACTAAATAGTTTTATATTTTATTAAACACGCATACAAATATTAAGAGGTATGTGTGTTTAATTTTTTTAATGAACTTATTAGTGATTATGGATTGGAAACAAGTTTAGTAAATTCGTTTAACATTATAAATATGTCAAACAAACTTATTTATATTGAAGGGCATAAAGGAGTTATTTCAATTTCATCAGAAAATATATCGGTGCGTGTTAAAAAGGGTGTTTTGTGTATTGTTGGGAAAAACCTTCAAATTAAAAGAATTTCACACACAACTTTGGTTATTATTGGTCAAATAAAAGAAATAGAGAGTTATTAGTGAAACAATATAAATTTGAAATTCCTGCATTAAATACAGAAAAACTTTTAAACAAACTCATTTTGGAGTTTGAAATTTTTGATATAAAAAAAGAAAACAATATTTGTACATTTTTTTGCAAATCACAACAAAAAAAGAAGATAGAAAAAATTTTAAAGCAATTTGGATTTAGCATAAAATCCAAGTCTTATTTTGGACTAGCAAAGTATTTAAAAAATATTTCAAGTTGGGGCATAGTTGTTGGAATTATAATATCCGTTGTTTTGTATATAATCTCAACATTTTTTATTAGTGATGTGCTAATAATCGGGAATTTAACAATAACTTCAAAAGATATAATGCAAG
>CASFMG010000052.1 GCA_949295755.1 uncultured Christensenella sp.
GCTCACTCATTGATTTTGAAACAGGAGAATCAATCGTATATGGACTCTTTAATGCACAAGAGCGTGGCGAATTATTTATAGGTGCAGGTGTACCCGTTTATGCAGGTATGGTTGTTGGTAGAAATCCAAAGGGCGAGGATTTGGTTGTTAATGTTTGCAAAAGAAAACATTTGTCAAATTGTCGTTCTAGTTCTGCAGATGATGCGCTTAGACTTGAAACGCCAATTATTATGAGTTTGGAAGATTGCTTGGAATTTTTGGCTGATGATGAGATAATGGAAGTAACTCCAAAAAGTATTAGAATTAGAAAAAAAATATTAGACCACAATATGAGACTTAGAGAAAGAGGCAAATTGCTTAGGGGAGAAATAAATGAGTAAAAAACCAAATTTAAACCTAAAAAGACAACAGGCAAAAGATTATAAAAAAATGTTAAAGCGAATGTGGATTTGTGTGGGGTGTTTAATCCCCGTAATTTTGATAATCACATACCTTTTTGCAGTGTTTAATTTTCCTGTTTGGCTTGCAATATTTTTAAATGTTGTTATTGGTGGTTTTATTTGTTTACTTGTATATATAATTTTTGATAGAATAGAAGAAAAGAAAAAATTAAAAAATTTGTTAGAACCAAATGATGAAGATCCGTTTTCTAATTAAAAGGAGTAAAATATGGCTAATAATATTGTAAAAATGATGCCACATAGCATAGAAGCAGAGCAGTCTGTTCTTGGTTGTATGCTAATAAATAGCGATGTCGTTCCAAAAATTGCTTCAAATTTAAAAGTTGATGACTTTTATATTGAAGCAAACAAAGTTATTTACGAAAATATGCTTTCTTTGTATGCCAGCAATCAACCAATAGATTTTGTTACAATAACTGATAAACTTGATAAAGCAAATTCGCTTGATAGTGTTGGTGGAGTTGAATATATTACAACTCTTGCCAATTCACTTCCAAGTGCAGTTAATTTTAAAGTATATATGGAAATTGTAAAACGTGATTCACTCAACAGAGCACTTATAAACGTTTCGCAAAAAATTGCCGAAAAAGCATATAATTGCGAAGATGGAAGTGAATCTTTATCATATGCAGAAGGCCTTATATATCAACTTGCACAAAATGAACAAAACAGCGACCTTGAACACATAAGTCCTGCACTTAATTTAGCAATAAAAAATATGGACGAAATTGCAAAAAATGGTGGGAAAATTAAAGGTATTTCAACTGGAATTACAGAATTTGACCAACTTACAAACGGATTGCAAAATTCCGATTTAATTCTTCTTGCTGCCCGTCCCGGTGTTGGTAAAACTTCTTTTGCACTCAACATTGCAATCAATTCTGCACTTGAACAAAAAAAGACTTGTGCAATCTTTTCACTTGAAATGCCCAAAATTCAACTTGCACAAAGAGCAATTTGTTCGGTTGCAAAAGTTAGTATGTCAAAGGCAAAAAAAGGCACACTAAATAACGATGATTGGAAATATGTATGGCTTGCAAACAAAAAACTTAGTGAAGCAAATATATATATTGATGACTCTACAATGAACACACCAATGGATATTTTGGATAAGTGCAGACGACTTAAAAGAGAAAAAGGCCTAGACATTGTTGTTATTGACTATTTGCAACTTATGAGTGGAGTTACTAAAAAAACAGATAATCGTCAACAAGAAATAAGTGAAATAACAAGATATTTGAAGATAACTGCTAAAGAATTGAATGTTCCAATCATCCTTTTGTCGCAATTATCTCGTGCTATTGAACAAAGAAAAGACCACAAACCAATGCTTAGCGACCTTAGAGAAAGTGGTGCTATTGAACAAGATGCCGACATCGTTTTATTTATTGACAATCCTGATAAATACAATGACATTGTAAATCCAAATGAACCAGGTATTTGTGAATTGGTTGTTGCAAAGCACAGAAACGGCGAACTCGCTAACATAAAAATGAGATGGATAGGCGAGTATACTGCTTTTGTTGACCCGGATAAAAAAATAGGCAGAAAAGATTATGGAGATGCTGTTAAAGTTGTTCCAGATGAAGCATTTGGTGGAGCACCCGACTTACCAAGCGATGAAGATTTAAAAGATATGAATTTTGATGAAATCGCAACTGCATTCAACGACAAAGACATAAAATAAATAAAAAAACTCTATCACTGATAGAGTTTTTTTGTGTTTTATTTTTAATTAAAAAGAGTATTATATAGTTCTGTGCAAGCATTTAATGTTTTTGCAAGTTTTGTAAGAATTGCTTGTTTTAAAGAATTTGTTTCATTTTCATTTTCCATAGAAACAAGTGTACCTGCACTATGACACGCATCATTGAGCAGTGAAGCGAGATTTAATGATGAAATATCATAATCATCACTGTCTAAAACGGGCGAAGTACATAGTTCTTTAATTTCGTTAAAAGTGTCATTAACTAATGTGTTTAAAATGTCTTTTACTTGCAAAAAATATTTTTGCGACAATGTTAGATCTCCATCATCAATAGCAATTTGACTAAGTATTAAAAGTTTTGAACATTCATTAGCGTTTTCAATTAGTTCACAATAAGTTTTTATATATTCGTTCATTTTTCCTCCATTTATAAGTTAAGTATATAATTATAAAAAAAAATTGTAAATTAAAATGAATAATAAAATAAAAATTACAAATCATAACTATGGAGGTTAAATATGGATAATACAGCATACAGACCAGGTGAACAAGCCCCAGAAAGTGGAAATTACGCTTGTTATGATGAAAATGGCAACTGTGGTGGAAGTGTTTATCTTGAAAAAGGTCAAAGATTTCCTGCAACACAACACAGTGGAAGCACATACAAAAAAGAAAACTAAACAAAAAGACAGGCTTTGCCTGTTTTTTTGTTGCATTTAAGTTTTATTTTTACAAATCATATGATATTATGTTTATATGGAAGATTTGAAAAAAAGTAGAAATAATTTATTGTTTTTATCCATTATTCTTACAATTTGTTTTATTGGTGGAATACCTGCCATTGTTTTTGGTGCGTCAAAAGGAATTGTGTTATTGTTGGTTGTGGGGATTGTTTGCACTGTTTTAGGATTTTATATTATGCCAATTTGTTGGGTAATTTACGGCGAAAGGGGAAAATACATTGCAGTGCTTAGTTGTATTGTTAAAGACAATATATTAAAAGTTGACAACATAAAACAAAATCTTGGGATAACAGATATTGAGGTTAAAAAAATAATAAATTATTTAATAAACAAAAGATATTTAACAGGTTATTTATTTATTGATGAAAAAGAATTAAAAAAAATAGAGCAGAAAAAAGATATTTTAATAACAAAAAAATGTCCATATTGTGGTGCAAATATAGAACTTACTGAAAAAGTTGTAACTTGCAAATATTGTAATGCTAAATTTAAAATAAATGAAAATTAAAAACTATAATTAAAAAAACTTATCGGTTAGATAAGTTTTTTGTTAGTTTATTTCAATTACTTTGTCGCCGTCTTCTCCGTATGGAACATCGCCATTATTTTCCCAATAGTCGTTGTAATAGTCATCACTGACATTTACATTGCCGTCTTCATCAACTTCGCCTTTGTATTCATATTCTTCTTTTGCTTCATTGTATTCTTGTTCTAGTTTTGAATTTGTTTGTTGAAGATTGTGTAAATTTGATTGTTTAGATTTTAGAACAAAAGTTTGAACAATTCCAACCATCAAAAAACAACATAACACTATGCTCATACAAATAAACAATATTTTAAATTTTTTTTTGCTTCTTTCGTTTTCCATTTAATTTCACTTTTGTTAACAAATTTGTAAATTTTCTAAAGTAAGTATAACACCACACATTAGTTTTTGCAATCAATTTTCCAAGTGTTAAGCGTTGTAAAAATAAAAATAATATAAACACAACCAAAACATAAACTCTAAATTGTCCGTAATTAGTGTTTAAATTTACAAAAAACAAAATTAAAAAACTAGATATTGTGGCAAGTGCTTGAAATACATTTTTTACAACTTTATTGTTGTTGCATAAAAAAGTTATGGTGTTTGTTATATCAAACAAAAAACCACTACAAAATCCAGAAAAAATTAACCATACTAGAATGTATGGTTGAGATAGTGTTTCAAATAAAATCATTTAAAAATCCTTTTGAGTAGGCTTGTTTTTTCTTTTTTATCTGTCCACTTTATACTGTTTATTAAGCCAGATACAACAAGTTCTCCGTTTTCTTCGTCTAGTTTTGTTGTTTGAAGTTGTTCGCCTAAAACAAGCATATTACAATCAAGTGCAACTAAAATAATTTGCGTTGGCGAAAAAGATATAACTTTTTTTACACCACTTATTATTAAATCATTTCTGTTTATTATTCGTACTATATTTTCTTTTACAAATTTTGATTCATTATTTTCGTTCATACTATATTTTATTGTGATGTACTCAATCTTAGAACAAAAAAAGCACTTTTAATGTGCTTATACTTTTTTATTTAGATACTTTAAAATTATATCAAGGTTATATTCAATTTCAAGGTCTTGTTCGTGAAATATTTTATCAAGTTTTTGTGTGTATTCATCAAGCATTTTTTTACCTTTTGGCGTTATTGAATAAAATATTGCTCTTTTATCGCTTAAACTTTTTTTAGAAACAATTAAATCGTCTTCAATCATCTTTTTTGTGATTAGTGCCAAATTAGATTTAACTATGCCAAGTTTTGAAATCAATATTTGTGGAGATACGCTTGAATATTCATCAACAAAATACAACAACTTTATTTGTGTATTGGTTGTTTCGTTTTTTGTTATGTTGCAGATTGTTTGTGATAGAGATTTTATCTCTAATAGTTTTCTTGCAATACTCATATTGTTATGATAGAGTTTTTAATTATTATTGTCAAACAAAACTAAACAAAATTAACTTGCAGTTTTTATAAATTTATTTTAAAATGTTAGAGTGATTTTACAAGGAACAATTGAAGAAATTATCTTTAGAAATGATAGCAATGGTTACACAGTTGCTATGCTTAGTCACGGAAATGAATACACAACGATAGTTGGTAAATTTTTAACAGTAAACATTGGAGAAAATGTTAGACTAAACGGAAGGTTTGTAACAAATTCTAAATATGGAGAGCAGTTTAGTTTTGACACAAGTGAAACAATTTATCCAAGTTCTATTGAAGGAATTAAAAAATATTTATCCAGTGGTCTTATTAAAGGTATTGGACCTGTTACTGCAAATGCCATTGTTGAGACTTTTAAGGAAGATACTTTTTCGGTTATAGAGTTTTCGCCGAATTTACTAAGTAAAGTTAAAGGCATAAGCGAAAAAAAAGCACAAGCGATTGGAGATGCATTTAATGAACTAAAAAAAATTCAAAACAGTGTAATGTTTTTGCAAAGTTATAATATTTCTACCAATATGGCTATGAAAATTTATAACACTTATCAAGAAAAAACAATCAACTATGTTAAAGAAAATCCATATAGAATGGTTGAAGAAATTGAAGGAATTGGGTTTTTAACTGCTGATAAAATTGCAAAATCAATGGGTATAAAAGAAGATAGTGCTTTTAGAATTAGAGCAGGAATGTTGCACATTTTAAATGAAAATAGTGAAAAGAATGGTAACACCTATATGCCCAAAAGTGTTTTTTTGGAAAATTTATCAACTCTTTTATCACTTGACCAAGAAAAATATGAAAGAGAATTTTTAGCAGTTTTAGACAATCTTATTTTGGATAAAGTTATAACAACATTTTATAAACACCCACACAATGTAATAATGTTAACAAAATACTATTTTATTGAAACAAGTGTTGCTCAAAAGTTAGCACTATTAAATATAAGTTCAAAATATTCTAATTTAAGTGTGGAAAAAGACATTGAAGAATTTGAAAGACTAAACAAAATAAAGTTTGACAAAGACCAAAAACAAGCAATAACAAACAGTGTTAATTGTGGTGTGAGTTTAATAACAGGTGGACCCGGCACTGGAAAAACAACAATAATAAAATGCATTATGACAATACTGCGCCAACATCAAAACAAAATTATGCTTTTAGCACCAACTGGCAGAGCAGCTAAAAGATTAAGCGAAAGCACAGGCGAGCAAGCAAAAACAATCCATAGAGGACTTGAAGTTGATTTTCGGGGAGACCGAGGAGTTTTTGTTCACAATGAAACAAATCCACTTGATGCAAATGTTGTAATAGTTGACGAAGTGTCAATGGTTGATGTGCTTTTAATGAATTCGTTACTTAAAGCATTAAACAGAGATTGTAAACTTATTTTAGTTGGAGATAAGGACCAGTTGCCAAGTGTGGGGGCAGGAAATGTTTTAGATGACATATTAAAAAGCAATGTAATATCTGTTAGTTATTTAACAAAAATTTTTAGACAAAGTGAAAACAGTTTGATTATATCAAATGCGCATATGATAAATGACGGCGAAATGCCTATAATTGATAATTCAAGCAGTGATTTTTTCTTTGACCAAAAAATAGAACTTGATGATATAAAAGATACTATTGTTGAAATGGTAACAAAAAGAATACCAAACTTTAAAAAAATAGATACAACAAAAATACAAGTTTTAGCACCACTTAAAGCCGGTGTTTGTGGAATAGAGAGTTTGAATAAAAGTTTGCAAGAAGTATTAAATCCACCTTCTATAATGAAAATAGAACTAGTTGTTGGTTCAACTATATTTAGAGAAGGCGATAAGGTTATGCAAATGGCAAACAATTATGATTTAAGTTGGATAAAACGAGATGGTTATATGCACGAAGAAGGTGCAGGAGTATTTAATGGTGATATAGGTTATATTCATAGAATAGACAGACAAACAGGCGAAACAATTGTATGGTTTGAAGATGGCAGAGAATGTGTTTATCCAAGAACGGAAATCTATCAACTTTCACTTGCATATGCAATAACAATTCATAAAAGTCAGGGTAGTGAGTTTGATGTTGTTGTTATTCCAGTAATAAGTGGAACAGGTTTAATACTAAACAGAAATTTAATTTACACAGCAGTTACAAGGGCAAAGCAAATGGTTGTTTTGGTTGGAGAAAAAAAGAACTTAAAACGTATGATTTCCAATGTTTACACAGTGCAAAGATTTACTATGCTTAAA
>CASFMG010000053.1 GCA_949295755.1 uncultured Christensenella sp.
GAGCACTGCAAAGTCCAAGCGAATAATTTAAACACGGCCTTTTGGGTTTTTTAGGAAGTGCACCTTTACAAGTTCTGAGTGGAAAAGCCATATTGACAATTTTAATTAAGGAATACGGACTAATAGCAGAAATATATGGACCAAAATATTTGGCTTTGTCATTTTTTATTTTTCTAACAACTTCCATTTTGGGATAATCATCTCTTATTGTTACTTTAATGTATGGATACGCCTTGTCGTCTTTTAAAAGTATGTTGTAAAATGGCTTATATTTTTTTATTAAATTGTTTTCAAGAGCAAATGCATCTCTTTCGCTAAGTGTTATAAAATATTCAAAATCATCAATATGTTCCACCATTGCCATAACTTTTGTTGGCTTAATGGAGTTGTTAAAATATTGGCTAACTCTATTTTTAAGATTTTTAGCCTTTCCAACATATATAACCGCCCCACTTGACGAGTGCATAACATACACTCCACTTTTGGTGGTTAAGTCTTTGAGTTTTTGTTTTATTTTTTCGTTCATATAAGTAATTTTGCTTTTATTTCTTCTAATACTTTTTGTGCAGTTGTGGTTGCTGAATTTTTATCTCCTTTAACAAAAAGATAAATTTTTAATTTAGGCTCTGTTCCACTTGGCCTAATTATAAATATTATATCCTTTGCGTGATATTCTATAAAGTTTTGTTTTTCTAACCCTGTGTCGTCTGTTGAGTAGTCTATAATTTTTGTTATATCTTTATCTAATATTTTTTGTGGTTTATTTATTCTTAAATTGTCCACAACATCATTCATTTTTTGCAAACTATTTACACCTTCAAATTTGATGCTATCTCCTATTGTTGTCATATAACCATATTTTGAATATATCTCTTTTAACAAGTCTATTAAAGTTTTATTTTGTTTTTTTAATTTTTCTGCAATTTTGCAAACTAAAAGTGAAGCAAAAATTCCGTCTTTATCAAAATAACTATTTTTTACAACATATCCACAACTCTCTTCAAAACACAAGCAAAATGCATCTTTTCCATATTTTTTTTGAAGTTCATAATCTTTTGTTCCCAAACTCATAAACCCTGTTAGTGTTTTATAAAGTTTTGCGTCGTGCTTTTGGCATATATCGTCAATGAGTGGACTTGATACCACACTTGTAACAATAAATTTGTTTTTGTTTGTATTTTTGTTTAACAAATATTCTGCAAAAATATAACCAACCTCGTTGCCTGAAAGTTTTATATAGTCTTTATTATGTTTTACCATTACTCCTATTCTATCAGCATCGGGATCAGTTGCTATAATTATGTCAGCATCTATTTTTTTTGCAACAACCAAACTCTCGCTAAACGCTTCTATAAATTCGGGATTTGGATACGGACAAGTTTTAAATTCTCCACTCGCATTTTTTTGTTTTGTAGGAATATAAAAATTAAAACCATTTTGCTGTAAGAGTTTTGTTACTGCTCTTTTCCCTGTTCCATTTAATGGAGTGTAAACAATTTTAATATTTTTTTTGTTTTTATCTTTTGGTTGTTTTGTAAAATCATCAATTTCTTTTTTTAATAAAAATTTTGTGTTTTTTGAAAGTTTATATTTATACACATCATTATAGGTTTCTATTTCGTTTGTTTCATCAAAGATTTTTGATATTTGTTCCTGCTCGTCTTTGTTTATTTGAATACCTAAACTACCATATATTTTTATTCCGTTATAGGTTTTATTATTATGACTTGCAGTTATCATTATGCCAAAATCTGCACCATACTTTGTTGTTGCAAAAACACAAAGTGGAGTTGGTGCAAAATTTTTAAACAAATAAACTTTTATCTTGTTTTTGTCTAACACTTTTGCAAATAACTTTGCAAACATTCTACTGTTTTTTCTTGTGTCAAAGCAAACAACCACACTTTTTTTATTTTCTTGTTTCATATACAAAACCAAACTTTGTGCAAGTTTAGACACTGTGAGTTTGTTTATGTTGTTTGTGCCTAATTCCATTGTGCCACGCATTCCTGCCGTGCCAAAACTTAAACAATTTGCAAAATTTGATATAATTTGTTGTTTTGTTAGATTTTTTAATTGTTTTTTTATTTTTTTGTCTAAAATATTATTAAGCCAATACGAATAAACTCTTTCACTCGTCTTCTTCACTATCTATTTCTTCTCCTATATCTTGAAAATCAATCACATCAATGGTTGTATCAGACACCGATGCAACATCTTTTAATTTTCGCTCTATTGTTCTTGATTTCTTTGTTGCAAATTCTATTGTGTTTGAAGCTTCGGTTAGTTTCTTTTGTGTTTTTGCAAGAAGATCCACAAATTTTGTAAATTCACGCTTAAAAACACTAAGTAAATTCCAAACTTCGCTTGAACGCTTTTCTATTGTTAAACTCTTAAATCCTAGTTGCAAACTATTGAGCAGTGCAGAAAGTGTTGTTGGTCCACAAACAACAACTTTGTATTCTTGTTGTAAGTGTTCACATAGTCCCGGTATTCTTAAAACTTCGGCATACATTCCTTCGATTGGCAAGTACATAACTGCAAAATCGGTGGTTTTTGGTATTAAGATATATTTTTCTTTAATCTTTTTGGCTTCTTCTTTTACTCGTCTTTCTATCCCCTTAACTGCCAAATCAACATCTTCTTTACTTCCTTGTTCGCTGGCTTCAATTAAACGTTGATAGTCTTCTATTGGAAATTTTGCATCAATAGGCAAATATACTTCGCCACTATCATCTTTGCCTGGCATTTTTATTACAAAATCCACTCTGTCTTGATTGCTTGGATTTATGTTTACTTGACACAAATATTGCTCTTTTGTCAAAATTTGTTCTAGCAAGTTTTCAAGTTGTATTTCTCCCCACACACCACGAGTTTTAACATTGTTTAAAACTTTTTTAAGGTCGCCAACTCCTGTTGCTAGTTGTTTCATAACACCAATGCCTTCGTACACTGACTGCAATCTTTCATTTATTATATTAAACGATTGAGTTAGTCTATTTTCCAAACTGACATTTAGTTTTTCGTCAACAGTTTGTCGCATTTGTTCAAGTTTTTTCTCGTTGTCTTGTTGAAGTCTAACAAGTCCGTTTTCAATTACATTTATTGCATTTTTCATTGATTGTTCATTTGTTTGCAAAACATTATTAAGTCGATTTAAAATATCGCTTAGTTGTTGAAGTTGAAGTCCGTTGTTGTTTGATATGGTATTAAGTACCATATCGTTTGAGTTTTTTATGTTTTGCAAAAGCATACTGTTTAATTGCGAATTTAATTCATTTTGATTTTTTGTGTTTTGCTTGATTTGTTCTAATATTTGGTCAAGTTGAAACGTTGGACTTTGTTTTTTATTGTTTTTTATAACAACAACAATTAAACTCGCACAAACAATTAAAACAACAAAACTAATTACTAAACTAATTATTTCTATAATCATATGCTTTTATCTCCATTACTAATTGTTCTTTTGTGTTTTCTATTTCGCCGTCAAAAACTTTGTTTAAAAGTTCTTTTAAAAGTTGTCCATAATATTTTTCTGGCATTTTGGGTTTATATTTTTTTATATCTTCTCCACTAACTTTTAAATCTTTTATTGTTATTGGAACATTGTAGTTGACAATATATTTATAAAAAAAATTGTATCTATTAAACAAAAACCTATTTTTTATTACAATAAATTTGCCAATTACTTTAAAATTTTCAAAATATTTAAAAAAATAGTTTTTATTGTTTAATTTGTTTAGTGCATCAAAATAACCACACACCACATTTATTAAATATTCTTGTTGCTTTGTTGTAAAATCAAGTCCTTTTTTACCAAGCATATATTTTAAATAATACTCAACACAATCGGGATTGATTGCGTTTATCATATCAATTAAAAGTGCACAAATTAAGTCGACATTATTTTTTGTAACCATTTTTAGTTTTATTTTTGAGACACTACTATAAAATGCTGAAAATAGTTGCATCTGATTAAAATAGTTTAACGCTCTAACGTGAGCATTTTTCTTTGACACACTATATTTGTTTTTAGCATTTAAAATAAGCATAAGTTCTTTTTGCTTTCTTATACCTGTTATGTCTTTTAATCTATACGCCATAAGTGTTGCTGTTTTATAAGTTTGTTTATCAATTTTAAAATTGAGTTCACAAGCAATCCTAATCATTCGCAGTATTCGAAGTCCGTCATTATTAAAAACAAACTTTGGCGTTTCAATGGTTTTTATTGTTTTATTTTCAAGGTCGTATAGTCCTGAATAAATATCAATTATTCGTTGTTTTGTTATGCTGTAATAGATGCAATTTATTGTAAAATCTCTTCGCTTAGCATCTTGCCTTACATCGTCAACAAAATTCACTGAAATCGGACAGTGCCTGCCTGTATCGTCATAAATTTCTGTTCTAAAAGTGGTATGTTCGTAAATTTCGTTACCAATAGAGATTGTTACTGTGCCAAGTTTTTTATTTTTGTCCTTAACAAGAAAAATGAAATGTTTTTTATATGAAGAAGAGAAGTTACAGAATTCGGATTGGTAGGGGAAATGTATTTCTTGTTTCCTTATCAATGGCAGTTTGTTTGTTGAATACTGCCAAGGTGTTTGCGACGGAAAGTGAAAACGTAGTTGCTGTGCAAAGTGTACAGCAGAGTAATGTCGTTAAAGGACAAGTTGTGGATGAAAATGGCGAACCGATTATTGGCGCCAATGTATTGGTAAAAGGAACTAGTATTGGGGTTAGTTCGGATCTGAATGGGCGGTTTAGTCTTTCTGCTGGTAGTCAGAAGGTAACATTGTTGGTTTCTTATGTTGGCTATATAACTCAAAAGGTGGATGTAGAAAACAACAGGCCTGTTCGTATTGTGTTGCTTCC
>CASFMG010000054.1 GCA_949295755.1 uncultured Christensenella sp.
AAAAAAAAAATGCCAACAAAAAAATTATATATATATATTGTGATACAAATATCAAAAAATATTTAGGAGAAAGATATGGACAACAATGTAACAATGGACAAAATTGTAAGTTTGTGTAAAAATCGTGGAATAATTTTTCAAGGTAGTGAAATTTATGGTGGAATGGGAAACACTTGGGACTATGGCCCTGTTGGTGTTGAAATAAAAAACAACATTAAGCGTGCTTGGTGGAAAAAATTTGTTCAGGAAAGCGAAAACTCTTTTGGTGTTGATGCTGCCATTTTAATGAATCCAAAAGTTTGGGACGCAAGTGGACACACAACATCATTTAGCGATCCAAAAATGGACTGCAAGGAATGTAAAACTCGTCATCGTGCCGACAATTTAATTGAAAACTATTGCCAAAAACACAAAATTGCTGATGTTATACCTGACAAAATGACCAACGAAGAAATGGAGAATTTTATTGCCCAGCACAAAATTGCCTGCCCTGTTTGTGGAAAACATAACTTTACACCAATAAGACAATTTAAACTTATGTTTGAAACAAGTCGTGGAGTAACCGAAGACAACACCGACAAAATTTATTTAAGACCTGAAACTGCACAAG
Source organism: uncultured Christensenella sp. (assembly GCA_949295755.1). Classification (GTDB taxonomy): domain Bacteria; phylum Bacillota; class Clostridia; order Christensenellales; family UBA1242; genus UBA5893. Next base: position 611 of record CASFMG010000054.1, read on the forward strand.
GCGAATTTGTAAACTTTTTGAATGTTCAAAGAAGTATGCGTGCAAAAGTTCCTTTTGGAATTGCACAAATTGGCAAAGCATTTAGAAATGAAATCACACCGGGAAACTTTATTTTTAGAACAATAGAATTTGAACAAATGGAACATCAACTATTTTGCAAAGAATGTGATGATGAAAAATTTTATAATCTATACAAGCAAAAAGCGTGGGACTTTTTGGTAAGTCTTGGAATTGACCAAACAAAACTAAGATTTAAAGACCATGACAAACTTGCACACTACGCAAAAAATGCTTGTGATATTCAATACAATTTCCCTATTGGTTGGAGTGAACTTAATGGAATACACAACCGAACAAATTATGACCTTTCTCGTCATCAAGAATATTCGGGCAAAAATATGATGTATTTAGACCCAATAACAAATGAAAAATATATTCCATATGTTGTTGAATATTCTATCGGTGCCGACCGTCTTATGCTTACAGTACTATGTGATGCATATCGTGAAGAAAAATTAGAAGATGGAGAAACACGCGTTGTGTTAAAACTCGCTCCATTTATTGCACCATATAAGGCTTGTGTGTTGCCACTTATGAAGAAAAATCACAGCCAAAAAGCACAAGAATTACACACTTTGCTTGCAAAATACTTTATGTGCGATTATGACGAAAGTGGAAGCATTGGGAAAAGATATCGTAGACAAGACGAAATTGGAACTCCATACTGCATAACAGTTGATGATGACACACTAAACAACGGTACTGTTACAATAAGAGATAGAGATACAATGAAACAAGACATTGTTAAAATAGAAGAAATAAAAAATTATATACAATCAAGATGTGAATATTAAAAAATGAAAATAAAAAATGAAATTTGTAAAATAGTCATAAAAAAACACTTTGAAAACCAAAGTGTTTTTTTATCGCCATATTTTTTTTATTTCTTAAACAGATTTTTTATCTGCATGTAATGTTATATCCATAGTGTTGCCAGATGTTACAGCAGTACCCAGATTTTTTAATGTAACAGTAATTGTAAGTGTATAAGTTTCTCCAGAACCTAATGTATTTTTTGTTGGTGTCCAACTAACATCTTGTTCGCTTTCATTTGCAACTTTTTCTTTTGCTGTTACTGTTAAATTTTCATTTTCAAATAATGATGTTTTTGTTACATAAACATCAATTTCATCACCACCATTGTTTGTACACGTAAATACATATGTAACTGAATTATTTGTTGCTGTAAGTTCAATAGGATCAGTAATATTCCATATTTGAGCTGATGATGCTTCTGCACCTGTTACAGGTTGTACAGTATCATCAGTTACAGTTTCAGAATTTAATACGGTATATTTACCTGTCCATGTTACTGCAACCTGTGAAGCATATGTTACAGTACTTTTTACTTGATATGTTACTTGTGTTGCTGCGTAAACGCCGAATGCCATAAGTGCTACTGCAAGGCAAAGTGATGCGATTGACGCAAATAATTTTACTTTTCTTTTCATAAATATCTCCTCTTATTTATAATTTTATATATAAATGCCAATAATTAAGTGGCGAACTTAAATTGACAGATATACCAAAACTAAAGCAATAAAAGAACAACCACAAAAAATCTTGTTAAAGATAAAGGGAGATTTAATTAGGTTTTGGATAACTGCCGTTTTGTTAACCATCTTTTATTGCCGTTTTAGGCTTTATGTAAGCCGTAGTTTGATAGCAATTTGCTATCAAATCAATATCAATATAGCAAACTGCTAAAATTAAGTCAAGGAAACAATGGAGATTTTTTGTAAAAGATTGGTTGAATTAAGAAAAATTTTTGGATATACCCAAAGGGACATGGCAAACATGCTCCATATCAGTCAACCATCATATATTAGGTATGAACTTGGAACAAGCGAACCAACACAACAAAATTTGGTAAACATTGCAAATATTTTTGATGTTAGTTTAGACTATCTTCTTGGTAGAGTTGATTTATGAACTGCAAAAAAAATTGGTCATTTGTAAAATAAACCACAAAAAAACACACAAAACTTTAAAAATTTGTGTGTTTTTTGTTTCTGTATAGATAATTTTTAGACTTTTTGTCAACGCCTTATTTTAATAATGAGATTTTAAACATTTTCAATATTTAATTTATATATTCGTTTTGTTTTGTCATCAACTTTTAGTTTGTTTGAGATTTCCATTCCACCTATTACATAAACTTCGTTGTCACTTGCAAGCACAGGGAGATAATCTCTTAATCTTTTTGGATATTTTTGGTCAATTAAATAACTCTTTAATTTTTTTGTTCCACCACCAAACTTTTCAAATATATCTCCATTTTGTCTAAATCTCCAAACTGCGTCTTTTGGAAGTTTATCAGCATCGTAAAATAGTGCGTCATCTTTTAAAATTGTGTCAACTTTTTTTGTTGTTATTTTTCCAAAATTTGGAACAACTATTGTACCTAATTTATTTTTTTCATTAAAATACACTTCTTTTTTTTGTTTGTTTGTGAGTGTAATATAATCATATTCTTTAAATACGCTAACTTTTAGTGGAAGTTCAATTCGTTTTCCATTTTCGCTATTTTTAACAAAATCTTTTATAATTTCTATATGTTTACTTTCTATGTCTTTGTTTATGCCAATCATATGAAGTGCTTTATATATCATTCTACTTATTATTGGATTTGGATAAACAAAGTATGAAAGTGGAATTTTAACTTCCTTGTCGTTTAATATAAATGCATCTGTTGGGACTTGGCTATTTATGTATTCATCATCTTCACTTGCAAGATTGCTAAAATTAATTATTGCATTTATTGCATTTGGCCATCTTTTTAAAATTACAGGCAAAATTTCATTTCTTATTAAATTTCTTGAAAATTCATTGTCTTGATTTGTTTCGTCTTCAACTGTTGAAATGTCGTTATCTAAAATATAGTGCCAAATTTTTTTTTCATTTGTTTCTAGCATTGGTCTAATAAAAATTTTATCTCTAACTAAACTCATTCCTTTTAAACCCGTTATTCCACTACCCCTAAAAAGATGCATAAGCACTGTTTCGGCTTGGTCGCTTTGATGATGAGCAAGTGCAATTTTATCCACTATTTTTTTGTCAATCATAGATTTAAAAACATTAAACCTGCCTTCTCTTGCTGCACTCTCTAATGAAAGTGATTTTTCTTTGGCAAGAAGTGGAGCATCAATTTTAAACTTATATGCTCTTATTTTGTTTTGTCTACAATAGTCCATAACAAACAAAGCATCATATGCACCATTTTCTCTTATGCCGTGGTCGATTGTTATTGCAACAATTTCAAAATCAAGTTCACGAGAGAGTTTGTTTAAATAGTGAAGAAGTGCCATACTATCTTTGCCACCACTAACTCCAACACCTACAACATCGCCCATTTTTATTAAATTATTTTCTAAAATTAGTCTTTTGATATTTTCCATAATTTTATCCTTATTTTTATTATAACTATATTATTATATATTTTCAATGTAAAATATATAAATATTTAAAAAACTTAATAAAAAATATGCAATTTTTTACATTTTTCCCGTTTTTTTTACATTTTTTTATAAATTTTTTATAAAAGTACTTTTAAAATTTTATTAGCAATAAAAAAAACAGCATAGGGTATGCTGTTTATTTTTTTTCATTATTATCATATTTTGTTGTGTTCGTTGTTGAATGTTGCCACGCAATTATTATTCCAAGTCCAATTCCTGCAAGCAAGAACACACCAACAAATGCAATTATTGTAAAGACATATTTTGTTACACTTAATGTGTTTGCCATTTTTATGCCACTTAAAACAATCATAATAATTGCAAAAATCATCACAAAAACACAAGTTGTTATTAAAATACCATAAATAGATTTATTTAATTTCATTATCGTTTATTGTATTTGTTTGCATCGTTTGTATTCTATTGGCTTTATATAATGTTGCTGTAACACCAACAAGTGCAGAGCAAATTACAAAAGCAACACAAAGTGCAACCATCCCCCATATTTTTGTTTGTGTTGTTCCATTTAAAAACATACTATTTGCAAGAACAATTATAAATATAACACTTGCAACAGCGCCGATTGATGCTAGTATTGTTATTACTAAATTCCAATTTACTTTTTTCATAATATCTCCTTTTTTATATGATAATAATATTTTGTTCATATTGTCAAATTTTATTAGTTGTTATTTTTTTCAATATTTTCTTCGATGTTGTCTTCAATTACTGACTCAATCTGATTTTCTTCTTCTTCGTGTTCACTTGTTGCCAAACAAACAACACTTGCGCCTTCTTTTAGTTTCATAATCTTTACGCCTTGTGTGTTTCTTGAAATCAAACTTATATCTTTTACAGGTGTTCTTATTATTACTCCGTTGTCGGCTATTATCATTAAATCTTCGTCAAGCGACACTTGTTTAAGTCCAACAAGTTTTCCTGTTTTTTCGTTGAATGTCCCCGCTTTAACGCCCTTTGCTCCACGACTTGTTAGTCTAAAATCGTCAACAATATTTCTCTTTCCATATCCTTTTTGAGAAATTGTTACAATTTGAGCATCTTTTTCGCCTTTTTTGATTACTGTCATGCTTACAACATTTTCGCCATTTGATAAATTGATTGATTTAACACCTTGTGCAGTTCTTCCCATTGCTCTTACTTTATCTTCGTTAAATCTAACGCATTTACCATCGCTTGAAGCAACTAAAATTTCGTCATCGCCAGACGATTGCATAACATTTATAAGTTCATCGCCTTCAGCAAGTGATATTGCAATTTTTCCATTTTTTCTAATGTTGGCAAATTCAATTAGTTTTGTCTTTTTGATAAGTCCATTTTTTGTTGCCATAACTAAATTGCCTGTTGTGTCACCACTCGTTGGAATAATTGTGTTTACCTTTTCGCCAGAGTCTAGTGGCAACAAGTTTATCATTGCTCTGCCCTTTGCCTGTCTCTGCGCTTCTGGGATTTCATAAGTTTTTAGTGTGTATACTTTGCCAAAGTTTGTAAAGAACATTAAATCATCGTGAGTTGATGCAATAAATATATGTTCAACAAAGTCTTCTTCTTTTGTTTTATGAGCACTTATTCCAACACCACCTCGTTTTTGGGCTTTATATTCACTCATACTCATTCTTTTTATATAACCCTGATGAGTTTTTGAAACAACAACATCTTCTTTTTCAATTAAGTCGGCAATGTTTATGTCGCCAAGGTCGTGACTTATTTCTGTTTTTCTTTCATCGCCAAACTGTTCTTTTATTTGTTCTAATTTGCTTTTAATTAGGTTTAGCACTTTTTGTTCTGAATTTAAAATGCTGTTTAGTTCTTCTATAAGTTTTTCAAGTTCTTTATATTCTTCGTTTAGTTTTTCAACTTCCAAACTTGTAAGTTTTGAAAGTTTCATTTCCAAAATTGCATTTGCTTGAATATCGTCAAGTTCAAAGTTTTGTGTAAGTTTTACTCTTGCATCTTCTTTATCGTCTGCTTCTTTTATTATTTTTATAACTTCGTCAATGTTTGCAAGTGCAATCACAAGACCTTTAACAATATGCATTCTTTCTTCGGCTTTTTTAAGGTCGAATTGCGTTTTTCTTTTTAAAACATCTTTTTGATGTTCCAAATAATAGTAAAGCATTTCCTTAAGGTTTAATATTCTTGGTTTATCGTCAACAAGTGCAAGCATTATTATGCCTTCGCTTTGTTGAAGCATTGTTTTTTTGTAGAGCGTATTTAAAACTACTTGTGCATTTGCATCTTTTTTAATGTCTACAACAACCCTAAGTCCATCACGGTCAGATTCTTCTTTTATGTCGGATATGCCTTCAAGTTTTTTATTTTTTACCATATCTGCCATTTGCATAATGAATCTTGCTTTATTAACACCATATGGAAGTTCGGTTATAACTATTTTAAATCTGCCCGATGCCGTTTCTTCTATTTCGGCTCTACCTCTTACAACAATACCACCCTTGCCTGTTTTATAAGCAAGTTTAACTGCATTTTTGCCCATAATTATTCCACCTGTTGGAAAATCTGGGGCTTTTATATATTCCATAAGTTCGTCTATTTCTATGTCTGGATTGTCAATTAGTGCCTGCACACCGTTTATAACTTCGGTTAAGTTGTGTGGTGGAATATTTGTTGCCATACCAACAGCAATTCCGTCTGCACCATTTACAAGCAAATTTGGAAAAAGTGCAGGAAGCACTCTTGGTTGCATTAAGGTATCATCAAAGTTTGGATAAAAATCTACCGTTTCTTTATCTATATCTTCAAGCATAAGTGCTGCAATTTTGCTCAATCTTGCTTCTGTGTATCTCATTGCTGCTGCACTGTCGCCGTCCACCGAACCAAAGTTTCCGTGTCCGTCAACAAGTGGATATCTAATAGAAAAGTCTTGTGCAAGTCTTACAAGTGCATCATAAACCGAACTATCTCCGTGTGGATGATATTTACCCAT
>CASFMG010000055.1 GCA_949295755.1 uncultured Christensenella sp.
GATAAATTGAATTGTTGTGGTGCATTTAATTTTGTTATTGTTATGCTGTTTGTTTGTGAATCAAATATCAATTCGTTGTCTGCATTTAATGCTTTTACGCTAACCACATAATCGCCCGATTGCAAAAGTTTTTGTGTTAAATCTATCGTTATAGTTTCTTGTGAATTGTCAAATACTAACGGCTGTGAATTTATTGTAATTTCATAATTGTTTGCATAACTCACTTTATTTATTGTTAATATTTTTGTTTCAACATCAAAACTCATTGTTGGAGTGTTGAGTAAAAGTTCGATTTCAAAATCTACTTGTGCATAATTAAAACTGTCTAAATACAAAACTCCACCATTGTTTGAACCAACGGCTTTTACAAAGAAACTATATTTTCCAAATTCAAAATTATCAATAGATACAAGAGTTGATGATGTTGTGTTTTCTTGAAACATATCGCTGTTTTTTGTTATGTAATATTTGTATCCGTTTGCAGTAGATACTGCGTTCCAACTAATTGATTTTGGTCCGTCTTCTTCGTTTAAAATTGCATCAACATCTCCTTGTCGTACCACACTTATAATTGTTTTGCTTGGTAAAATAAATGTCTCAGAAGAAGTTGATGTTGAACTTGATGCTGTTATTACAACTTGATATGCTCCACTTGTATTAAATATAGTGTTTACATCTCCATAAGAACCATCACTTTGTTTTACAAGTGTTTTTTCTAAATCGTCTTTAATATAAGAAATAGAATATGTATCGGCATTTTCTACTTCGCTAAAAGTTATGTAATATTTGTTGTCTTTTACACTTTGAATAATTGATGAAGTATCAATTCCTGCTAATTGCAAAAGCGTTATTGTGTTTGACACATCTGCGTTTATTTCTTTGTTGTTTTGTGCATAAACATATGCATTAACTGAATAAGCGCCAATGTTCGTTTTATCAAACACATAAGAACCATTTACAAGTTCAATTTTTTCAACACTGTTTTTGTAAGTTATTTCAAGTTCAATCTTCTTTCCGTCATAATTTGCAACTGACAATGTTTTTGTTAATGGATTAAACGATAATGTTGCTTTTTCAAGTTTTATAACATCAGTCAAAACACTTATATTTTCACTAGATAAAAATTCTTCACTATCGCTAACTGCTTGAATTTGTATTGTATTGTATGTTCCAGCAGTAATTCCTGTTAATGAATAACTGCCACCACTTACAACTTCTTTTGAAACAACATTGTTTACATCTGTTCTTATAATTTCATAATGAAAATCGCCTTTTTGAGAATTATCCCAAGTGATTACACCATTATCTATACTTAAAGCAGGAGCATATAGTCTTGTCCATACTTTTTTATCGCTTTCGCTTGATGCTACAATATCGTTGCCACTTAAAGTTGAAGTTTGACTAATAACTGAAACAACAAACTCTTCTTGTTTTGAAATATTTTGTGTGGTAAGGTCAATAATCATTTCTTTTTTTGTGGTTGGCTTAGACAAAACTCCATTTATGTTTACAACAAAAGTCGCAATATCTTCACTTGCTTCCCAACTGAGTGTTTTTGTTTCATCATCATAAGTTAAATTATATGGTTTTTCTAATTTTGTTAAAACAATGCTTTCGCTGTAATCTGAGCCCTGATATACTGTTGTTTTATTTGATACAAATGAATTGCATTTTACTCGTATTTCATAGACACCACTTTCTTGAAGTTGATATTTGTTGTCGCCAATTACAATTTCTTCTTTTGTTGTATCGTTTGATTTAATTTCTACTGTGTATGAATTTACTTGTTGAATATCATTTCCGATTTTTACAAGCACGTGGTTCCAAGTAATAAAACCATTTTGTTTATCGTACATAAGCCCCATAGGTACATCACATACTATTGCTTCGCCATTAACCTTAATTTCAAGATTTGCTCTTTTATCTTCATATGATGCCTGAACAAAAGTTGTGCCTTGACCCACTGCTGTTGCTTTTCCGTCAATTAAAGAGATAACAGAACTATCTATAGATTTTAACGAAACATCTTGTGCTTTTATGCCTTCAACTTTTAACTGTGAGTACACATCAAGTTCATCTCCAATGTTCATTTCAATATATTCACTATTAAAACTTATGCTTGCATTATTTTGGTTACAAGCACCAAACACTGAAACCGAAAATACACAAAATATCACCAATATGTACGGAACAATTTTTTTCATACTTTTCTCCAAATAAAAAATTACACAATTTTTAGTATCTTTCGATATATTCTAACACTATTTAATGTTTTTTATCAAACGAAATATAATAATATTCTACAAAATATTTATTTATAATAAACATAATTTTAATTTTTGCAATAAAAAAACAATATTATTTTTTGTTATTTTTGCAAAAATAACAAATATTTGATAAATTAAATAAAATAAAAAAATGTTCAAATTTGAACATTTTAAAAATCAACAAAAAAATATATTTTATTTTAAAAATCAACAAAAAATTGCCTTTTTATGTATTATTATCGTATTTTTTTAACATATTTTTAAGCATTTCTTTGTGTTTTTGTTCATCAACCAAAATTATTTCTAATATGTTTTTTATTTCTTTTTCTATTATTTTAGTAATTAAAATTTTATATGTAATTATTGATTTTTCTTTTAACTCTATTCCTCGCAAAATCATTTGTTTTATACCTTTATCATTTTCAATAATTTTTCCATTAAAAAATGTATTATTTGAAGAACAATAAACAGGGTCGCCACCTAGTTTTACAATGCATTCTCCCAGTAATTTATGATGTTCAATATCGTCTTGTGCAATTAAATAAAATTCGTCGACAAAATCATTGTCAAAACTAGACAGTGTATAACTGTCGTATAAAAATTGCATAAACATCATAGTTTCGCTATCATTACCTGCATATGCTTCTTTTAATAAGTTTGCATAATACGAATTTGAAGATAAATGTTTTAACTGAGTTTTTGGCATAACATAAATTCTATATGTCAAAACAAAAAAAAGTGTTAAAAGAAATTTAAAAATGCACAACCCAGTTCCAACTTTACATCGTTTAAATACTTTAATTTATTATCATCTTTAATAAAAAATTGAATTTTATATGCTTGCAAAAGTTGAGTTTTTTGCTTATGCATTTTATTTAAATTTTTATCTCCATATTTTTCATCGCCAAGTATGGGCATACCATAGTGAGCAAGATGTGCCCTAATTTGATGAGTTTTTCCTGCAATTATACAAACATTTAATAAATCTATATCGTTTTTGCTTTTTATTACACTATATTGTGTTTCAATGTAAACAGAATTTTTTATACACTCATCAAAAATTTTAACTGTACTTAAACTTTTGTCTTTTAAAAGATAACTTTTTAATACATCTTCTTTGTTCTTTGACTTTTTTACAACAGCATAATAATATTTTTTTACGCAGTGATTTTTAAATATTTCTATTAGACTATTACAAATATTTTCGCTTTTTGCAAAAACAACTAATCCTGTTGTGTTTCTATCTAATCTATGAACCGGATAAATTTTTTGATGTTCTTTTTCATAATCTTGTTGTATATTAAATTCGCCATCACAAACTTCAATACCTTTTTGCTTATTAAACACAACTATATTGTCATCTTCATAAAAAACTTCATATTTTTTTTCTATTGTTTTGTCGTCTAAAAAAATTTCAACACTATTACCAACACATAATAAAACATTTTCTTTTGCACGCACGCCATCAATTTTGATGTCCTTTTCCCTTAATGCTTTGTTAAATTGAGAATATTTGTATTGTGGCAAATTGTCTTCCAAAAATTTAAGAAGTTTGTTTTGCTTTGTAACAATAAAACTATATTTTTTCATAAAAAACCTTTTGTTCTATATTACATTATATAAGAATAAACTATACTGTGCAATCATTATAAACGAAATTAACAATTTTTTATAAAATAAAATAATTTGTTGTATTTTGTTGGAAAAAATAAAATCAAGATGTATAATACTTATAGGAGGGAAAAATGGCAAATAAAAACGGATTTGTTGCAGCAATGGACGGACTTCCTTGGATTGTTAAAGTTCTTCTTTGCATTCCTGTTTTGGACATTGTTTGGGCAGTTTATCGTATTGTTAAAGGCGTAAGCAAAAAAGATGCATTTATGGTTGTTATAGGTGTGCTTTGGATTATTCCTGGTTGTGTATTCTGCTGGATTATTGACATTATTTGCACACTCTTTTTAGGAAGACCAAAATTCTTTGCATAAATAAAAAACCACTTCTTTTGACAAATTTTAATATTATTGTATATTAGATTGTCAAATCTAGTGGTTTTTTATTTTTATAATTTGACATACTTATTTTTTATTTTTAAAATATAATTATGATAGATATAAATAAATTAGCAGAAAAAATAAAAAATAAAGTTGCATTAACAAAAATTGAAATTTATGAAGCGGTTGAGAATTACACAAAAAATAGAATTTCTGACGAGCAATTTTTACCATTTATAAAAGCAATATACGAATATGATATATCAGATAAAGAATTATATTATTTAACAATGGCAATGCTAGATAGTGGCGAAAAACTAGATTTAACCAATTTAAAAAGTGTTGTAGATAAACATTCAACGGGTGGAGTAAGCGATACCACAACAATAATAATTGTACCAATTTGTGCAAGTCTAAACACAAAAATGCTTAAACTTAGTGGACGGGGTCTTGGGTTTACAGGTGGAACTTGCGACAAACTTGAAAGTTTTAAAGGTTACAAAACAGATATTGATATACAAAAAGCAATTCAACTAGTACAACAAAATGGTGGTTGTATGCTTACAACATCAAAAGAACTCGCCCCAGCCGATAAAAAAATTTATGCACTTAGAAACAAAACTGGACTTGTTGATAATATTAATCTTATTGCTTCATCAATTATGAGTAAAAAACTCGCTTGTGGTGCAAACATTATTGTACTTGATGTAAAATACGGAAATGGAGCATTTATGCCCGATAAAAAAAGTGCAAAAATACTTGGCAAAAAAATGCAAAAAATTGGAAAATATGCAAACAAAAAAGTGAAAATTGTATTAGGCAAAATGAACCAACCACTAGGTTTTAATGTTGGTCCAAAACTTGAAACAATGGAAGCAATAAACATTTTAAAAGGCAAAGAGAAATCAAATTTATATTATGATAGCATAAAACTTGCATCAATTTGTGTTAGTTTAGATAAACATATTCCATATTTTGTTGCAAAACACAAAGTAAAAAAGGTAATAAAAAATCAAACTGCATTAAACAAACTCAAAACAATGGTTAGTTGTCAAGATGGAAGTTTAGATTTATTTAATCAAGAATACAAAACACCTACTCTTGTTATAAAATCCAATAAAAACGGAAAAGTTGTTTTCTTTAATACAAAAGAAATTGGCAATATAGTTGCACAAATGGGCACAGTAAAACTAGAAGAAAATGATACAATAAATTATGACAACGGAATTAGAACTTTTCATAAAATTGGAAACAAAGTAAAAACCAATGAACCTATTTTTTACATTTATGCGAGTTCTAAATCTATGGCAAAAGAAGTTGGCAATAAATTAAAAAAATGCATAGAAATTAAATAAAAAAATGCAAACAGATTGTTTGCATTTTTTATTTTTTAATTTTGACTTTCACCATCATTTTTGGGTTTGTTTTCTTCAGTGCTATCAGTGTTTTCAGTTGGTGCTACTTCTTGATTTTCCTGTAAGTCTTGTATTTGTTCGCCATCACTCGTTAAATCTTGTGTTTGAAGTTTTTCTTCGTTTTGTTGTTCTTTTATTTGTTGCAATGTTTCGCCGAGTTGTCTATTTAATTCGTTTTGCTGTTCTATTAAACGATTGCTTTCTTCTAATATTTGATTGCTTATAGCCTTTAAGTCATCAGTGTTCTTTTTTGGACGACCTCGCTTTTTTGCAACCTTTGGTTCTGTTGATTGTTCAGTTTTTCTTGGTCTACCACGCTTACCCGATGTTTTTGGCTTTTCTTGTGTTGTTTCGGTTTTTCTTGGACGACCTCGCTTTTTTGCAACCTTTGGTTTTTCTTCGCTATTTTCGGTTTTTCTTGGTCTGCCACGCTTACCAGATGTTTTTGGTTTAGTATCAGTTGACTCAGTTGTAGTTTTTCTTGGACGACCACGCTTACCCGTTGTTTTTGGCTTTTCTTGTGTCGTTTCTGTTTTTCTTGGACGACCTCGCTTTTTTGCAACCTTTGGTTTTTCTTCGCTATTTTCGGTTTTTCTTGGACGACCACGACCTCTTTTTTTAGGTTCTTCTTCCTTGATTTCAAGTTGATTATTCAACACTTCGGCTTTAGGTTCTTCTTGTGGTTCTATTTGTTCTTGTGGTTTTGTTTCGGCATCTTCCACTATTGGGAACAAGTCTACAAAATCTGATATTTGTGTTTGAGTTGTGTTTTCTTCTTTTTCTGTCTCTACTTTCTGTGGCTCTTGTACAATGTTTTGTTCTTCTTGTTGTTGTACTTCTTCTTTTTGTGGTTTTGTTAATCTTTCATATTCTTCTTGTGGGATAAAGTTACCATCTTGGTCATATATTGAACCATCTTCATCGTGATAATATCCTTTATCATCGTAATATGTTCCGTTTTCAAACCAATAATATCCGTTTTCATCATAAAAACCTTGTGGCGTTTCTTGTTGTTCTTGTTCAACTTCTTGATTTGTTTGTTCTTCTTTTGTTTCAACTTCTTTATTTGGTTCTTCTACATCATCCGCTTTTACAATATTTTCTTGTTCTAATTTCTCTTCAATTTGTTGTTCTTGTTCATCTAAATTTATTTTTTGTTTTTCTTCTGTTTGATGTATTAGTTCTCGTAAATCATTTATAACACTATCCTTGATGTTATTTATTTCTTTTGCTTTTTCAAGTTCTTTGAGTGCTTCAACTTTTTGCTCCGCAAGTTCGTCAACTTCCTGTTTATGTTTTTCTTGAACATCGTTTAATATTGCCTTATATATTTTTGTTGAGAAAGTATCATATTCGCTAAGCATTGCTTTTGTAACATATTCTTTCTTTTCTTCAAGTTCTGCTCTACATTTTTCTATTTCTTGTTTTAATGTTGCAGTTTCTTGTTCATATCTAAGTGTTGCATCGTCTTGGTCTTTTTCAAGTTGTTCTTGCTTTTTGATTTCGTCTTGTTGTTGTTTTTTAATATAGTTTACTTCGATACGGTTTGTTGATTCTTCTTGTTGGGTTCTTAATCTTTCAATATTTTCTTTACTTGCTTGAAGTTTTCTTTGATAGTCTTTTGAAACATTTTCATAATTTCTTTTTAAAGAATCAATCTCTGATTCAAATTGTTGAATTTGACTTAAAAGTCTTTGTCTTGTATTTAAATAAATTTCCGACTCTTTCATTGCTCTATCAAGTATAAGCGAACCATCGATACCTGTGTTTTCAAAATTGTATACTTCGTGTTCAACTGCATTTTGACGAGCCTTTTCAAGTTCTTCAGCTTCTTGGCGTGCTCTCTTTTCAAGGTATTCATTAAGAACAGGAATACCACCACGAATTTCTTTTCTTGTAAACAATATTTCAAAGTCTACATATTTTGGAATAGTTGCCGAAGCCTTGTCTATGTATCTGTTAAACAAATGAAAATTTTGATATAAACTAGACAAATTAAAATTTTGCATTGACCTTAATAAAATCAAAAACAACACGCTAAGCACCATAATAATCAATGGAGTGATTAACGAATTTGCGAAACTTTCAATGGTTAGTGGAGAATTACCATAACTTAGAAGTGACAAAACAAAAGTAATAAGCATAGTTGCACCACAAATACCAATAAAGTTCTTTATATTTGAATTGTACGAACTTGTATGTAATGGTTTCTCGATACAGTTATACATACTCATATAAAAACTTGGTTCGTGCTCACGATAGAGCATATATTGTTGCCAATGATATCTTAATAGCCTTGGAGTTTTTTTAATCATATTGTTAAATTCAACCAAGTTTGATTCGTCTATTTGTTGATGAACAAATAGCCATCTATTAAGTTTTTCAAGCGACCTTTCCAATCTTCCTTCATAGGCATAACGAGATTTTATCATAAAGAATAAAACCATAAATATAATAAAACCTAGGCCAATGTAGAAAATAAGGTCGGATGTAAGTCCGTTTGTTGTTATTTGATAAATGAAATCAGAAATATTTTCAATAACACCTAAAAGCATAATACCTTCCCCTTTTTTATACATTTTTCGAGTGTAGTATATCACAATAATATTTTTTTAACTAATATTTTTAAATATTTTTTTTATTTTTTTAATATTTTTTTTGAATTTATTTTTTATTTTTTTATATTTTTTTTTATTGCTCAGTACAGTTTTAAAAAAAA
>CASFMG010000056.1 GCA_949295755.1 uncultured Christensenella sp.
TCTTATGATGCAGGGCTTTTATATGTTTATGCAAGCCTTTTAACAAAAGAAGATTCCACAAATTCAACTTCTCAAAATTTATTAAATAAAATAGAAAAATTAAGTGTTGAAATTGATGAAAATACTTCTTTTATTTCTGCCGAAATTAAAGAACTTGATGACGAATTTTTAAACGATTTAATAAATGACGAAAAATTTAAAAATTATGATTTATATTTTAAAAATATTTTAAAAAATAAAAAGCATATGTTATCAAAAAATGAAGAAAAATTGCTTGCAGGAACTGATGAGTTTTCTGGACAATTTTCTAGTATATTTGATAAATTTGACACTGCCGATGTTAAATTTGATGACATTAAAGATAGTTGTGGCAAAGTTTATGAAATGAACAATTCGGTATATGCAAAGTATTCACAATCTCAAGACAGAACTTTAAGAAAAAATTCATATATCAGTATGAACGGTGCTTATGGTAAATTAAACCACACCATAACCGAAATATATATGGGCAGTGTAAAAAGTGATTGTTTTTATGCAAAGATACGAAACTTTAATTCGAGTTTGGAAGCATCTTTATATGCAGAAGAAGTAGATAAATCTGTTTATGACACTTTGGTTAATTGTGTGAATGATAATTTAAAAGTTTTTCATAAATTTTTTGAGTTAAAAAGAAAAATTTTAAAACTAAATAAGTTGGCTGTATACGATATGCGTGCAGGAACTATGAGTAATGAAAAAGAATATTCATATGATGAAGCGTATGAAATTGTAAAGAGTGCAACAAATGTTTTAGGAGATGACTATGTCAGTGTTTTAGAAACTGCAAAAATAGAAAGGTGGCTTGATGTTTATGCAAACAAGGGTAAGGACACAGGTGCATTTAGTTGGGGATTTTATTCAAAAAATCCTGTTGTGCTTTTAAATTTTGAAAATACCATAAATGATGTATTTACACTTGGACACGAACTTGGACATAGTATGCACACATATTTTTCAAACAAAAACCAACCTATACAAAAGGCTGGTTATGAAATATTTGTTGCCGAAGTTGCTTCAACAGTAAATGAAATGCTTATAATAAATTATCTGTTAAAAAATGCTAAAACAAAAGATGAAAAAATTTATTATTATGATTATTTATTCAAAATGTTTTATTCTACCATATTTAGGCAAACACTTTTTGCTGAATTTGAAGAGCATATTCATAATTGTTATGAAAAAGGATTGGATACAACATCGCAAGCCTTAAATGACTATTACTTTAATTTAAACAAAAAATATTTTGGCGAAGATGTTGAACTTGTTGATGAAATAAAATACGAATGGTCAAGAATACCACATTTTTATTCATCATTTTATGTTTACAAATATGCAACAGGACTAATATCTGCATTTTTAATTGCAAACAAGATTTGCGCAGGCGATAAAGAAATCTTAAAGGGATACAGACAATTTTTAACTATGGGCTCAACAAAACCACCTGTAGAACTTTTAAAAATTGCAGGTGTAAATTTAGATGACAAACAAACATTTGATTATGTTTTTAATAAGATGCAAGAATTATTAAATGAATGGGAAAAACTTATTTAAACTAGATGCCTAAAAGATTTTCTTTTGGGCATTTTTAATATAAAGATTTGCCGATTATAATTCCGCTAAGTAAGTATATGAGTTCATCGCACGAACAATTTTGTCTGTTGCAATTTTTATTACAAGGAATATTTGGAGTGCAAGGGTTATTGCAAGGTGGAAATGGTGGAAACCACGGAAAATTGTTTGGACGACAATTATCGCAAGCATAATTAAAACCACAACCTAAATTGTTTGGACGAAAGCAGTTCGATCTCATATCAATGTATGGGTGTTCTTCATATGTTCTATAAATGTATCGCATAATAACCTCCATACCATATTATGAAGGTTATTTTTATTATGTACTTATTGAATTTTTGTAAATGTTGATACATCAATTTTATCACTTTCAATATGTTGCTGTGAATTTGTAATATTATTGTTGGTATTTGATAAAATTGAACTAATTAGTGGATTTGAAGCACTTAAACTTGGCAACATTTCATTTATGCCTTTGTTTGACATAAGAAGTGGAAGCAATTTGTTTAGTAAATTTGATTGATTGTTTGTTTGATTTGAGTAATTTTCAATATTGTTATTTTGATTATTATTTTCATTAAAATATGGATAAGGATTTATATTTATTTTATCTTGTTTATTTTCATTTTGTTCTTGATTTGTATTTACATTATTGTTTAAAGTTGAATTTGCACTATTCAAATTTGGAAGAATTGAAAAAAGATTATTTAAAATATTGTTCATAAAAACTCCATCACTAAATATAATATGCAAGCATATATTATTTTAGTTAAAGGAGTGTTTATGAAACTCAGTGAATTTAAAAACACAAATACAAATACAACAAAAGAAGAAACAAAAAGTAAAAATGACAAAGAAAAAGTTAAAACCGAGCAAACCAAAAAGAGCATTGAAGAACTTTATGATACATATAAAAATATGAATTCTAGCGAACTTTTAACTCAATTAAAAAAGCAAGTGGAAAATCAAAAAAAAGATGGTTCATTTAATTTTGACAATTTAACAAGTTCTTTAAATCAAATTATGCCGTTTTTAAATGAAGAACAAAAAAATAATTTAATGACAATTTTAAATCAAATAAAATAATATGTAATATGAAAAAAATTGATGTGAGATTAGAAAAAATATTTACACTTTCAAACAAAGATGAAAACCATACTTGTTTAGTTTATGTAAACAATTTCAATAAGGCCAGAAATTTTTTTGAAAGCAAAAATATAAAAGTATTAAAGGAATACAAATTTTTGAATTTAATTGCAATATCATCAAACCAAGAAACAATTTTTAGTTTTGAAAATGTTCCTTTTATTGAATATGTTGCTCTTTCATCGCAGGTTATGGCACTTACCAATGTGGCACGAAAAATTATGGGAGCCGACAATTTAGATTTTAGTGGCGAAGGTGTAAATGTTGCAGTGATTGACACGGGCATAAGTTCGCATTTTGATTTTGTGATTGGACACAACAGAATAATTAAATTTGTTGACCTTATAAACAAAAAAGAAAAATTTTATGATGATAATGGACACGGTACTTTTGTTGCAGGTGTTCTTGCTGGAAATGGACTTTTGTCTTTTAAAAAGTATAGGGGATTTGCACCAAATTGCAATATTATTTCCATTAAAGCACTAGACAAAAACGGCGAAGCCAATGCAATGGTGATTTTAGATGCTATGCAGTGGGTTTATGACAATAGGAAAAAATACAACATAAAAGTTGTTTGTATGAGTTTTGGAAGTGAACCAATAGGATTTAATGACCCAATCATGAAAGGTGCTGAAAAACTGTGGAACAATGGAGTTATAGTTGTTGCGGCAGCAGGCAATAGTGGACCAAAATTTAAAACTATAAAAAGTCCGGGAATAAGCTCAAAAATTATTACGGTTGGTGGTTTTAACGATAACAGAATGGGACAAAAA
>CASFMG010000057.1 GCA_949295755.1 uncultured Christensenella sp.
GTAGGATTTGAAATGCCGATATGGAGAAATGGAGAAGAAATAGATGCAGGATATCAATACGGAATACCTACAGACGAATGGAGAGCAATGACATATGAAGAAAGTTTAGCAAAAGTAAAAAAATTTGAATCAATGTCCAAACGAGAGCGAGCAGAATATATGAATAAAAATTATGGAATGAAATACAAACTAAAAAATTATTCCGATGAAAAACCACAACAACAATAAATTAAAAAAAATAAAATTTGGAGCCTTAAATACATGATAGATTTAACACAATATGAAGAGTTAACAAAGATATACAAACAAGCACAAAAATTATTAGTCAAATATTAAAATGTTTTAAGATAAAAAAAATCAATCGATTTCTTTTTTATTGACTTTTTATGCACTATTATATATATTGTTTAGAAAGGAGAAATATGGAATATTTTGATTTGTATGATGAAAATAGATTGCCGTTAAATAAAAAAATAGAAAGAGGAAGTCTATTGAATTGTGGGGAATACAGATATACTATTCATATTTGTATTTTAAATGATAAAAATCAAATGCTTATTCAACAAAGACAAGACGACAAAAAGAGTTGGCCGAACTTGTGGGATATTTCGGTTGGAGGTTGCGTTGTTAGTGGTGAAACAAGTAAACAAGGTGCACATAGAGAGTTGTTTGAAGAATTAGGCATAAATTATGATTTTACTAATTTAAGACCAAATTTAACAATAAACTTTAAAAATGGCTTTGATGATATTTACATATTGAATATGAACGTTAATTTAGAAGATGTAAAATTGCAAAAAGAAGAAGTTCAAAATGCAAAATGGGCAACTTGCGACGAAATTTTAAAATTGATTGATGAAAATAAATTCATTCCATACTATAAAAGTTATATAAATATGCTATTTGAATTAAAAAGTCAAAAAGGCGTAATAAAGGAACAATAAAAAATTAGGAGAAAATTATGGAAATTTTTGGTTTAGAACATATTATATATTTTATTGTTGCAGTAGTTTTAATGACTGCTTTAACAATAATGTTTAAGTTATTTGTTAAAAAGGAAAAAATGCATATAGTTATGAAAATTCTTGCAGGTGTTGGACTTGTGCTGATGGTTATTTATAGAATTATTGTTTCAAAATCAAGAAACGGAACTTTTTTAGATTTTCTTCCTGATACATATTGCAGTATGATGGGTTTTATTATGCCTATAATTGTACTATGCTTTAAACCAAGCACAAAAGTTTTTCAGTATGGAATGTTTGCAGGTATGATTGGTGGATTGCTTACACTTTGTTATCCAGATTTTATTGTATATTTTGATAATATATTCAACATTCACGCATTTACAGGGCTTTTGTATCACACAAATATGCTTTTTATGTTTATTGTTGCAATATCTACTGGATATTTTGTTCCAACTTTTAAAAATTGGACATCTGTTTTAATTGGACTTGCCTTTATGGTTGTTGTTGGAGAATTTGGTAACAGTGTATTAAATCAGTCAAATAATATGTACTTAAACGCACCACTTATTAGTAACACTATTTTTAGTTGGTGGTTTGTTGGTATTTTGTTTTTAATTCTTTATACAGTTATTTTGCAAATTTATGAAATGATAACATTAAAACCAAATGAGTGGACAGTTGTAAAATGGTTTAATTGTATGAAAAACAAAATAAAAAAAATTAACAATAACGATGAATTTAATCATTTGTAAAATATTTGTCAAATGTAATTTAATATTTTTTTAATAATATTATTGATTTTTTATAATAAATATGGTAATTTTGTTTTAGAGGGTGCTAATATGTTTATTGAATATGGAAAATTATCAAAAGCAGAAGTTTTAATGGTTTTATACAATAGTGCGAAAACACAAGGAATGGGAATTTTTTCCTATCAAATTGGTCAAATGACACTAGAACAAGCTAAAAACTTACTAGATAAGCAAAAATATTTTGATTATTTAAAGGGACGTGTAATGAAAGTTGATTTATCAAATGATGACGGTTTTGAATCTGGTCTTTATGATAGAGACAATGGCGAAGGTGCGGCAAAAAAATATCTTGACGAATATATAGATAAAAAATCAAAAAAAGAATCAACGGAATATAAATCAATATAATATTCATATATTTAAATTAAAATGATTAACTATTATTACTAAATTTGACAAAAAATTTTTACATTAATTTTATTTTTTAAATGTAAAATGTAATTGTAGGGAAAATATGATTAATGTACTTTGTAATTAAAAAACACCATTTTTTGGCGTTTTTTTGTAGTTTTTTATTTTATATATTTTTTGATAAGAAAAATTAAATAAAATCATATACAAAAATGAAAAATATTTATTTTAACAAGCAATGGATATATTTGATAGGCAAACGTATTTTAGATAAAAATTATAAACTAAATAACTTATTTAATAATATAATTTTTAAATAACTTTGATTTCATATTTTATCAATAAATTTATGCTTAAATTATTTTATTCTTTTACAGAAATAGTTATAGATTATTGTAACGTTTTTATTTTATTTGATTATTTTTGACGTTTTATATATACTATTTATAGTTATACAAATCTTGATATCATTATTTGACCTTGCTTAAAGTATAACACAGGGGGAAATATGAAAAAAAAGATCCTTATATTTTTGATGGCGGTTGCTATTATTTTTCCGGTTTCATTTCTTTTAACTGCGTGTTGCAATAAAGAAGTAAAATCAACAGGAATAAGTGTTGTTGTAAACAATTCTGAAGGTAACACAGTCAATGTAAACTATACAGATTATTATGGGCAAATGGAACCTAGTTATTTAAGTAGTTTAATTACTGTATATTTAAACAAAAGCGATAATTCGCATTCTCAAATTGGATATGGCACAAATGGTTATAGTGTAAGTGGTTTACCAAGTGTGTTGAATGCAAACGAACAAGGTTATGAACTAACCATTTATTATGATGGGTTTAGTTCCAAAATTAAACTTGTTGTGAATAAAGGTGAAATTGATATGTCATCAGTTTCGTGGAATTATAACGCATCTTATCACTACACATACAATGGAAATGAATATAGCGTTGAATTAAATAATTTGCCTAATGGTGTTACACCTATTTATTTAAATAATGTTAAAATAAATGCAGGGCAATATAAAGCAGAAGTGCAATTTGATTATGACACAACCAATTTTGACCTTGTAAATGTTAATTTTGAAAATTTTGTTGATTGACAAATTGAAAAAGCACAAATTGATATGCAATATATTTATTGGAATTACAATGAACCATTGACATATAATGGAAATGAACAAACAATTATTTTGCAAAATTTACCAAACAATGTAAGTGTGCAATATTTAGATAATGCAAAAACAAATGCAGGAACATATACGGCAGTCGCAAGTTTTGTGTTTGATAGTGACAATTATGAATTAGTAAATTTAAATTGCGAAACAGAAAAAGTTTGGACAATAAACAAAGCAATAATTGATTTGTCTTCAATAAATTGGCCAAATTACAATTTTACATATAACGCACAAACAAAACAAATAAATTTGAATGGAGATATTCCATCAAACGTATCAGTTATATATTCGGGACAACAAGAAGCAGTTAATGCAGGCACTTATAATGTTAGTGTTTCGTTTGAATATGACGAAACAAATTACCAATTAAACCTTCCACAAAATTTCGAATATAACCACCAATGGATAATTGATAAAGCAACAATATATTTAGGCAATGTTCAATGGAGCGACACAGAATTTACATATAATGGAGCAGAAAAAAGCGTTTATTTAACAGGCATAAGTGGTATTGATGAAATAACAGATGTTGTATATGAGAATTATAAAAAAGTAGACGGCGAGTATCAAATTGTTTCAACAAATATTGTAGATACAGGAGAATACAAAACAATTGTTACTTTACTTTATGACAATGCAAACTATGAATTGACTAGCAAAAATTTTGAAAATGAAATAGAATGGACAATAAATAAAGCAGAAAACAAAATCTCTGGATTATTGAAAATAGATAATTGGACTTATGGTGAAGATCCTAAAACACCAACAGGTCTTCAAGCACTTTTTGGAGAAATAATTTATAAATATTATGTTTTGACAGATAAAGATAACTACCAAGAAATTGATGGAGTACCTACAAATGCAGGCACATATTATGTAAAGGGTTTCTCAGAAGGCAACAACAACTGGATATCTGTGGAAGATTCTAAATATTTTACTCAATTTAAAATATATTCTGCTATGCTTGCAAATCCATATCTTGAACAAAGTTATTATTTGTATAGTGGAAATGAAATAACACCAAATATAATAAATTTGCCAAAAGGTATACAAACAGTAACATCTGGGGATAAAACAAAAACAGAAATAGGCAGTTATTCTATAGTAATTAGTTTAGTTGACACCAACAACTATTATTGGGCTCAACCAGAAAACGATGGAACTGTTATTTTAAATTGGCAAATTATATCAAGTCCATTAACAAATATAACTTTAAATGGAGACAGTTTAGATGTTATTGAATTTGAAAATACTAACATAATCAGTATACAAGACGAACTCACTTTTGTTGTTGCAGATGGTTTTTCGTGCAATATAGAATATCATTATTATGACAAAAATACATACAACGAAACTGTTACAAATTATTCATTTGATGGAAAGATATCAGCAAACTACAATTCAATATCATTTACAATAAAAATTACACAAAATGATCAAACAATTTACACAAAATTGATAAATGTTGATAGAAATATTTACGAAAAAGTTATTGTTGAAAATACCGAAATGACTTTTGAAGAATTTAAGCAAAGTCCGGTTGTAAAATATGGCGATAAACTTTCAATAATTTTTAAAACAAAATATCAAGATTACTACACATATTATTCGTTTCCTTATGTTGTTAAAAGCGATGAAGAAATTTTAATATTTACCAACACAGGCGATATTTTTGATAAAGTAAATGTTATATGTAGAGCAGATGTTTTAACAAACATACAAATTGACGGACAAAGCATAACATATGAAGAATTTGCACAAATGAGTTCGATACAATATAAAAGTGTGTTAACTTTTGATGTTAATGAAGAATTTTTAGGGGTTATTGATGTAAAAACTTATAAAGATGGCAGCAATGTGATTTTGTCGGGACACCAAACATTTGTATTTAACGCAATGAACAATTTTTATATAAACATAGAAGATAGTCAAACACAAACATTTATAAATTCTATCAATTTAGTAACAGTTTTAATTGACAATATTTATATAAATAGCAATCAAATTAACACATCACAATCAACCAGTTTAACATATCATCGTGATTTAAACGAAAATCAGTTCACAATTACAATCAGTGAAGATTTAATAAATGGATATGAGTTATATTATCAAACTAGTGTTATTGACACAAGCATAAAAATAAATCAAACAACTATAACATTGTCTATTCAAGACATAGAAAATGCTTTGTATTTTTATATTTATGAAAATGGAAATTGGCAAGAAGTTTTGTATATTAACTTTGTAGATTTTTGTCCAATCCAAATTATTACTGCACAAGTATATAAACAAAATGACATAGATGAACCACAATTTGAAGTTAATAACAATGTTATAAATATAAATGCCGGTGGTGCAATAATAGGTTTTGATTTGCAATACAAAAACGAATATAAAGACTGTACATATAAAATTTTTGATAATGACGGAACTCAAATTCAAGATTTTACAACCATTCAAGATCAAGTGTATACTTTAAAAGTATATTTGAACAATGATGAAATATATTCAATGCAAATCAATGTAAAATATCAATTTTATAATTTAATTGAAAATATGCAATACTTAGGCGATGCAAATGTTGCTTCTTTAATAACGAAAAATAATGTTTTAAATGTTCCAAATTTATCTGACACTGAATATTATACAAATCAAACTATGACATTTAATGGCGCTAGTTTTATAACTTTAATTAAAGGTCAACAAACGATTGAAGTGGTTTATACTTTTGTTGCTAACCAAAAGACATATAATTATACATTTAATATGTTAATTGAGTATGTTCCACAAGAGCAAAATCCGACAAATTATGTTTCAAATATCACAATAAATTATTTAGATAAATGGGACAATAATTATAAAGTTAGTTTTAATCAAGACTTGTTGATGTCGAATGGCAGTTATGATTTATCTAGTATGGCTTTTGTTGATATTAATGATATTTTTATCGATACTTATTATGCAGTTGTTTCAAAAGAAATAAAATTTTCCGAAGATAAAACAGTGTGCTGGCTAGAATATGTGCTTTTGATTGATGAGCAAAATACAACATTTAAGGCTTATATAAACACTTATGGAACAATAACCAACAATGTCGGTGCACAGTTGATATTTTCCGACGCAAAAACAGAACTAGATATAACAAATTTAATTGTTAATGATAGTTATACAATTGAAAAAGTTAATGTTTTTGGCGATATAACTATAATTTTAGAAGATGAAAATGCAAGAATTAAATATTTCTATAATGGCGACAAAATTAGTAGAGATGATTTTGAATTAAACGCTACTGGAACATACACAATAAAAATTATTTCTTCAGATAATACAACAACAAAAATAGTTAACTTTGTTGTGGAACAATATGAAAATTTGATGTTTGAAGTTTTTTATAACGATAAGCGACTTTATCTTGAATATTCAAATAGTGGGCTAAAAGGTAATATGAAAATGGACTATGACGCACTAACAGGTCCTTACTTTTTAGGCTATTTTGGAAAAAGCGAATTAAGTGGAACGCAAGTATCTATTTCGGGTAATACGGCATATGAAGAAATGTTATATTATTCTGACAAACAAACACCTATAACAAACATTAACAATCTCGTTTTAGATTTAATGATAGATTTAGATGGTTCAATAACTAAAGTTGTAGGTGCAAAGTATGTGATGTTATATGCAAAGATTGAAAATTTGTATTATGCCGTTTACTTTATATTTGATAATTCTCCACCTTATCCAATGACCTTTGTTTTTGATAGCGACAATAACGACGAAATAGATGAAACTGATACTCAAATAAGGTTAAAAGTAAATTTAAAAGAAATAGGAACAGGAATTTTGGATTTAGGTGACTTTAATAAAGGAGAAATCGGACCTAGTATTGAAGTAACAAGGGAAGAACTGGGTATGAGTGAAACGGATACATCGGTTAATGCAACTATAAAATGGTTATCAACTTCACAAGATTATAGTTACTTCTATTTTACTGACAAACCAGAAGGTAGTGAAATGCCAAACTTAATAGGACCAAATGAAGACAATTTAACTTCAAATGTTGTTCTAAATTTTAAAGATGATGGCAGTGGGAAATTAGTTGCAACAATTTATGTTTGTTCAGAAGGTACTAC
>CASFMG010000058.1 GCA_949295755.1 uncultured Christensenella sp.
CTGGAAGGAATGAGTTTAATAGAAGTTGAAAAAATTGCAACTAACTTTACTGTTTTTGGACGAGTTAGTCCAGAACAAAAACACACTCTTGTAAAAGCACTAAAAAAACAAGGATATGTTGTTGCAATGACAGGAGATGGTGTTAATGACACCTTGGCATTAAAAGAATCCGATTGTTCTATTGCTATGGCAGACGGCAGTGAAGTCGCAAGAAATTTAAGTAATTTGGTTTTAATGGATTCAAAATTTTCTTCACTTCCATCAGTTGTTAAAGAAGGACGACAAGTTATAAATAATGTTCAACAATCATCTACTTTATTTTTGATGAAAACATTATTTACCATACTTTTGTCATTGTTTAGCATTGTAACAATGTCTGGATATCCGTTTCAACCTGTGCAAATGTTTTTGCTTGAGATGTTTGTAATAGGTTTGCCATCGGTAATACTTGCACTTCAGCCAAACACAAATTTAATTAAGGGAGATTTTATTCCTGTTGTTTTGAAGCGAAGTATTCCAAGTGGACTTTTAATATTTTTTAATATTTTTGGTGTAATAATTCTAGCAAGATTTAATATTATAAACGCTGAAGAATTTGCAACGCTATCTACACTAGTTCTAATTTTTACGGGATACATCAATTTATTTTTCTTGTGTTTGCCATTAACAAAAATAAGAGTAGGTTGTTTAATTTTGTCATTTGTATGTATTGTAGTTTCAATACTTACAATGGGAGATTTTTTTGGAATGACAGCGATAAATTTAAAAGTATCTATATTACTTACTGCATTTATGTTGATTGCGATTCCATTGCATATTTATATTCCAAAAATTATAAAGCGCATAGAATTAAGAATAAAACAACGACAAATAAATAATCAAGATAAAAAGACAAAATATAAAAGAAGAGCAGTTTATATTGATAAAACACTTGAAAAACTGCCACAACAATCAAAGCAAGATGTAAATATTGATGAAATAAATATTGAAGAAAAAAAATAGAATATATTCTATTTTTTTATATATCATTTTTGGGAAACAAAATATTATTTTTAAAAGAAAAAATTCCATCTTCTCCAATTATTACATTGTCAATCATCACAATACCTAAATTTTCTAAAATAATTGCTATGCGTTCGTTTGCATCATAATCTTTAGAAGATGGCGTTGCTTTGCCAACAGGATGATTATGTGCAATCATAACTGCCTTCGCTTTGTTTCTTATAATTGATTTTGATAATTCAACTTTGTTTATTTTTACTTCACAAAGTTCGCCATCTGCCAATTTTTTGTATCCGGAAAAAGTATTGTTATTGCTTATAAAACCAACAACTACACACTCGCAAGCAAACATTTCAAAAATTGGACTAAAGAAGTTATAAATATCTTTATAGTTTTTAAAAGTATATTTTTTGGAATTTTTGTCTTTTAAATATAAATCAAAAATTTGTGGTAAATATGTAATGGTTTTTGCTGTAACTTCGCCGACACCTTCAATTTGCATTAAGTCATATGCGTCGGCATCTAATATCTTTGACAGAGAACCAAATTCATTTAGTAGTCGGTGAGCAATAACATTTGTATCGCATCTTGCGTGTGTCATTGTTAAAATTTGTTCAACCACTTGTACTTCACTTAAAGCATCAAATCCTGCCATATCTATTAAATTTCTTAATCTTTTTCTATGACCGTGGTGTTCGTGTGTGTCTTTTGTATTTTTCATATCCTGATTATAACATACAAGCAATTTTGCGTGCAAGTGTTTGACATTATTAGATTGTTATGTAATACTAACATTAGTAGGTGATTTATGAGAATTGGAATAAGTGCTGATAGTACTTGTGATTTGCCAAAAAAATTTATAGATAAATATGATATTAGAATAAATGCGATGCCATTTTCACTTGGTGAAAATGATTTAAGGCACGATGGTGTAACTGGAACAAGTCAAGATGTTTTTGACTATGTTGAAAAAACGGGAAAACTTCCGACAACTTCTGCCTTTAATGAATATGAATACACAGAACATTTTAAAAAAATAAAAGAAGATTATGATGCAGTTATTCATTTTTCTTTTTCTTGGGAGATTTCTTCAACGGGATTAAACGCAAGAAGAGCGAGTGAAAACCTGGAAAATGTTTATACAATAGATAGTCAAAATCTTTCTTGTGGAATATCGTTATTGATATTAAAATGTTGTGAACTCCGTGAACAAGGTTTATCTGTGCAAGAAATTATAAAGGAAATTGAAGAGTTAAAGTCAAAAGTTCAAACATCATTTTTAGTAGATACATTAAAATATTTACACAAGGGTGGAAGATGCAGTGGGGTTGCGCTAATTGGCTCAAAAATTTTAAGCATAAAGCCTAGAATAAGTGTTATAAATGGCAAAATGGAAGTTACAAAAAAGTACTTGGGCAGTATAAATAATTGTTTGATAAAATATTGCGATGATATTTTAAAAGAAGTGCCACCTAACACAAAAATTGCATTTGTTGTTTATTCTTCGCCACTTGATGCAAAAGACAAAATAATTAAAAAGTTAAAAGATTATGGTTTCGAAGAAATAATAGAAGCACAAGCAGGTCCATCAATATGTATACATTGTGGAAAGGGTACGCTTGGAGTGATATATTTGGCAAAATAAGGAGAAATATATGAAAATATGTATATCGTGCGATAGCACTTGCGATATTCCAAAAGATTTATTAAAAAAGTATGATATTCATTTGATGCCAATAACAATTATGTTAGGTACAGAAGAACATCACGATGGAATTGATGTTACGCCAGAAGATATTTTTAATTATGTTGATAAAACAAATGAACTTCCAAAAACTTCTGCTGTTAATGTTTATGAATATACTGAACACTTTAAAAAATTAAGACAACAATATGATGCTATTATACATTTTTCGCTTTCGTTTGCAATAAGTTCTACGGGTAATAATGCAAGGCTGGCGAGCAACGATTTTGACAATGTTTATGTAATAGACACTAAAAGTTTGTCAAGTGGTTCTGGACTTTTGGCACTTTCTTGCGTGGATAAAATTCAAGAGGGGAAAAACATAGAAATAATTGTTAAAGAATTAGAAGAAGAAGCAAATAAAGTACAAGCATCTTTTCTTTTAGATACACTTAGATTTTTGCATAAAGGTGGAAGATGTTCAAGTATTGCACTTTTAGGTGCAAATGTGTTAAAAATTAAACCTAGAATAAGTTTGGTTGATGGTAAAATGCAGGTAACAAAAAAATATCGTGGAAATATTGAAGATGCATTAATAAAATATGCTGATGACCTATTAAAAGAAATTCCACCAAACAAAAAAAGAGTTTTTGTAACATATTCAAGTCCCGTAGAACCGACACGAACAAAACTTTTACAAATGTTAAAAGAATATGGCTTTGAAGAAGTGTTGGAAAGCAGTGCGTGTGCTACAATAAGTACACATTGTGGACGAAAAACACTCGGAGTACTATATATTGCACAATAAAAAACGGCTTAAAGCCGTTTTTTTACCCAAAAAATTGCTACAAACCTTTAAAATAGTAGGATTTAGAAATTTTTTTGCTAATTTAGTTTGAAAATATAAAAAAATGGGCTATAATATAAATACTTAAAGGAATCTTTAAGAATAAACAAAAAGGGGACATAGATGAACAAAGGAGAATTTATTAAGGCTATGGCTGATAAAGCTTCATTAACAGTTAAAGAAGCAGGCGTAGCATATGATGCTTTCGTAGGAGCAGTTACAGATGCTTTAAAACAAGGAGACAAAGTTCAACTTGTTGGTTTTGGAACATTTGAAGTTCGTGCAAAAGCCGCAAGAGAAGGTATTAACCCTCAAACAAAGGAAAAGGTTAAAATTGCCGCTTCAAAAGCACCTGTTTTAAAATTTGGAAAAGCATATAAAGATCTTTTCAACTAATCTAATTTGTCTAAAAAAAATCACCACATTTGTGGTGATTTTTTTATATTTTAAATTATATATAAAGACAAAATTAAAAATGAATTAAATAAATACTTAAAGCATATAAAAGTCTAATTTTTGTATTACAATGTTTATTCTTCAATATCGGCATTTGCTATTTTTTGTTTTGCTTTTTTCTTATCAAGTTTAACCTGTTTTGCATCAACCTTTTTTGTTACTATTTTTGCGTGCTCATATATGTTGTCATGAACTTCAAGAAATTCCTTACAATATTTTTTTATTGAATCATTAAACGATTTAAATTCTGGCAAATATTGATCCGGTCCCACAAGTTTAACTGTCATACCATTTGACTTGTGTTGTCGCTTTGTTTCGTAATTTTCGTATTTGATATCTTCAAGACACATATATGCTCTAAAACCCGAACCACTAATAACCTTATATGCGTTTGCATTTATAAAAATTGAAACTTTTGGAACTGCATTTTTTATCACATTTTCTAGGTCAATATAAATAGGAGTTGAAAATATACTTTTAATTCCGTCCACCAAATAAAATGAATGGTCTTTAATTGTGTCCTTTACACCAACTTTATGAGAAAAAACCTTTTGAGTTTTTGCTTTTAAATTTGATGCTTGTCCTACTTTAAAAAACACTCTATCATCTTCTTGAATTCTTGAAAGAACAATTCCTGCTTTATATAAAATATCATTTGGTGTGTCGTAAAATGTTTCACTGCTTTTAACGGGTCCAAAATATTGAAATCTATAAAATTTTAATATGTGTTCAAGAGCAAGTATTTTTGAAAATGGTTTATCTGTTAAGGCTTCGTATTTTACAACATCATAATTTTGCAGTTCTACAAACTTTCCCACAATTCCTCCTAATACATTTTTAGTTTATCTAATTTAACAAAAAAAATCAATTATAATCAATAAATTAAATAATAATATAAATATAAATTGCGAAAAATTTACAATATTGTTATAATCTTATTATAAATATTATTAAAGATTTTAATATTTTATCTAAGGAGATAAATATGGAAAATAAAAGCAAAGAAAATAGAATATATACTTATATTGGATTATGCATTGCACTTATATCAATGATTATGTATTTGTTTGTAAGTTACTATATGTTTGGCCTTGCAAAACTTCTTTTTAATATAGGTAATGTTATTTTGGGAGCAAGTGCAATTGTTTTTTCTTGTTTTGGCTATAAGCAAGACAGTAAAGAACTTACACTTGTAAATATAGCAACATTTTGTATTTCTATAACTATTATGATTTCTTTGGTATTTGAAATAGTAAGAAATTATATATTTTAATAAAATTATGGCACTTGTTTTTTATAATATTAAATAAGTGCATTTTATTTTGATAAACCTAAAAAAAAGTATATAATACCTTCTAGGAGAGTTATGTATCAAGCACTGTATAGAAAATATAGACCAAAGATATTTGAACAAATTGTTGGGCAAGAGCATATAGTTGAAACTCTAAAAAATCAAATAAAAGCAGGGCAAATAAACCACGCTTATCTTTTTACGGGTACAAGGGGAACAGGAAAAACTACAACGGCAAAAATATTTGCAAAAGCGATAAATTGTTTAAATCCACAAAATGGTTCGCCTTGTTATGAATGTGAAGTTTGTAGGGCACTTAGCGATAATAATAATGTTGATATTGTAGAAATTGATGCTGCATCAAATAATAGAGTTGACGAAATAAGAGATATAAGAGAAAAAGTAAAATTTTTGCCTGTAAATGGTAAATATAAGGTTTATATTATTGATGAAGTTCATATGCTTACAGAAAGTGCTTTTAATGCACTTTTAAAAACACTAGAAGAACCACCATCACATATTGTATTTATTTTGGCAACGACCGAAGTTTATAAACTTCCTGCGACTATACTTTCGAGATGTATGCGCTTTGATTTTCATTTAATTAGTGATGATGTTTTAATAAAACAATTAAAAGAAATCTTTAAAAACGAAAATGTTGAGTGTGAAGAGGATGCGTACAAACTAATAGCTTCAGCAGGACAGGGTAGTGATAGAGATATGCTTTCTATTGCAGATTGTATGGTTGCATATTCTCACGGGAAGATAACAGCCGAACTCGTTATGAATGTTTTAGGAAGCACTAACCACGAAACATATTTAAAAATTTGCAAGAGCATACACGAAAAAAATATAGGCAGTGCTTTAACAATTTTAGACGAAATTCAAAAACTTGGTAAAAATATGAGTGTTGTGGCAAAAGATTTAACAATGTGTTTTAGAAATTTGTTAGTTGTAAAAACTTGTGAAAATGCTGAAAAAATGCTTAATTTTACAAAAGAAGTTTTGGAAAAATATAAATTGCTTGCAAAAGATTTTGAAACAAAAGAACTTATGGAAAATATGAAAATATTTTCAGCGATAGAAGCAGAAATGAAATATGCAATGTCGCCAAAAACTTTAATAGAAACAGCAATAGTGTCGTGTTTAACCGATAGTCAAAAAAAAAACTAATGATGATAACTAAACAATCGAAATTAGAACAAAATCAAAAAACAACAAATTATAAAAATCTTTCTGCTCGAACATTATGGGGAAAAATAATTGTTTATTTACGGGAGCATAATAATAATATTTTGCATATAGTTTGTGGCGATATAACAGATGTTGAAATTGAAAACGATAAGTTTATAATAAAAACAACAGAGCAAAGCATAATTGATATGCTCAATGAAATAGATAACTATAAACAATTACAAAATGCCTTTAAATTTTTTGGATATGAAAATATAGAAATTCAAAAAAACAAAAAACAAATAACAGACGAAGATAATATAAATGTATTAAAAAAGTATTTTAATAATGAAGTAATTATAATAAATAAAAAAAAAGGAGAATAGTATGAATAATTTTAGAGGTGGATTTAATGGTTTTGGTGGAGCAAATCTTCAAAACTTAATGCGTCAAGCGCAAAAAATGCAACAAGATATGGAAAAGGCAAAAGAAGAACTTGTAAATACAGATTTTGTTGGAACAAGTGGTGGTGGAATGGTGCAAATTACACTAACAGGTGATAAAAAAGCAAAAAAAGTTGAAATAAAACCAGAAGTTATTGACCCTGATGATGTAGAAATGCTAGAAGATTTAATTCAGTCAGCAATAAACGATGCTATTGAAAAAATAACAAAAGCCGAACAAGAAAAATTGCCATCACTTCCACAAGGATTATAAAATGTATATAGAATCATTAGAGAAACTAATAAACTCATTTAGAAAATTGCCCGGTGTAGGATATAAAACGGCACAAAGGTATGCATATAGCATTTTAAATTCAAGTAAAGAAAATGCTAAAGAGTTTGCAGATAACATTATAAATGCAAAAGAAAATATAAAATTTTGTGCAGAATGTGGAAATTTTTCGGAAACGGAAATATGCGATAATTGTTTAAAGAAAAACAAAGATATTATTTGTGTTGTAAAAGAGCCAAAAGATGTTGTTGCAATGGAAAAAGTTAAAAGTTTTGACGGAGTTTTTCACGTTTTACACGGAACAATAAGTCCACTAGAAAATAGGGGACCAAACGATATAAGAATAAAAGAACTTTTGCAAAGAGTTCAAAAATACAATACTAAAGAAGTTATAATGGCAACAAATCCTGATGTTGAAGGCGATGCAACAGCAATGTACATTTCAAGATTATTGGAACCATTAAATGTTAAAGTAACACGCTTAGCACAAGGTGTAAGTATGGGAAGCGAACTTGAATTTGCTGACGAAATAACACTAACCAGAGCATTAGAAAGTAGAATAAAAATTTAATGATTGAATTTAGATTGTTATAAAATTTATAAAAGAATAAAAAACACTTGCATTTGCAAGTGTTTTTTATTCTTCTTCTAATTGATTTATAAAATCATTTATCACTTTTTTTGTATCTTCATTACTGTCATTTATAGTATCTATCAGTTCGTAAAGCATAACAAGTTTTTCTTGATTGACTGATTTTTCATATTTAACTGATGCATCAATGTTCAAGGGATTTCCACATTTTGGACAAAAATTAAGTTTTAAAGTTCCATCTTTTGACACTTTTTGACCACATTCTGCACAAGTGATATTGTTGCCGTCAGTTCTTATTCCTTTCATCATAATTTTTCTTCTCCCTTGTTTGATTTTTTATTCTTCCTTTCATCAACAAATTGAATATTTTTTTTATTTTCTTTTGCTTTTTCTTTTGCTTTATGAATTGAAGAAGTGATTTGTTTTGATGTTGATTTTGAAAGTCTTTCATTCATTTTTTCAAGTGACGCAGATAAAACATTAAATAATTCTCTATAATTATTACTTTTTGTGTCTGCTATTACAGAACTAATATAATTTGATGAATCAATCTTTGTTGGGTGAGGATATCTATAATCTACTCTATCTGCACGCACAAAATTATTTTTGTCCATCATAATTTTAAACCAGTCATTGTTTAATGTGTAGGCTCCAACCTTAGGTCTTTTTTCATTTGTTTTATCATATTCATACATTCCACCAAAAGCAACAAACCAGCAAGGTTTTGTTGCAGTTTGGCCATCTTTTGTCACATATGTTGTAAGTCCACAAGAATACCAATTTGTTTTACTTGTTGTACAAAAATATATGTCGTGTCCCGGATTATTATTTGCAAATTTTTGCATCGAAATAGCAAGTGAACGAACTGTGTTTATTTTTTCATTATAGTGAAGAAGAGAAACTTGCTTTGATTTTTGATTAAATAAGTTTAATGTTAAATGGAATCCCGCATTTACAAGTTTATTTTTCATATTAAGCATATTTGCAAGTTTACCCATTAAATCAGGACCACCATTATCAATAATTTCTTTTTCTTTAAGACCTCTAACCAATATAATTTTGTCTTTTATGTCTTTTAATTTTTTGTAACCATATGCAAGTTGTTCCTTATATGGAAGAGTATCCTCATTGTTTCCTGTCGTTACTCTTGTAAAAATATCTGAAACTATTACAACGGGATTAGTAGCATTTTTAATCTGTTCAATAATGTAATCAAGCCATTTTTCGTTCATTGCACATTTATAAGAAGAAGGATATCTTATACGTCTCCCGTCATCTGCAAGTTTATATGCTTTTCCCAAGTTTAGTTCGCAAAGACCATTTAAACCTACATCTTTGCTATAAACTTTTAATGCAATTGTTTTTTGAGTTTGTTCTTCTTTTGACTCTTCGATTTCTAAATCAATATCTTTTAATGTGTTTTCATCAAAAGGTTGGTCGATTTCTTCTTTTAATTTAATTTTTTTGCCTATGGCATCTAGGGCTCTTTTGCCGTCTTCCATATCCATTTAAAACTCCTTAATCTTTGTTATAGTACCAATCGTTGCTTTCTATTTTTTGTGGATTGTTTATTTTGTGTTGTGTTTTTTTGCTATCTGCATCCTCTAGTATAAGTTTAACAATTTTTGATTTTATTTCTGTATCTATTTCTAAACCTGTTTGCTCTAAAATTTCAACTATTTCTAAAAACTTACCATAAACTTTTGGCTTTATGTTTTGTATATTTTTATCTATTATTTTTATACTTTCTTTTATACATTCATCTTTAAGTGTATAAGTTCCACTAGTAAGGATAGGTATTGATTTTGTAACAGTAACGATTGGTGGTTGCATATTATAAGGATCTTTTTTGTCATAAAGTGGATTTAACACTGTGGTGATTTCCAATGCATAGTATGGAGATTTATTTATTGGTTTTAATCCTTTTTCATAACCATATTGTCCACCACCAGATGCTGGTAAGATTATGTTTATTTCATCTTTTCTTACTCTTTTTCCATTTTTGTCAATAATAGTTTTTGTCTTAATTGATGATTGAAAAACGTGTTTGTGTCCAATTGCATTTATTAAAGATTCTTGATTAACAGATGCGTTTGTTTCTGGATTGCCACTATCACCGTGGTGAGTAACAAGATTAAAAGTATGTTTTTTAGATTTTGTATAAGGACATTTTAAAGTTATTGATGTGTCTGCAAAACAAGGAGCATAAGAGTTGGGAATTCCAAGTGCTTGCGTTGCTTGTTCAACAGGATTTATGCCTGTGTTTTTGTCAATTCTTCTTTCGTGATTTCCAGAGTGTATCCAAATAACTTTGTTTTGTTTTGCAACTTGTTTTAATAGTGAAACAAAAACATTTAATTGTTCTTGGGGATAAGCGATATCTTCAAACATATTGCTAACACTGTTTAAAATTGCAGTGTTCATCATATCACCCATACCGATAAGTTTTGCATTTGGAGTTTGAAGAACATAATTCAAAACTTTCATTGCTTCGTCAATATTGAAATCGACTGAGCCAATGTGCCAATCTCCAATAAAAACAAGAACAACTGTATCATATTTGTCTGACATATCTACATTGCAAGTTTTTATGCCGTAATCACTTGAAGATGTTTGCTTTTGACGATAAGAATTTATATTATCATCGTTCTTTACTTTATTTAAAATTTCTGGCATATTCACCTCTATTTTTCGCTTTATTATAACATTCAAATTCAATTTATGTCAATACTTGATTGTCGAAAAAGAAGCGACAACCATATACATTTTTTTTAAAAAATACATAATACAACATATAGAAATTTTCTTTATTTTTATTACATTATATTGAAAAACACATAAAATTGTTTATAAAAAAGACAAGAAATTTCTTGTCTTATTTTTTTGATTTTGGTTTTTTTGTTGTATTTTGCTTTTCTTTAAGTTTAAGATTTTGTTGTTTTTCTTTTAGTTTTTGTTTTTCCTGTTTTTTAATAAGTTTTTTCTCTTTTGATTTTTTAGATAATTTGTAAAGCATTTTATCTAGTGCGTCTCCTGAAATATTTTCAACAGGTTTAACTGCGAGTTCTTCATTTCTTTTTTCCATTGTTTTTTTGTTATAAGGCATTTTCACTATGTCATTTCTAAGTCTAACTTCCATCTGTTCAAATGGAATTGAAATATTATTTCGCTTAAATTCATTAAAAACATTTTCCATTACAAAATAATAAACATCCCAATAGTCACTAGATAGACACCAACAGTTTGCGACAAATGTAATTGCACTAGAATCCATTGTTTTTAATGAACAAAATGGAGCAGGGTCTAAAATAACCTTATTGCAATTTGTCATTACATCTAAAATGGTTTTCTTTACTTTTTCCACATCACTTGCGTAGTCTACACCAAAATAAAAGTATACTTTTCGTGTGGGGTTTGCACTATAATTTATTAGTGAACTTTCCACAACTTTTGAGTTTGGAATACTAATTACTTTATTATCCGTTGTAGCAATAATAGTGTGGAGCATTTTTATTTCTTTTACCGTACCTTCAATATTATCTATTGCTATATAATATGATGATGCTTGAACTATTGTGGGTATCATAAATATAATTAGTGCTA
>CASFMG010000059.1 GCA_949295755.1 uncultured Christensenella sp.
AACTTGCCGTAAAAGTATCATTGTCCAAAACTATTGAATTTACACTAAATGTAAGTTCTTTTTGCAGTGTTGTTTGTGGATAAAAGTTAAACATATCACTTGAAAATGTAATACTTTGTCCACGAACCACATACAAATCAACATCATCTTTTAAAGAAAAATCTGTTACAGGCTCATACACATTAACAGGTATAACACATTTTTTATTTCCTTCTAAAAGAGTTATTGTAAGTGTTGTTGTTCCAGTCATTAACG
This sequence comes from uncultured Christensenella sp., assembly GCA_949295755.1. Taxonomy (GTDB): domain Bacteria; phylum Bacillota; class Clostridia; order Christensenellales; family UBA1242; genus UBA5893. The sequence goes on from CASFMG010000059.1 coordinate 256, forward strand.
CTTTAACTTTTATTCGATATGTGCCATCGCCTAAATTTACTATATTATTTTCATCAACTTGTGCAATACTTTTGTCAAAATCAAAGTTAAAATTTACTTCAGTTTCAAAATAATTATCAATTTTAATATCAAACTCTTTTTCTTCGTTTAATGTTAAATCAATACTTGTGCTAGAAAACGAGAGAGAAAACTTACTAAAATCTTCACCACACGCCGTCAAAGTTATGGCACAAAGTGTCAGTATAAAAATATTTATAATCACTAAAAATTTTTTCATTTTCTCTCCATTTCTTTTGCTTATTAAATTTTGCTAATTATTATCATTTGTTGTAGTACTTTCGCCAGTGTCATTTGAAACCTTGATTACAATACCAGTAATTGCATCAACTTTTGTGTCGCCTATTGTAATAAGTGTCCTTTGTAGTCTTGTATCAGTATCAGTTGTTTCTATATCATACAAAGATTCTGTTGCAATATCATATTCACCACTGGCGTCAATGAATATTGTTTCAGCACCTAAATTAAATTGATAAATTATTGCTTGTTGCGTTTTGTCAACATAATTTATTGTATCTGCTATTGTGCATTGACCATTTTTTACAATAACTTCCCTTTCAATAGTCGTAATTGTTCCATTATTAACCTCAATCGTTATCGTTGCGTCTGATAAAGAAATTTGTTTTTTGACAAGTACATATTCATTAATCTCTATAACTTCGTTTTGTGCATTTGTGTAAGTTGCATTGTTATAAACTAATAGCACATTTTGAGTTATACCAAAACTGGAATATACAACATCATCAATAACTTTTGTTCCAATTTTTTCACCCGAAATCTTATATCCATCTCTTAAAGTAAAGTACTCTGTTTCTCCTTTTTCACCTACAACTTTAATCGCATAATCATTATCAAACGGAATTAAGTCTAACGATGAAACCTTGTAAGCAAGATTTAAAACAGTGTTGTATTCATCAATGTATATTATTGTATAAGCACTATTGTCATTGGCAAAATCATACCTATAATAATTTACTGAAACACCATCATATGTCGATTTTAATTCCAATTTTTGTTCACTTAAATCATATTTATAAATTGCATCATTTTCATAAACATAATTTAATTTTGACTCCATATCATTATCAAATGTAATTTGAATTGTGTCAAATAAATGCAATTCATTATTTGTTGGTGCATAAACAGGTACTATATCTATAGATTTAATTCCTAAACTATAATAATCTTCCATAAAATTGCTTACAGACTGTTTATTTATAACACATTCATAAACTCCATCTTTATTAACATACAAACTTTGAAGTGAATTTTCATTTATTTTATTTGATGCCATCTCAACATCTTCATCTTGAACAGCATTTTGATTGTAAATATATAACAGTGTATTTTTTTGTCTATCTTCATAAGCATAAATTGTATAAGTTAAATCTGTTGATAAGTTTACTAAACTCTTGTTGTTACCTTTTTCTTTTATAGTTAAGAAGATATTTGTACTACCATTAACTTCGTTTTGCAAAGCAAGTGTAAAGAATGCATCAGTAATCTTTCCAGTTAAACTTGTTGCCAAAATGTTTTTATATTCGTTGTTTTCAATTTCATATTTTATTGTTTTATCTAAATATGTAATATACAAAACTTTCTTTGTTGCACTCTCGTGAACTTCTTCAATGCTATATTTCGTCTCTCCAAAACTAGCAACATAATCAATTTCTTGAACAATAAATTCATTATTTACAAATTTAATAACATAAGTCAAATTATCTTTGCTAATAGTAAGTGTTCCATCTTGATTATCTATAAAACTAAACTCTCCTTGTAAAGTTATAAACGATGTTTTATTGTTATTATTTGAATCTTTAAACCTAAACATAGTTGTGTTTGTAGTACTACTGTAATTATATTCAACTTTAAATGCTGTTTGGGAATTGTTTGTTATAGGAGTTATAGTTGTACTCAATGGGTAACCATTAAAGTCATATCCATCACATTCCCCTGTTGTAGTAAAGTTTGATGCTGTTCCATCTAGTTTATATCTATTTACAACCTGTTGTTCATAGTCAAATTCATAATAATAGAAATTGTTAAGTGAAGTATCTTCATTTAATTTATTATCAATGACAAAACCTTTATCTGATGTAATCTCAATACCGTCAACTTTTGCACCACTTAACACTTCTAAACTTTTACCCAAATTATCAATTGAAATTTTTGATTTATAATCAGTAATTGGTTCGTCTTTTGTTTCATTTTGTTCTAATTTAAACGAAACACTAATGCTATTCAACGATTTAATTTCAATTTTTTCCAATGTTATCGTATTTAAAGTAGTGGTTACTTGTTTTGTTTCTTTAATGGTGTAAACACCTTCATTTTTTGTAATTAAGTAATCAATTTGTGTATTTGTATTATTAAACTTAAATTCAAAATCAGATACATCTAATGACGAACTAGAACTAAATTGTAAGTCGTTTAACGATAATAGATGATTTTCATATTTTTCAATAATAATATCGTTTCCATAAGGGAAGAACAATTTGTTTCTATTTGTTTGAGAAGTTACTTCTTTGCTGTCTTCTTGCAGTGAATAAGAGATATAACCTAAATAACTTATCTGTAAGTTTTTATTGATAACATATATAAAATCTTTATACCAACTGCCTTCAATATTTGATTTAGTTGAAATAATCAAAGTCTTGTAAGTTTTATCAGTGTCCCCATCAATTTTAATTTGTGGACCTGTGGTTACATATAATTGTGGTTTTATACTTGAATCATCAGTATACGTAATGTTTTCGCTGATTTTTAACTTATTAGAATTGCCTAAATCAACATTAAATGTATAAGTGTAATCATTTTTAGCCAAATCTGCAATATCTTCATAAACCTTTCCACCTATATTGTAATTAACATTTGAAGAACCCCAACCAACATTGTCAGTTGTGTAAATATCTTTATGTGTAATCAAAGTTGTAGATGTTTCTTTAGTGTATGTGTTTTCTTTTTGACCTGTTACTTCATCTTCTTCAATTGTTTCATCATCGTTGCTTTCAACATAACCAGAATTTTCACTTGTTATTTCTTGTTGGTTTAATTGCAATTTTATCGTATTATTTTCATTTAGAATTTCTAGATTTACAAATGTTGTAGTAGTTGTTGTTGTAGAAAAAGCATTACCAATAGTGCTTTGGCTACTGTAGACACTCAAATTTAAAGTTGCTACATTATTCATAACACGATATTTAGAATTAACAGAACTATCTATTACTATTGCATCTTCTTTTTTCTCTGGCTCATAATATTTTATTGCTATAATATTACCGTCATCATCTTCTTCATAACCATTTTGCTTTAAAAATTTTGTATCACCACTAAATTCTGGCAAAAAGTCAATAGTTCTATTTGTCATAGGATATACATTTTGTGTGTGCTCTTTATATGGATTTTCCGTTACAGTATATTCATTTGCTACAATAAATTCAAAATTATAACTATCAACAATATTAAAATCACCTTGATTATACATTGAACCATTTATTCTCAACCTATAAACTATATCAGTAATGTAATAAACATCGCTTGTAGCGCTATTGTATTCTATATCGTCTGTTCCATTTTCTTCACCAATTAAAACATTATCTTTACTAATTGTTTGGATTTGAGTTACCACAACATAGTAATCTTTTTTATAATTATATAGTTTATATTTCTCTCCATTTATAAATGCATTTCCTTCAGTTGTATCAATTTCGGTTGAATACTCAAATATATCAGCTTTTATCCAACTATTTATTTCATTGTCGTCTACTACAGTTTTTCCATTTTTATAAACACTTGTACTTTTTATACCATTATCGTTTATTTTCTTATCATCCTTATTATGCTTTGGTAAATCACTGTAATTTGGTTTACTTATAGCAAGTGCCGAAGCATAAACTTTAATTGTTTCATTGTTTTGTAAACTATTAGTTGTTTTACTATAATCTTTCCTATTTCCAATAAAGTAATCAGCATATGCCGTCTCACTGTATTCGTTTGCATTTAAGCCCGACATTATAAATGATTTTCCTTCATAACCAATATAATTTTCTTTCCCAACATTTATATTTTTAAATGTTTCATTTGTGATTATGTTACTAAAATAAGTATCATCATTACCACGAAGATATCCAATTATACCTGCTGAAAACGATGTTACGCCTTTAACAGATGCTTTGGCAGAAATTTCTTTAAGGCTTATGTTTATTGTATCAAGCAAAAGTGCATTTTCTTCGTTAGTTTGTTCAACAATACCAAATACGCCACCACTGATAACTTTTGACCCATTGTTTACTTCATTTCTTATAGTGCCATTGATGTCAATGTCATTTAACTTAATTTGTGCGTTTTTTGTCTTACCAATAACACCACCAGCAACTTTATTTGATGATGTCATATCTATATTTAGAGTTTCATCAACTTTAGCAATACTAATAATTGAATTTTCGCTTAGTCCAATAATTCCTCCAACAGCCTGTTCCTTATCTGGACCTATATTTTTTAATGTTATATCACAACCTAAAACATTTACTTGTTCAATTTCAATATTTGCATTATTTGCTTTTCCAATAAGTCCACCAATGTTGTTTGATGAATTGCTATAAACCGAATCTTTATTGTGTATATCTACATAATCTTTAAATATGTAATTGACATTAATATTATTAATTACTATATCAGCCGTAGAATTTTGATCTTTAACAACTTCACCAATAAGGCCACCAATATCATATTGATCGTTTTGATCGTTAACAATCAAATAATTATTATTGCTATATTCAATATTTAAGTTTTTGATGTTTAAATATTTCACGCAACCAAACAAACCACTAGTTGTATTATCAAATTTAGTTGTAGTAGTTATATTATTTAAAGTGAAATATCCACTTTCTCCATAATTAACACCTTCAACAATTCCATTAAATGGATTGTTACGGGTTCCAAGTGGTAATACACCATCTAATGATATATTTGTTTTACCATTGTTTGAAGAAAATTTAATTGTGTAAGAAGGTTCTCTACTCGTTATAATAGTCAACAACGTCTCTAATTTATCATCATAAGGACTGGTACTGTATTTATTCCAAAAATCTTCTAGATTTTGTGATTCCGGCAAATCATTAATTAAAACTTCAAGCATTCTGTAATCTTCAAGATTTTTAATTGTTATAGTTGCATATTCATCATTCTTATCTATTTCAATTTTTTCGTTTATCATTTCATTTAAATCAGTCTTCTTAACTTCAACAGAATTGCTAGGCACCCAAGTACCATCTTCTGCACATTGTTCCCAACCTTCCAAGAAACTACTAAAATCAGTAATTGGAGTATCTTTGGTTATGTTTTCGTATACATTAGTACTGTAAACAATACCATATTGGTTAAATATATTTCCTTCTCCATTTACACTACTATTATCATTTGCACCATAGTATGTTTTTGTTGTAGTAACGCCTTCTACTTCTGTACTTATCTCAATTTCTTCAAGTGATTGCCCTGACGAGGAAAATACCCTTTCTTTTGTTGCGTCTTGTTCTTTTGGTATTCCTATAGAATCAAAGTAAACGTCATTAATATACAGCAGTTCATCATAAGTATAGTAATAATCCTTTCCGTCAGATTCGTTCTCGTACTTTTTTATATCCATCCAAATGCCATCGCCAACTTTGTTTCTAACTTTATCAAACATTTCATAACCACGGAAGTACCTAGGTTTGCCAGCTAATAAACCCCACAACAAGTCTATACTTGGCCAGGCTTCGTATAAATCGCTATTTTCATAATAATTATCTCTATATTCATAACCATTGCCACTCATATAATACATTTCAATAACTGTTTCCATATTGGCACGCACAATAGGGGCTACGATGTAACTAAGAATTAAACCTATAAATTTTTGTGCCTTAGTTCCTGTTTCTATTAATCGTTGACCTATTCCATAAATAATTGAATATATATCATATATACCCCTCATACTTATTTCATTTACATCATAAAATGAATAAATATTTCTGGATTCCATACCACCTTGAATATTCTCACAATAGTTTACAACTGTGTTTAAACTTTCATAATTGTTTGCAATACCTGCTACATATGCCTTTTGTGTAACAGTTCTATAAATTAATTTATCATATTTAGTGCCGGTAACTGAATAAACGTTTTTTACGTCATTGTTAATTTTATCACCGGGAATTGCTCCGTTGCTAATCATTGCGTCTTTTTTATCGAAAGAACTGACCGAATAAGTTGCATAACCAACAAGAGAACACGCTTTGCTATAACAATTTGATATGTTTCCACCATATCCACTTATGCCACCCAAATATGTTGTGTCGAAAGCAAAACTATTACCAGCAATAATTTCAACATTGCTTAAAATGTAACAGTTATCAATAATTTTTTCACTTTCATCATAAGATGTATTGTTTGTTATTACATCACTGCATGAGCCAACAATACCACCTGCATATAATTTTAATTTTGAAATTTCGGAATATAAATCGCCTAACTTACTCAATTTGTCTTGATATGGTAAATCTGACCCAATATTATGCAATTCGCCGTCAAACAAATGTATTGATTGATTTATGTATGAATTTTTAATGCTTCCATAGTTTTGTAGTCCAACAATTCCACCAAAGATTATCGTTTTTTCAGAAATTCCTACACCTTCATCAAAATCTACATATATTGGCTTTGTTAAACTAGAATTTTCAACAGTACCACCATTTAATACTCCAACCATGCCACCAATAATGTAGTTAATGTTATAGTTGAACAATCTTAAAACATATTCTGTTCTGGTGTTTGTTGAAGTAATCGAACTTAACTCACAACTACTTAAAGTTGAACCTTCTCCTAATGAACCGACAACATTGCCAAGGTATAAAATTTTATTATAAGATTTGGTTTCTGTTTCGGTTTCTGTTGGCAATTTTATTGTTATTGCATCAGTTGTATCATAATTTGTTCTTATTTCAATATTATTTATATTAGAATTACCTGTTACATTATTAGCCAAAAAGCCAACATATACAGAATCATTGTCTATCAACGAAACATCCACACTTATATTTTCCAAAATTAACAACGAAATATCTGAATTTTTTACTGTATTAAATAATCCACCATCTATTGTTGATAAATTTTTAATATAATGCAACTCAGATATGCCGTCATACCCAGATAGGTTTATGTTTGAAATATCCTTGCTTTGCCATTTTATATCATCACTTATGTACTCTGCGTTCATATTATTGATTAACACAAAATAGGTTGTGACAGTGTTTTCTTTTGGCAGTTGTTGAAGTTTTCCAAGGTTTGGCACTTGATATGGATTATCTTGCGAGCCAACACCTGTACTATGCCACATATATTCAATCTTAATATAAGCACCATCAATAAATGAACCATAACCAAAATTGTATAATATGTTTTGTTTAAAATTGCCCGTATATACGGTACTTTTAGTTTCATCATTATTTTTGGTTTTACTGTAATCTAATGAAATCTCATCAGTTTTCTTTGCTTCACCACCATTGCTATTTGATAATATTGCTTCGCAAGCATATTTATCATAAAAACAATTAGATGAAGATGAGTCAAAAGCAAATCGTTTTTCTGCCTCTAATGGATCATCTTCTCCAATATTTAAATCCACCAACCTAGTATTTGAAAAACTATCATACACGTTTCCCGGTCCAAATAAATACATTTTGCCGTTATAGTCTCCATCTGTTTTGTTTGGATTATAGTTTTGAATTGAGCCTGATGAATAACAATTATAAATTAGTCCTTCGTTTGAAATATTAAATCCTGCAACAGCAATAGAATTCTCTTGTTTTGCTTGTTCTTCGTAATACGAAACAACATCAACACTTGTGTAACACTCTTTAATGAGTCCAGAATTTGAAAATACAAAAGCACTTGCTCTACGGTTGGTTGTAATTGATCCTGTTATTTTTTGGTTTCCGTTTAATCTGCCCCTAACATTGCAAGAGTAGATTATACCATTGTTTGTTTCAACAAAACCTGAAATAACCTTGCTTTCATTTGAAATATCTCCATCTCCATTATAGTTTGCAAGAACAACAACACCCGAAACTATACTATTATTATCCACACTTACTATTGGACTGTTTATATCTTTATTTTCAAATACAATTTGAGCACCATCACTAACAACAATTTGATTTGTAAGGTCTTCGATTTGGAAAGTGTAACAATTATCTTCTGTTCCAAGATAATAATATTCTTTACCATCAACATCATCCCATGAAGCAACATTTAAATCAGTGTATGGTAAAATTTTTGTTCCAGAGTTCTCTTCACCAAAATAATTTGCATCCCAGAAATTATAAACAACATCACTCTCTTCGTTGATATTCTTCTTTAATGACTTTTTAATTTCATCTAGAATTGTAAAAAGCATCAAATTTTCGCCAACACTTGCATCAGTTGTAAGTGTGTATACGTGGGCATATTTGTTTTTTGAAACTTGTGTTTCATCTTTTGTATCATTAACACTAGCATTTTCACTTACACTTCCAACAAGTGCGTTTGAAGAATATGTTGTTGCTAATTGTTTATCTAATTTATTAAACAATGTGTTGATTGAAATATTTTCAGTTAGTGTTACATTGTTTTTAACACTACCAATTAGTCCACCATAAGTAAATGATTCTATTTTAATATTTTCTGTTTTTGATTTTGTAATTATTGTTGAACCATCGTTTTCTTCTTTAACTTCGTATGTTGGATAAACATTGCCTGTTGCAACAGAATTTGTAATTCCTACATTGTCCACTTCTTCCTTTTCCATTACTGCAACAATTCCACCTATTGTTAAAGATAATTGAGTTTTGCTGTCTATATTTGCATTATTTTTTATATTTCCTGTTGCATATGTGTAATTAAAGTTTGAGTCTTTACTATATCCAGCAATTCCACCGATACTTGTGATATCTTCTAAATCTTTTGTAGTATCTGACACATTTCTACTACTATAATTTATATTTGCATAGTAAATAGCATTCAAAATAGTATATTTTTCTATACTTCCAATAAGTCCACCAATGTTATTTACAATTCTTGCTTCAGAATCATTATTGCATACTGAAACAACTAAATCTATATATGATTTTATTTGGTCAATATTATTTTTTTCACTAGCCACTGCATAACCAATTAAAGAACCTATATTGTTTTCGTCAGAAGAATAAATATTTAAAATGCTAATTTTATTTGTTGATTCTTTTATTATGCCTTCTTCGCTAGTTTCATTTGTTGCTTTTACTTCACAATTTGTTATATTCCCATTCTCAAAATATCCAGCAATACCACCAAGGTTCAAATTAGTTGTTATTGATTGTATTGAAATAGTGGGATAAAGTTCTACATTTGTAATATTTGTATTTTCTGTTTGTCCAACAAGTCCACCAATGTTGCAATTATATAAAATTTTTGATTCTTCTTCTTTCCCAATACTTATTGTAGGTTGAATTTTTACATTGGAATCTGAACTTAATGTTGAACTTATATTAGTTCCACTTGCATATCCAAACAAATATCCAACATTGGTTCTTATTAAACCGGAATATATATTTATGTTTCCCGAAATTTTATCGTTAATTACAATTGGCATTACTGTTCCATCACTAGTGTTATTTTTTAAACTGCCACCCATAAGTCCAATTGAACTATCATTAGGTCTGTTTAAGCCTTCAAATTTTCCATCAATACTTATATTTGAGCTTTGAATAGAGATGTCAAAAATCCCACCACTCTTTGTTTGTGATGTCGTAATTGTTCCTGTACCGAACAACATTCCAACATTTATTGTTTCTTCACTCTCATTTTCATAAGATGTTGAAATATTCATATTGCAATCTGATATCTCAATATCGCTAAACACCGTTGTACCTTTTGCCACTGCTGTAACAAGTCCCACTATTGCACTTGCAGAAGTTGTTGAATTTAGTTTAATATGTTCAAATTTTAATTTGTTAAATGTTGTATTATTTGCTGTACCAACAAGTATTGCAGTTGTACTTAAAGAACTAGTAAATTGACTAGTACTATTATATCTAACAATAAAGTTATAGAATGTTGCGCCATTTGTTGAACTAAATAGTGCTCTATTTTGATTTGTTTTAAACAAAAATCCTGATGGATTTAAATTATCCAAACTTCTAAGTGTTCCTGAGAAATTTGTAATTGGTGCAATTCTTTTTGTTATACCAATTAGTCCATCTTCATTTTCTACACTATTATCTGGGTCGATTACAAAAATGTCATCATTAGTTGCAACTCTCAACAAATCAATGTCGTCTTGATTTCTTATATATCTGATTTTTGTTATGTAACCAAATAATATGTGTGGGAATAATTCGTCTTCATTTCTTTCCCAAGATTGTTTTTCCCATCCGTTTCCGGTAAAGAATGTGTCATATATTTCACCATCATCGCCTTGACCTGTAACTTTTGAAAGACTTGTTATATGAGAAACTTCGTTATCATCTTCGTAGAAATTTGATGGCGTAACACCATTAAATACAATATCAGTTTTAAATAAAGCAGTCGAAGTTTTATATGTATTGCTATCATTTTCATTAAACGAAACTGCATATGTTTTATTAAAATAGTTTTCGTCAATAAGTTGATTGCCCCAGTAATTTACTGCGTTTACTTTGTCAAAATCAAAGCCACCTTTATTTAATCCAATTATACCACCAGCAACACTTGCACTTACATCGCCAAAAGCGTAAACTTCGTTTAATGATAATTTAATGTAATCAGTTTGTGAAGTTGTAGGTTTTTCATTTATACCGACAATACCACCTGCATATGCATTAGTTGAATCTGACATAACATTTAATTTTGAATATGATTTCTCAATTTTTCCACTGACATTAAGTCCAACAATACCACCTATTGCAATAGGGTTATAAGATGAACCAACAAAGAGTTCTTCGTTACCTCTATCAACATCATACTTGCCCTTATAATAATCGTCAACACCATCTTCAATAATGTTTATTTGCCAATTTTCTTCGTGCTCAGATCTAACTTGTCTTAAATAACCTTTATTATAACCAACAATACCACCTGCAAAACCATTGTAAGAATATAGTCCTTGCATTGATCTATTTGATGTATCTACAAAAGACAACTCATAAAGTGCGTCTTGTACAATTGTAAGTGGTCCAACATAACCAATTACACCACCAACAGTTCCTGCTGTGATTTGACTTGTTCCTAATGTTTTTAGCATAATAGCATTGCCATTTGTTGAAACGATAGAATCAGCAAACATTTCTTGAGTGATTGAATCATCGGTATATGTATCAATTATACCAACAACACCACCGGCATATGAAATATTATTGTTTTGCGTTTCGTTTAATCTTGAGTATTGATTATAAGTAATATAACTTGCATCACCACCATAGTAATTATCAGGAAATTTTGCCGCTGTTACACTTATGTTAGTTGATGATAAGTTGAAAATATATGAATTGCCAATAACTCGTCCAATTAAACCACCAACAACATTTTTTCCTCTAACTGTTACTGTGTTTGTATTTTCAAATGCCGAACTTAAATTTACATTTACGACTTTTGCATCGTAGACAGTACCTGCGATAGCACCAACATATTTAATATTTTTTGCTTCGACACCTAAAACTTCACTTTCTGCGTTTGTTGTACCAATGATAACATTAACATTCATAACTATTGCACCAGATTCTATAGTTGCAAACATACCAAAGTTAACTGCGGTACTTTCAACATATGAATCTGAAAGTGCAAAACCAGAAATAGTAAATCCGTTTCCGTCAAATTTACCAATTCCGTTTCCATTACCTTGTTCTCGATAAATTCCTGTAAGCGTTAAGTTCGAAGATGCTAATCTATAAGTTTGTTCGCCATCATTAGAAACAAGTTCTTGTAAATCAATATCATTTATAAGTCTATAGTTGCCATATGCTTGTTTTTTATCTAAATTAACAAATTTTGATGCACTTGTACCACTAACGCCACTAAACACACTGTTAAATTCTTGTGCATTTCTAATAAGTATAGGATTGTTAATTGAACCATATTCGTAATTTGTTGCATAATTGAGCAATGGTATTTCATCATCAATAGATTGTTGACTATAATATCTCAATGAAACAGATTTGGTGTTTGCGCTAATAAGTTCTGGACCTGTTGTTGTCATACACCAAATACCATCATCGTTTTGCTCATTTGTTGCAAAACTATAACCATAGAAATATTCTTCGAGCGTAACTGAAGAAACTATTGATGCACTTTCGCCATATGCTTCTTCAATTAAAATATTTGAATCTTCAAGTGCCACTTCATCATAATAATAAGAATTTTCAATTGTTCCGAAGTTTTGCCAATTACCCCAATCATCAACACCTGAGAAATTCATTTGTGTTGTTGTTGCACCAATAATTCTTGAAAGAGACAAAGATGTTTTTATAATACCACTAGATTGGTTGTTATAAACAAAACCTGCACTTGTTCTGCCTGGATTATCTCCAAGATTTGTAAGTGTAATGTTTGAATAACTATCGCTTATATTTCCTGAATTTGCATAAACAAAACCTGCACTAATTCCCGATGTTTCAATTCCATATTTAGTTGCGTGAATGTCTTGATTATTATCTTTTACTCCTTTTGAATAACTCATACTTATTCTGCCAGAGTTTTCAATTGCAAAACCACTTGTAATTGTTGTGTAATCAATGTTTGAGTTATTTATTTCTCTTAAATTAGAAACAAAACTGCTTGAAATTCGTCCTGTATTTGTGTGAACAAAACCACTTATTTCTCCAAATGAAGAAATTACAAATGGGTCCAAATAAATTGTTTGGTATGTAACTGAACCCTTATTATTTACTTTATAAACATTTATGCTTTCGCCACCAACTCTGCTATTTGTAATAATTCCAGAATTATACAAAACAAAGCCTGATGTTTGAGCCGAAACATTTAATGTGCTGTTTGCTTTAATGTTTATACCACTTATTTGAGGTGTAATTTGATTTGCTAAATATCTATAACTTACAACTTCTGTGTTTGTTATAATCCCCGAGTTGTTTATTGCGATTGGGGCAACATTTACCTGATTCGTTATATTTGAATCTATTGTAATTGTGTCAATATGATAAATATTTAATCTCAAATTTTTAATAGTTGTATTACTGCTAATATTTTGGAACAACGACAAACTAACGGTGCTTTGATTTAAAACACTGTCACTAAAACTTCTAATAATTATTTGATATCCGTTTCCGTCTAAACTTTTTATTTTTAATGTATCTTGAATTGGTGAAAAATCATACAAAATTATATCGTTTGTTAAAATATAATTTTGTTCAATATCTCTAGTAAATGCATCTAAAAACTCATCTGCATTTGATATTTCTTCTGGTTGCTCTTCTGTAACATAATTCGCAATTGTTATGTCAAAGAAATATTGATATGTTCTTATGCTTCCGTCTGGCATTTTTGCTTTTATTTCCAAAAGCATCCTTTGAGTACCAATATTTTTTCCTAAAAATTTTATAACATTTTGAATTTCGCCGTTTACAGTTTGTTCTTCAACAACAAAATCAGCAATTACATCACTAGACACAGTAGTGTATGTGCCATCGTTATTTTTAACAACGATAGGTGTATATTCATTACCGTTTACATAGTATAAATTTTCAATTAAAGTTTGTCTATTTTGAGTACCATAGTTAACTTCATATCCTGTTGCAACATTTAAATAATAGTTGTTCTTTATAAATGTATTATATGCTCTTTCACTTGAAGTTACTATCCCATTTTCGCCTTTAACATAATAACCTGCTATTTTAAATTCTAATGAATTATAAAAATACTTATCTCCATAAACAACATCACTGCCAGTTTCGTTGTTTAGATGTGTATTTTCGAAATCTAACTCAAAATCAATTACATATATTTTTAAAATTGAATAAACTTCTTCTTTAACTCCATTTACATATCTTGATGTTGTTACTTGAATATCAATATTACCACAATTTTCTCCCAAAGTTATACTTAAAGTACCTTTAAAATATTTTGTTGCATAACTAGAAAAATCTTGATTATTTATAATTGTTACGTTATTGCTTACCTTTGTAGTATTCATTTGATAAGCAACAATACTTTCAATTTGTTGTGTTTGTTCATATATGACATCGGCAGTTATTGTATCACCTTCAACAGCAAAGATTTTGTCTTTGCCATTTACACTAACGCCCGCCTTTTCTTGAGGAACAATTAAAAGCGAATAAACTTCTGTGTAGACTTTTTCATCACCATTATATATGTCTATATATATATTATAAGAAGAATTTATATTAACAGTGGAAGGAACAACGACTCTAACATAGTATCTACCAACTTCATAAGATGTCTCTTTTGCATATATTTTTACACCATTTTCAATAAATTCAAAATTTGTTGCAAGGTCTATATCATATGTTGAATGGTCATTTTTCTTCATTGCAATAAGTGATAAACTTTGACCATTAACCGGTTGTGCAGTAACATTTACACTAGTATAATTTGCATATGAAGGATAAACCATAATATCCAAAAGTCCACTTGTGCCAGGAGATAATACATTATTTGGAAAATAGTTGTATGTTGAACCACTTAAAGAACTGTCTTTTTGTGCATAATTGTTTACATCAACTCTAAGTATTTCTTGTGCCAAAATGTTAACTTTAATATCTACATAAACATATTCATCTGATATAAATCTGACAGTATAACCACTAAAGTCTATGTTCGATGTACTTAAAGACTTGTTAATTTTAATTGTTGTAGTATATTTGATTGTATTTGTATTGTCATTATTTTGTTCTTCGCTAATTTTTGATAGTGTTATATCTTCAAAAATGTTAAGCGTTGAAACATCGTTTCCCTCACTATCATATATTTCAATATTGACAGTTTTATTTGTTGCTTTTTCATCAAATACAGCCGTTATGCCAACACTCAATTCATCACTTGCCGAAATTGTTGCATTGTTTATTGTTGAACTTATTGACAAAGCACCGTGAGTTCTTAATACAGTGAGTTGTTTTAATGTATTTTGCTTTATAATTTGTTGAATTTGATTACTATTTTCTGTATCTAAAATATTATCAGTTAATTTTAAATATATATCAAAAACAACGTTATCTAAAATAGTTCCATCTTCTTGTTCAAATTTTGAAACAATAGTGTGTGTTCCAATATTTTTACCGACAACAAATTTTGATGTTTCATCATTATCTTCAAAAACAACATCAAAATTATTTTGAGTAAGAGGAATTTCTCTATTTGATAAAACTATTGTTGATTTTAATGATGATTGCAAACTTTCACTAACGCCATTTTTGATAGATATAGTAGCATCATTTAAAAGATTTTGACCTTTATAACTTAATGTAAAGTTGTTTGTCGCATAAATTACATATACATCAATAGTTTTTGGAGAAACAGTTAAATCATATTTTGATTGAAGTGTTAGTTCTACCATTCCTAAATTTTTTACTTGAATTTCAGTTGTTTTGCAATCAATAACATTTGTGTTGTTAGATGAAACGAGAAGTCCATCAACCTTATCAACACCAAACAATTCATTTAAACTAATTGTGTTGACCATATTAAGAATTTGTTTTTCATAATCTGTAAGCACATATCCGTTTGGCTTATATAAATACATAACAGCAACATTATTATCTTCTGCAAGCGACAATCTTGAATTTGTAATTGCAACATTTTGTAAATCTTCACCAGTCAATGCTTTTAAAGCAATAACTTTTGTTAAATATGGAAAACCATAATTATTCGTTGAATTCCTATTCCAAGTTTGAGAATTACCCATTGAAACATTTAAGAACACATAACTTGTATTTTGAGTTGAACCAAAGATATATTTGCCGTTATTTTGAGTCATAAAATAATTAAATTGAATTTGCAAACTTTCTTGTTCATCAACGATTTGTTTAAATTTGCTTATTATGTAACTGTTTTTAATCAAATTTTCATCATTTTTATTAACACTTGCATTTTTTGAAGCATAAAAACTTGATGTTTGACCAATTTCGGCAAAACATTGTTCAATAACTATATTATTTGAAGAAATCACGCCAACTAATGCACCCATTACTTTTGTGTCAAAGTTTGCATCACTGCTAAAATTATAGACATAAGATTTTTCAAGGCGTGCGTTTCCACTCATTTCCCCAACGAGTCCACCAATGGTTTGTCCATCAAAATTCATTTGAGAACCATCTTCCATATTGTAAATAAGTACATTTGAATTAGAAATAGTTCCATAATTTATGGCACAAATTCCACCAACGATACTATTTGGTGCAATTATAGAGCCAGCAAATGTACAGTTTTCAATTTGTCCATAATTGATATTTACTAAACCACCTGCGCTGGATTGGTCAGTTTCTACCTTACTTGCAACATAATGGCCGTTTTGACTGTATATATCAACTACTACATTTTTTATACTACCATTGTTAGTATTTACAAGCATTGCTTGTGATGTTACCTGACCACAAACAATTAAATCTTCTATTATTCCGTTTATACCTAATGTGTTAAATAAACATTCATCATCAAGTGTTATTGTTGCAACAAAGTCATTACCTTCTACTTTTCCATATAGTCCACCACTAAATGTGTCAGGCTTGTTATTCCATACTTGTGGATAACCAACACTATTTAATAAAGTATAATGGAAAGAACCATCAGTAATTTCATTTAAACTTTGAATTCTTATAGATGTTTCTCTTGTAGTTCCGTCGCCAATAATAACAGGAATATCGCAGTAAACAATATCATCTCTATAATATTCGTTACCTAAATCATCAACAAAAATTCCATCTTTTGGCAAAATTCTTATTGTTCCGCTTCCACCATAATTTCCCACTACACTTATAAGACCATCATCCGAAATGTTTATAACATTGCTTGGCGTTCCAACGTTTGGAATAAATCTAAAAGCAACATCTTTATTTAAAGCATTATCGGGTTCCACCTTGGTTAAAATTTTAAAAGTTGTGTCACCATTAACAATTTCTTTTAGATTTTGTGTTATGAGATATATTCCATTATCTGCAACGTTAGAGGCAACGATATTGTCAACAAGTACTGGTTCTTTTATTACAATATTTATTGAATACTCTATTGCATTTTTATCAAGACCCAAATCTTTTGCAAAAATTGTTAAAGTTGTTGGCATAAATATAGAATCTTCATTATCGGCATTTCTAGTAAGTGCTGTGAACTTAAATTTACCACCACCAACATTTTCAACAGTAAAGTACACAACATCTGAGTTTGTGGCTTTATATTCATAAACAACATTTTGTTCAAGATTTATATCTCCCCAAAAATCCCAATATACATCGTTGTACGTTGGACTGGTAAGATTGTTATTAAATAATATATCAATAGTTGCCGTGGATAAATCTTTGTTAAATTCGCCAACTTCATCATATGCATATAATTCAATTGTTTTACTTGATGTGATAAATGATGTTATTGGCACATAAATTTCAACAAGAAAATATTTATCAATTGTTTTATCTACATAAATAAACTCTAATCCATTTCCACTAAGTTGAATTTCTTTACCTGTAAAAGAAGCCTTTACCCAAACCTTGCCA
>CASFMG010000060.1 GCA_949295755.1 uncultured Christensenella sp.
AAAGTATAGAAGAATATCAAGCAATAGTTGAAGATTGGCTAGAATTTTACAATACAAAGAGATTAAAAAATAGGAAGAAATCTAAAATTTCTTCCTAGTGGTTTTTATTTTTGAGTGACCCCTTCGGGGTTCACTTCAAAATGATGCGTTTTTTATTTTTCTGGGGTAAATAAAAAAACACGATTAATTTTGTTTTTTTTGTGCCATAAAAATGATTTTTAGAATAATATATTAAATATGAACTACATTGATAATTATTTTTATAGTCTTATTAAAGAATTTCAGCAAAGA
The DNA here is from genome assembly GCA_949295755.1 of uncultured Christensenella sp. Taxonomy (GTDB): domain Bacteria; phylum Bacillota; class Clostridia; order Christensenellales; family UBA1242; genus UBA5893. Next base: position 292 of record CASFMG010000060.1, read on the forward strand.
GACATAACTTTTTTATATGATAATATGGTTAACAAATTTTTGGCTTTACCACTAGCAACTCAAAAATCTTTTGAAGATTTTTTAAATAAGTTTGGCTATTGGGGAAGAATGGATATAAAAAATAACATTTTTGACATATATCAAGACAAAGCAAAGGTATTTAAATATAATTATGATGATTTTGTCTGGTTATATGAAAATCTTGAAGATTATAAATCAAAATATATTTTGTTTGCAATTTTAAATAATTATTACAATTTTGATTTTTATAATTTGGGAAAAGTAACCAATGATATTTTTAAGCATTATTTTGATTTAGATATATTAAAATTACACAAAGATGAAGTGTTTGTTGATGTTGGAGCATATATTGGAGACACCACATTAGATTTTATAAATTCATATGGAAAAGATTGTTATAAAAAAATTTATTGTTATGAAATGACAGACAAAACGTTATTATATACAAAAAAAAATTTAGAAAAATATGATAATGTAATTTTAAAAAATTGTGCAGTTAGTGATGTTAATGGATTTTTATTTTTTAATGAAAACAATTTTTCTAGTTCTGCTAATCAAATTGCTGAAAACGGTACAATAAAAGTTAGATGTGTTAGTCTAGATGAAGATATTACAGAAAAGATTACTACAATAAAAATGGACATAGAAGGTGGTGAAAAAAAAGCGCTTAATGGTTGCAAAAATCATATTATAAACGAAACACCAAATCTTTTAATTTCGGTATATCACAATAACAAAGATTTAATAGAAATCCCTAAAATGATTGCAAGTTTCAACAAAAATTATAAATTTTATTTGCGTTATTATGGTGGAAAAATGTACGCAACAGAAATTGTTTTAATTTGTGCTCATAAACATATAATTTAAATTTATTTTGTTTATTATAAATTTTTTGTTGGCTTTGTTTAAATGTTAAAAAAAATAAAAACATTTACACATTTTTTTTATTTGACTTCAAATAATTATAATGTTATGCTTTTTAAGTAAAATATTATTGGAGAAAAAAGTAATGGGGTTTTTAAATAGTCTATTAAAAGGTTTGGGATTTGAAGGCGAAAAAACAGAAAAACCACAAAAAGAAAAAGAAGAAAAAAACAGTTCTGCATATCAAAATGCAGGTCTTGAAGTAGATTTAAATACAATTAAGTCAGAACCCAAAGCATTTACACCACTTAGTGAGCAAGATGTTCAAAAATTAGTAGATATATTAAAAACGGGCGAAGCGATTACAGTTGATTTAAAAAATTTTAGTGATAGTGAGTATATTAGGTCTTTAGATTTTTTATCAGGTGCAATTTATGTACTTAATGGAAAAATTAAAAAAGTGGGAGAAAAAACATTTTTCTTTTGTCCCAATTTAAAATAAATGATATATTAGAGTATGAAAATTTTAGAAAAACCAAAAATTTATAAATATAGATATGGGTTAGTTGCAACTTGTGTTGCACTAATTGTTTTGTTTTGGGATCAAATTTTAAAAATTATTACAGATGGTTTTGATGTTATTATCATTGAAGGTTTTTTTTGGTTTTCGTCAACTCATAACACTGGTGCTGCATATGGCATATTTTCAGGACAGACTTTGATGCTTATAATTGTGTCGTGTGTGATGATTTTGATTTTGCTTGTATATAATTTCTTTAAAACAAAAAAAACAATTTTATATAGTGTATCACTCGGCTTAATTTTGGGTGGCGCAATAGGAAACTTAATTGATAGAATTTTTTTGGGCTATGTCAGAGATTTTATAAAATTTAGTTTTTTTAGTTTTAATTTTAATATTGCAGATGCGTGTTTAACAATAGGGGTAATTTTATTTATTGTATATTTAATTTTTTTTGATGACCTTTTTAAATCTAAAAAAACAAAAGGTGAATAAATGAATACAAAACATATAAAAATAGAAAATGAAAATGTTGGACAAAGATTAGATGTTTTTTTGTCTAATTTTTTTAATGAATTTACTCGTTCGCATATTAAAAATATGATAGAAGATGGCAATGTTTTGTTAAATGGGCAAAAAGTTAAAAGTGGCACTAAATTAAAACAAAATGATGATATAATTGTATTAGATTGTGAAGTAAAAACACTTGATGCAACACCCCAAAATATTGATATTGACATTGTTTATGAAGATGACGATTTAGCAGTTATAAATAAACCACAGGGACTTGTTGTTCACCCTGCAAACGGAAATGAAAACGGCACACTTGTTAATGCTCTATTATATCATTTAAAAAATTTGAGTGGAATAAATGGAGTTATTAGACCTGGAATTGTGCACAGACTTGATAAAAATACATCAGGGCTTTTAATTGTAGCAAAAAATGACAAGGCACACGTAAACTTAGCAAAACAAATTGAAACAAAATCTTGTCATAGACATTACATTGCTCTTTGCAATGGAAATTTTAAAGATGATGAAGGGGAAATTGTAACAAATATATCTAGAAGCAAAAAAGACAGAAAACAAATGGCTGTGTGTGACGAAAATGTAGGTAAAAAAGCAATTACAAACTATAAAGTCCTAAAACGGTATGGAGAATATACACTTGTTGAATTTGTTTTGCAAACAGGCAGAACTCATCAAATAAGGGTACACTCAAAATATATTGGACACACTATTGTTGGAGATGATGTGTATGGTAGTAAAAGTAAATTTAAATTAAACGGACAATTGCTTCACGCATATAAAATCGAATTTACACAACCTTCAACAAACAAAAGATTATGCTTTTCTTGTGATTTGCCAGATTATTTTCAAAAAATATTAAATAGACTTGATAATCAAAAAAAATAGTTGCAAATATTATGTTTTTGCAATATAATATACAAAGTAAAAGGAGAGAAAAATGAAGCGTTTTATGAATATGCTTGCATTCATTGGTTTGTGCCTTGTTGCGTTTGCACTTTTGCTTGCAAAACTTTTGGGAGTATTTGGGGTAAGTGCGTCGGCAGTTAATGCTATTCAATTGGTTGGTGAATGTATTGCATACATAGTTACAATGGTATATGCTTTCTATTTTGTTAAAAATAAAAGAAACGTATGGTGGTGGGTTGCTTACTGCGTATCTGCTGTTGTAGTTGTTCTTTTGGTTATTTTAAGGTAATTTATTTAAAGTATAAACCATCAAAACATCGCTTTGCGGTGTTTTTTTATTTGGTAGAAGTAAACCACAAGCAGTGCTTGTGGTTCCAAAGAGCTTTAGCTTTGCATATCAAAAACCTCCTATGCTAAAATTTAATTGAAGTTTCGCCACTTTAATTAAATAGCATAGGAGGTTTTTGTCTAATGAACATAGACATAGATAGTTTAGTGCATACAAAAGCGAATTGCAAGTATCACGTAGTTTTTGCACCAAAATATAGAAGGCAAATAATATATGGGAAAATTAAAAAAGACATTGGAATAATGTTAAGAAAATTGTGCAATACAAAGGGGTGGAGATAATAGAAGCAGAGGCATGTCCTGACCATGTGCATATGCTTTTACAAATACCACCGAAGTATAGTGTTGCACAAATAATGGGATATTTAAAAGGAAAAAGTAGTTTAATGATTTTCGAAAAATATGCGAATTTAAAATATAAATATGGAAGCAGACATTTCTGGTGTAGAGGATATTACGTAGATACAGTTGGGAAGAATAAGAAAGCAATACAGGAATATATAAGAAAACAATTAAGCGAAGATATAAACTACGAGCAATTAACAATGCGAGAAATAATAGACCCGTTTACGGGTGAGTCAGTAAAAGGGAACAAATAAAAAAAAGCCCCTTAAGGGGCAGTTAGTGAAAGTCGAGCAAGAGGCGGAACTTCACCAAACGTTCACGATTATGCTGCAACATGCCCTAAGGGGGCAAGTGCAAACTACCGGCTTAGCCGGTAGTTTTGATTTGTAAAGTATTTAATTGAGTGTTGTATACACCATTGTATAAAAACTAACAAATTTAGACACTTACAAAGTGTTTTTAAATTTTTTAAGGTGTTATATTATTAAAGGTGCATTTAATACTTTGTGAATTTTGTTAATATATTAAATTTAGTAATTTAAAAATTGTTTGATATTTTTTTTAAATATGCTATAATCAGTTGTTTTTTAAAAAGGAGAAATTTTATAAATGTACACAACAAAAAAATTAGACAAAAACAAATATCAAATAACAATAAGCGCTTCAAAAGAAGAATGGGAAAATTATGTTAACCACGCTTATGAAGAAAACAAAAACAAATTTAATATTGAAGGATTTAGAAAAGGTAAAGCACCAAGAGCCATTATTGAAAAAAATTATGGTGCAACAGTTTTTTATGATGATGCTATTGACCACTTGTTCTCGCACGAATATTCAAATGCTCTTATGAACGAAAAAGATATAGAACCAATCGACAATCCAGAAATAAGAATAGACAAGTTCGACGATAATGGAATTGTAATTATAGCAGAAGTACAGTGTATGCCAGAAGTTAAACTTGGTGCATACAAAGGCTTAACAATCAATAAAGCAAAAGGCGAAGTTACAGAAGAACAAGTTGAAAAAGAATTAAATCAAGCAAGAGAACGCCAAGCGCGATATATTGAAGTAGAGCGTGAGGCAAAAGACGGCGACTATGCTGTTATAGATTTTGTTGGATATGTAAACGGAAAAGAATTTGAAGGTGGCAAGGCAGAAAATTATCGTTTAAAACTTGGTTCAAAAACTTTTATTGAAGGATTTGAAGAACAAGTTGTTGGAATGAAAAAAGGCGATACAAAAGATGTTAATGTTAAATTTCCAGACGAATATTTTAGTGATGAACTAAAAGGTAAAGATGCAACATTTAAAGTAACATTAAATAAAGTTGAAGAAAAGCAACTTCCAGAACTTGACGATGAATTTGCTTCAAATGTGTCAGAGTTCGAGACATTTGAAGATTATAAAAATGATGTTAAAAAACATCTTCAAGAAAACTTGGAAGCAAAACTTAAAAGAGAAGATGACAATAACATTATTGAAACAATTGTAAAATCAAGCGAAGTTGAAATTCCACAAGTTTTGGTTGAAAAGCAACTTGATATGTTTGTTGACGATTTTAAAATGAGATTAAGTTATCAAGGTTATAAACTTGAAGATTATTTAAAGCAAGTAAATATGACAATAGAGCAACTTAGAGATGAAAGAAGAGAACAGGCAAAAGAAGTTGTTAAAACAAGACTTGTTTTGGAAGCAATAGTAAAACAAGAAAAACTAGAAGTAACAGAAGAAGAACTTGATGCAAAACTTAAAGAAACAGCAGAAAAATACAACAAAAGTGTAGAAGATTACAAAAAGAGTTTAGGCGATAGAAATATTGCATATTATCAAAATGACATTTTAATGAATAAACTATTAACTCTTTTAACAGAAAATAACACATTAGCATAATTTTATTTTAAAAGGAGATACTTTATATGCTTATACCAATGGTGGTAGACCAAACAAGCAAAGGAGAAAGGTCATACGATATATATTCAAGACTTTTAGAAGACAGGATTGTGTTTATATCTGGTGAAATAACAGATGAAGTTGCAAACAGTGTTGTTGCACAACTTATATATCTTGAAGGTAAAAATCCTGATAAAGATATAGCAGTATATATAAATAGTCCTGGCGGTTCCGTTACTGCTGGAATGGCAATTTATGACACAATGAACTATATTAAGTGTGATGTTAGCACAATTTGTGTAGGTCTTGCGGCTTCTATGGGAGCATTTTTACTTGCAAGCGGGACAAAAGGCAAAAGATTTGCACTTCCAAATAGTGAAATTATGATTCATCAACCACTTGGTGGAGCACAAGGTCAGGCTAGTGATATTCAAATTAGAGCAAATCAAATATTAAAAATAAAAAATAAAATTAACAAAATTTTAAGTGAAAAAACTGGTCAACCACTTGAAAAAATAGAACAAGATACCGATAGAGATTACTATATGGAAGCACAAGAAGCAAAAGAATATGGAATTGTAGATAAAATTTTTGTAAAAAGAAACGACTAATAAGGAGAGATTATGAAAGATAGCGAAGAAATGGTATGTTCTTTTTGTGGAAAATCACAACGAGTTGCAAAAAAACTTATTGCAAATCCAACGGGCGATTGTTATATTTGCGACGAATGTGTCGATATTTGCAAAGATATTATTAAAGAAACTGCAATAGTTAGTGCAGATGAGCACATTGACCTTCCAACTCCACAACAAATAAAAGAACAACTTGATGAATACATTGTTGGGCAAGATGAAGCAAAAAAAGTTTTGTCTGTTGCTGTATATAATCATTATAAGAGAATTAACTACAACACCGAAGAAAAAGCAAAATCAAAAGATACAAACTTTATCGAACTTGACAAATCAAATATTTTGATGGTTGGACCAACAGGTTGTGGAAAAACACTGCTTGCAAAAACACTTGCAAAAATATTAAAAGTACCTTTTGCTACAGCCGATGCAACAACTCTTACGCAAGCAGGATATGTTGGCGAAGATGTTGAAAATATTTTGTTAAAACTTATTCAAAATGCCGATTATGATATTAAAAAGGCAGAAAGAGGCATAATTTATGTTGATGAAATAGACAAAATTGCAAAAAAAGGTGAAAATGTTTCAATAACTCGTGATGTTTCTGGCGAAGGCGTACAACAAGCACTTCTAAAAATTTTGGAAAGCACAGTTGCATCTGTTCCGCCACAAGGTGGTAGAAAACACCCACAACAAGAAAATTTGCAAATAGACACAACAAACATTTTGTTTATTTGTGGTGGGGCATTTGTTGGACTTGATAAAGTTGTTGAAAGCAGAGTAAATCAAACATCACTTGGCTTTAATGCAAAAGTTGAAAAGTTTGATGGAAATGCAACAAAACTAATAAAACAACTTCAACCACACGATTTAATTAAATATGGTTTGATACCAGAATTTGTTGGAAGACTTCCTGTTGTTGTTGGACTTAACGACTTAAATGAAAAAGCACTTGTTGAAATTATGACGAAACCGAAAAATGCAATAGTAAAACAATATGAAAAAATGTTTGATATTGACAATATTAAACTTGAAATTAAACCGGAAGCAATAAGTGCTGTTGCAAAAAAAGCAATGCAGTTAAAAACTGGTGCAAGAGGACTTAGAACAATTATGGAAGAGCATATGCTTGACCTTATGTATAATGTGCCAAATGACCCAAATATAACCAAAGTAGTCATAGGTGAAAATGTGATAACTGACAATGAAAAACCAACAATTATAAAAGAAGAAGTTAAGCAAAGCGAAAATAAAAAGGTTGTAAACGAATAATAAAAATCTTGCAATTTTGCAAGATTTTTATTTTTTAAAGTATGTTGCACAAAGTGGCATATTTTTTATACAATTTATTGTTATTCCATTTGCTTCGCAAGTTTGTTCATTTTTAAACAAACAATCTGCTTGACAATGAATACAACCTTTTTTTGATTCACGATGTGTGTGATATTTTGGTGGATTTTCGCCAAATATATGCCGTGATGTGTCGGGTATATTTTTTAAATTATCTTTTTTTTGGTAGTATGTGCAACTTATTTTATCACCAATTAAAATTTGTTTTGATGTACACGAAAAACCTTTATTGTACACGCAACTTCTTTCTCTACAAATTATGTCCATTGAGTTCTCCTTTTTTCTTTTTTTGTTATTATTATTGACTAATGTGTTACATTTAAACTAAAATGGGTGTGAGAAGCAAAATTTAGTTACTAAATTTTTAATTGCAAAGCAATTTGTTTGCGAGCAAACGCTTCTCACACCATTACACAAAAATGTGTTATAAGGAGATGTAATGAAAGTAATTTTATTAAAAGATGTTAAAAATATTGGTAAAAAAGGTGATGTTAAAGATGTTGCAGATGGTTATGGCAAAAACTATTTAATTAAGAATGGTTTTGCAGTGATTGCAAATAATTCTAATATGAATGACAACACAAACAAAAAAGTTGCACAAGATTATCACAAAGAACAAGAATATTTAAAAGCACAAGAAAAAGCAAAGCAAATTGAAGGCAAACAAATTATAGTAAAAATAAAGTGTGGCGAAAATGGTAAAATTTTTGGTGCAGTAACTGCAAAAGAAATCGCTGAAGGTTTTAATGTAATGAATTTGGAAGTGGATAAAAGAAAAATTGAATTAAAGGAGCCAATAAAGTTTGCAGGCAATTATAATTTAAGAGTAAAACTTTATGAAGGTGTGTATGCAAAGTTTATTGTTAAAGTTGTTGCAGAGTGATGCGAGTTTGTAACTTATCTTCTGGGAGCGATGGCAATCTTACATATTTAGAAACTGACAATGCTAAAATTTTAATAGATATTGGTTTATCGTGTGCCGAAACTATAAAAAGATTAAAACTTTTAAATGTACAGCCACAAGATATAGATGCGATTTTAATCACGCACGAGCATAGCGACCATATAAAAGGACTTGACATTTTTGCGTCAAAATATAAAACAAAAGTCTATATCCACGAAAAAGGTATGGGTGCAGTGTATTCAAAAATGAAAAAACTTCCAGCAATGCAAATGTATGCTTTTGGCGATTTTGCTTTTAAAATTAAAGATTTAATAATAGATAATGTAACACTTCCACACGATGCTGTTCATTGTTCGGGATATATTTTTTCAAATGGTCAAAAAAAAATTAGTATAATAACAGATTTAGGACATACTACAAATGTAATCTTAAATAAAATACGTGGCAGTTCGTTAGTTTATTTAGAGTCAAATCACGATGAACAGATATTAAAAAATAATCCAAATTATTCAGCATCATTAAAAGCACGAATACTTGGCAAAAACGGACATTTGTCAAATTTGGCCTGTGCACAGGCAGTTGAATATCTCGCAAAAACAGGAACAAAACAAATAATGCTTTCGCACATATCAAGACACAACAACACAGAAAGTCTTGCATATAACACAGTTTGTAGTTATCTTAAAACAAAAGGCATAATAGAAGGCGAAAACATAAAAATTTCTGTTGCAAGCATTTATCCAAGTGCAATTTTTAAACTAAACTAAACAACTGCAAAGGAGAATTATGAAAAAAGCGGTTGTTTTTTTATTTGTGTTAGTTACATTATTTTGTTGTGGTTGTAATTTAATAACTAATACTGATACATATTTTGCAGAAAATATTGATATGACGCCAAGGCAGATTGCACTTAATGAAGAAATGGATACAGTTAGTGTTGTTGAACAGGTAAAAAGTGCAGTTGTTGGAATACAAGCAAATTTAACAGGTGGTTATGCAATAGGTAGTGGAGTGGCTATTGCAGATAATGGTTATATTTTAACAAACCAACACGTTATAGACGGTGCAAAAAGTGTTGTTGTTTATTTTGCAAATCAAACAAAATCATCAGCACAAATAATATGGCAAGACAGTTCGCAAGACCTTGCAGTAATAAAGTCAGAAACTGCACTTCCATATCTTGTTTGTAGTGAAGAAAAAGTAAAGGTTGGGCAAGATGTTTTAGCAATAGGAACGCCACTTACACTGGATTTTAAACATACCGTAACAAAGGGAATAATATCTGCACTAAATAGAACATTGCAAGTAGAAAATGAAAATGGTACACTTTCGTATATGCAAAATTTAATTCAACACGATGCAAGTATAAATCCGGGGAATAGTGGAGGACCAATAATAAACTTAAAAGGCGAAGTTGTTGGAATAAACACATTAAAAGCAAGTGAAGCAGAAGGAATAGGTTTTGCAATTCCTATAAGCATTGGTAAAACTGCAATAGAAAAACTATCTGTAAGCAATGATTGGAAACCTTCTTATATGGGAATATTTGTACTTGATAACGAAGTTGCAAAGTTTAAAGGCGAAAAAGTTAGTACAAACCAAGGTGTGTTTGTTGCGAGTGTTGATGAAAAATCACTTTGTAAAGATTGTTTTATTAAGGGAGATATCATTCTTGAAATAAACAGCGAAAAAATAAATTCTGTTTTAGATTTAAGACTTGCACTTTATAAATATAAAAGTGGAGATAGTATTATTGTTAAGGTTTTAAGAAATGATGAGATAATTCAAACAAGGTGTAATATGTCGCAAAGATAGTTTAATAAAATCGCAGTAATGCGATTTTATTTTTTAAATACTTGTGATTTTTTGTTATATATGTATAATATATGTTATGGACAAAAGAATAAAATATAATAAATACGATTCTGGTTTTTGTTTTTTGGGGGCAATAGTTGCACCATCTGTTGTCAGTATTGTTTATATGCTGATTGCATCATTAATTGCAAAAATATGTGGTGCAGATTTAAATGGTTTGGCAAACAATCAAGTTTTTATTTATTTTTCATTATTTATTTCTCCAATAGCATTTTGCAGTTTGTTTTTTATTTACAACAAAAAAGCAAAAATAAACTGGGTTCAATCACTAAATGTTAAAAGCAAAATTAGTGTTTTAAATATTGTTTTGTGTGTTATATTGGCTTTTATTTGTACTTTCGGTTTTTCAAATATTGTAAATTTATTTGAGGCAATTTTAAATTTAATTGG
>CASFMG010000061.1 GCA_949295755.1 uncultured Christensenella sp.
CTATAATTAAGCGCGGTGGGTTTTCAACGAATTACGCTAAAAGTAGTGATGATAGAAAGCATAATGTAAAACACGCACTAGAAAGTTTTAATGGAATGATTATAGAGCCAAATCAAGAAATTTCTTTTAATACAACAACAGGTTCTAGAACAGCAGAAAATGGATATAAAAAAGCAAACATTATATTAAATGGTGTATACGTAGAAGGAACAGGTGGTGGGGTCTGTCAGGCATCAACAACACTTTATAATGCACTACTTAATGCAGATTTAGAAATTTTAGAAGTAAATAAACACACTCTTCCTGCATCATATGTTTGGCTAGCATTTGATGCTATGGTTAGTGAAGGATATTCAGATTTAAAATTTAAAAACAATACTGATGCAAATGTTTATATAAAAACTTACGCAGACGATGAAAATGTTTATGTTGACATTTACGGTAAACCCTTTCCAGAAAACGAAACAATACAAAGAAGAGTAGAATTTTTGGGGGCTATTCCACACCCAGGGGATAGAATTGTGCCAGATACCGATGGGCAATATTCCAACAAAGTAACATATAAAGGCGAGTATTTAAGACTAAAATATCCACGAGAAGGTTATAAAGCAAAAGGATACATTGACAGGTATAAAGATGGTGTTTTAGTTGAAAGTACACTTATAAGAGACGAAACATATCAAGCGCAAGAAGGAATAATAATTGAAGGAATTGAAGAAGTTACGGAAGGAATAACATTGCCACCAAATACAGTTCAATTTATTCCACCACAAGAAGAGAGTATGGTTAATGAAGAAAATGTTCAAAAGAAAATTCAAAAGGAAAATCCTAGCAATTATAACCCATAAAAACAAAAATTAAAAAAAATTTTAAAATGGGTATAGACAAAATAAAAAATGTGTGTTAATATAATAGCGAAATACCAAAAACAAACAAAAAAAACGGAGGACCTTAATGAGTAAATGTGAATTAAAAATGGAAATAGAAGTAAATGGGAAAAAGTCCATTCTAGTAATGGGGAAAAATAATTTAACCACATATTTAAAATCAAAAGAAAACGAAAACGGAATGAGTTTGTAATATTGGCAAATCTTTGTTCGTATAATTTTAGAGTATATAAAAAAGTTCAAAGTGCGCTTTGAACTTTTTTTGAAAATAATATTAAAATGTTTTGAATAAATATCAATATGTGTTACCATAAAATGTAACCCGATTTAGGAGAGAGTATGAAACAATTTGTGTTTCCGGCAATTTTTTATAAAAAAGAAGATAAATATGTTGTTTTGTTTCCTGACTTAAATATGGCAACAGAAGGTGAGACGATGGAAGAAGCATATATGTTTGCAAAAGAGAGTTTAAGAGTTTATTGTTCTTATATACAAAAATACGAACTAGAGATTGAACAAGCAAGTAAGTATGAAGAAGTTTGCGAAAAAAATCCAAAAGATATAGTAATGCTTATTGATTGTTTTGTGTAAAATAGCCGAAAGGTTATTTTTTTTATAAAAAGTATTGACAAAACTGAATAATGTGCCTATACTAACAATGTTTATATCGCGGGATAGAGCAGTTAGGTAGCTCGTCGGGCTCATAACCCGAAGGTCGTTAGTTCAAATCTAACTCCCGCAACCAGTGAGAAGGAGTGTGGATAATACCACACTTTTTTAATACCTTCGGGTTATACGAA
>CASFMG010000062.1 GCA_949295755.1 uncultured Christensenella sp.
GTTAAACAATTAAATTTTTTATTATTTATTTCAATATAAAAGTTTTTTATTTTTAAACAATTATTTCCATTTTGCACATACATAAAATTGTCAGATACCGAAACAATACTAGATGGAGTAATGTTAATTTTTGACAAACTTATTACGCCATTTAATATTTCAATTGGCTGAGCAGTAAAAATTACATTGCTTGTATTTTCGCTTAATGTCATTGATTTTTGTTCAAAAATATAACCAGATTTTTGCGCATATATTGTTATTTCTTTTTTGGATATTTCAAAAGAAAAATACCCATTTTCATTTGTTGTGCACAGGTTTTTCGTTGATGATTTTATTGTTACATCTTCTAATGGTTCAGAGTCGCAATACACATATCCAGATATAGTTAAGGGTGTTGTTGGGGTAAAAAAATCGCACGCTCCTAGAAAAATTGAGAATGACATAACTATTAAAACCATTAAGATTGTGAACTTTTTCATATTTATATTATTGTAGATTATATTTTAAAAAATATCAATCAAATTGTTTTAAAACTTTTCTTATTCTTTGAAATTACAAAAAAACAACATTTTTGACAACTTATATGCTAAGTGTAGATTTTATTTTATTTGATTTTTAAATATTGAAATAAACAGTAAATTGTCTATTGACACAATAAAAAAACTATCGTATAATTGTTACGATATTAGGAGTATATTATGAAAAAATTTTTGATGTATACTGTTGTTTTGGTTACTATGTTGTTTATCGGATACACAACATACTATTTTTTAAAAAACAACGAAAATATTTATATGACACTTGCAGAAGGTCAATCAATTTATTTGAATAAAGATGAAACTATTGATTTGCCAATCACTTGGACCAAAGCATATAAATCAACAAAAGTTTATGAAAATGTAAGCATTTCTAATAGTGATGTTGTAAGTTTTGATATTCAAACAAAAAAATTAGTTGGATTAAAGGGTGGTGTTGCACAAGTTGTTGTAACTCCAAGCAATGAAGAATTTGGTCCATTTAGGTTTGATGTATATGTTGGGGATGGAACATTATTATATCCTTATTATGTACAAACTGATTTAGAACTAAATAAAGTTGGTAAAACAGAAACTTGGACATTAAATGATTCTTATATGTTGACAAACAATATTGATTTAAAATCATATAGCGATGGATTTACTCCAATCGGCTCACAAACCGAACCATTTTCTGGTACTTTTGATGGAAATAATAAAACTATTAGCAATTTGACTATTTTAAGTGCACAAGATGCAGGTTTATTTGGAGCAACAAGTTCTTCTGCTATTATTGAAAATGTAAACATAGTGGATGCTAAAATTGTTGGAGCATTTGATAATGCTGGTGCAGTTGTTGGCTTAAATAAAGGTATTATAAGATTGTGCAATGTATCAAATTTAAAATTGGAAAACCTAAAAGAAAACTCTAATAATGGTGGAATTGCAGGATATACTGTAAATACTTCTTCAGATGGTAAATTTGTTTCATTTGGATACATTGATATGTGTAAAGCAACCGTTGATGCAAAAACAAATGGCAATTTTGGTGGTATTGTAGGCAAACTTGAAGGTAGTGTTGTTTACAACTCAAAAGCAGTAATAAATTCATATCAAGAGCAACCAAACAGTTTATCATTTGGGTCTATTGTTGGTGTTCTTAAAAACGCAAAAGATACAACTGACTATATGTTTTCGGTAGTTAAAAATTCTTATGCAATCGTAAACACAGTTGCGTTTGATGTGCAAAGTGCAAAAGTTGGTGCAGTTGTTGGAATCAACGAAGATGCAGGAACTTCATATAAAAACATATTAAAATCAGTTTATTATAATATGTCACAAAATTATAAACCAGTTGGAGAAAGCAGTTCAACTATTGATGTTACAACGGTTAACTATAAAACTCTTGCAGAATTAAACAAAAAAGAAACATATTTGGGTTGGGATTTTGAAAATGTTTGGACTATTGAGGAAAATGTTAGTCCTGCCGAAATTGGATTTGGTTATGCAGTGTCCCAAACTCTAAATGAATATATTCCTGGTGCTGAGATTACAAGTATAGCAGACCTTGAAACTGTTATAGACGGAATAAGAAACAATCCTTCAAATGATGTTGTATATGAAATCACCACAGATTTGGTTTGGGATTTGGGTGGAGAAGAATGGCAAACAATCGCACCAAATATTTACAATCCAGTTAAAGCATCAATTATATGTAAAGATGCAACATTGACAATTAAAAACTTTAAATTATCAAATAATAATTCATCATTCTTTGGATATATATCTGGCGTAAACACTATTATGAAAGGATTAATTTTTGAAGATGTTATAATAAATTCAAACACAAATACTGTTGCTGTTGTGTGTGATGCACTACTTGATAATGCAACACTTCAAGATTTTAAAGTAAACAATGCTAATTTTGAAATTGGTACATCAGCACGAAAAGTTGCAGTGGTTTGTGGTGAAAATAGAGGGAAATTAATTAATGTTTGTGTTAATGAAAATGCCTTAAATGTCAATACAATAAATGTAAAATCTTTAAATATAGATATTGGAGGACTTACTTCATTAAATATGGGTATAATTTTAAACTCTACAATTTCTATGTATAATATTAGTGTTGAAACAGACTCAGTTGAAAATGCATTTATAAATTATGGTGGAATTTCGGCAATAAGCACTGGTGGAAAACTAACAGATTGTTATAATTATGATTGTTCATTTGTTATAAATCAAATAAACGGAATTGTTAATGCTGGTGGTGTTGTTGGAGATGCAAAATCATCAAGCCAAATTGTTAGATGTTTTAGTGAAGCACTAATCTCTCTTCCTTATACAAACAAATCTACTTATGTAGGTGGTGTTGTTGCAATTCTTGATGCAACATCTTATGTAAAACAATGTTATTATGCAAATCAAACATTGCAAGCATATAAAGTGGGTGGCATTGCTCAAACTAACAATGGTATAATTGATCAATGTTATTTTAAAGGTGATGCAAAAGGTATAATGATTGCAGGTTTGGTTAATATTAATAATAATTCGCTAACAAATTGTTATGTTCTTGGGTCTTTAACGGGAATTACAGACGAAGCAAAAGTGAGTGGCATTGTATCAAAATTACCTGTTAATAGTTTGGTTGAACATTGTTTTAGCAGTGTAACATTTTCAGGAAATGGTAAAAAATATGCAGAAACAGAAGCAGAATTTAGAGCAACTATTGAACAAGTTGGACAATGGTTTGATAGATGGGAACCAACTGGTAAATTTAGAAATTGTATAATAATTAATTATAGCAATGCTTATGTTCAATCTTCATTATTTGGAGCAATTAAAACTGGTTGGATAAATTGTTCAGACGAACAAGCAAAAGGCCTTAAAGATGATTATTCTCCATTTAAGAAAGATGCAGGATTTGACCAAAACTTGTGGACATTTGACAATAATGAGGGCTTAGGAGCATATCCTACTCTAACTTATGTTGTAAAAAACGTAAATGATGTTTTGTAATTTTAAATAAAATAAAAAAACAAAAAGATAATGTTTGGCATTATCTTTTTGTACTTTTTATTATAAATTTTATAAAAAAATACCATAATAATGGTATTTTTATTATTCTGTCTTTGATTCTTCGCTTAATTGTTTTTCATAAGCAGCAATAACTTGTGCACTTATACTCTCTCTTGTTTCTGTGTTGATTGGATGAACTATATCTTTATATTCTCCTTCAGGTGTTTTTCTTGAAGGCATAGAAATAAATAATCCCTCTGTTCCTTGAATAACTTTGATGTCATGGATAACAAAACATTCGTCAATTGTAATTGAAGCAACTGCTTTTAGTTTTGAATCTTCTTTTTTCACAAGTCTTACTCTAATTTCTGTAATGTTCATTTTATATCTCCTTTATATTTGCTATATTATTTATAGCACATTTTTTTTAGTTTAGCAAATATTTTATCAAAATATTCAAACATTAAAAATATGTTAATGAAAGGATTTACATTTCTTAAGTAGCACCTAGTTGTTTTATTTCATATTATAAAAAGTATGAAAAAGTTAAAATACCATTTTATTGGGATTTGTGGTGCAAGTATGTCAGCACTTGCAGTTTATTTAAAAAATAAAGGTAATTATGTACAAGGTTCAGATTTGTCAAATTGTGATATGAAACAAAAATTGAAGAAAAATGGAATTCCTGTTTTTAATGGTCACAACAAAAAAAATATTAGAGATATCAATGTTGTTGTTTATAATTTTGCAATTAGGTCAAACAATGAAGAACTTGTTGAAGCAAAAAAAAGAAAAATAAAAATTTTGTCTCGAGCACAATTACTTTCAATAATTGCAAAGGATTTTAAATATGTGATAAGTGTAGCAGGCTCTCACGGAAAGACAACTACAACGGCAATGCTATTTTCTTGCTTAAATTGCGCAAAAAAAGAGCCATCACTTCATATTGGCGCACAACTAAAAAATCAAGATTTTGGTTTTGTTTTGCAAAAATATAAATATTTTATTACAGAAGCGTGCGAATATAAAGATAGTTTTTTGCAGTTAAAATCAAACATTTCTATTATTCTCAATGTCGAACCCGAACATTTAGATTATTTTAAAAATTACCAAAACGAAGTAAAATCATTTAATAAGTTTGCTCAAAATAGCAAAAAAGTTATATGTATAAATAATAATTTAATAAACAAAAAAAATTATACTTTTGGTGATGAAAATAGTGATATATACGCAAAAAATATAAAAATAATAAATCATAGGTATCATTTTGATTGTTTTTATAAGAATAATTTTTTTATTCATATCGAATTGGACGCTGTAGGTTTATATAATGTAATGAATGCACTTAGTGTTATAATGACTTGCATAATATTAAATATACCCAAAAAATATATAGCAATGGGATTAAAAAATTTTATAGGTGTTAAAAGAAGATTTGAATTGTTGGGCAACGATAAATATTTCATTGTTCACGATTATGCACATCATCCAACTGAAATTAAAAAAACTATTGCTACATTTAAAGAAAATGTAATTGATAAGAAAATTTTAGTTGTATTTCAACCACATACATTTACAAGAACAAAAAATTTATATAATGATTTTTTATCCTGTTTTAACGATTGTGATAAATTGATATTATTTAAAACATATCCTGCAAGAGAAAAATATGATAAAAATTATTCGGCATATAGTTTATATAAAAACATAAAAAATGTTGATTGCAGTTATTGTGCAAGTTTTTCGGTGGCAATTAAAAATATAGAAAAATTTTTGCAAAAAAAGTATGCTGTCCTTATTTTAGGTGCAGGAGATATAGACGAAGTTGCTTACAAATTATGTGATATTTTACACAAATAAATAGTCTTAAATTGTGTTGACTTTAACATTATTATATGCTACTATATCTAGGCAAAATTTAATTAAAAGGTGAGTGTAAAATGAAAAAAGAAGGACATCCAAATTATCATGAAGTAACAGTTGTTTGTGCTTGTGGAAATACTTTTAAAACAGGCTCTGCTGTTCATGGGGATACAATAAAAGTTGATATTTGCAACAAATGTCATCCTTTCTTCTCTGGCAAACAAAAAATTGTTGATGTTGGCGGAAGAGTTGACAAGTTCAAAAAAACACACAACATTTAATATACCCATTTTTATATGGCAAGTACTTGTACTTGCTTTTTTATTGTTCTTAAAAGTTTTATTTTTTGTAAATATGTTCATACTTTTATTATGGAAAAGTTTTATGCAACACCTTGTTTATATGGTTCGTGTTTTTATTATAAGAAAAATAGTGCGTGCGCTTATGTAAACGAAAAAGGTAAAGCAAATTTAGTATCGTACAAAAATAAAGTAAGTATTATACCAAATAATATAATATTTTTGCGTGGACTAGAATATTTAATCTTTGGACTTTATTTTCTTATTAAAAATTTAATAAAATTTCCTTTTAAAGATACAGATAAAAGTTTGTCAAAAAATATTTCTAAAAGTTTAAATATTAGTTACAAACAGGTTTTTTCTATCATAATCTGTTTAATTGCGTTTTTTATCGCTATTTTTGTTATTGGGTTTTTACCTGTTAAACTTGCAATATGGATAGGTGGTTATAGTTCTAACGCCTTTTTGAATAGATTCTTAGTTGGTATTATAAAAGTTGCTTTATTATATGTTGTACTTTTAGTGTTAAAATTTTTAACGCCTTTTAAACAATTTTATAGATTTAATGCTTGTACAAATATTTTAACAACAAAAGATGAAAGTATTTATAAGCCGACTAATTTACTTAACTACCTTGTTTTTGCTTTTTCTTTTACCTTTTTTGTGTTAGCATTAGTTGGGCTTACAAGCAATGAAATATGGAAACCGTTGGTAAATCTGGTGATAACGCTTTTTTGTTTTAGTGTTTGTTTTGAAATTTTATTTTTATTAGAAAACTCAAAAATAAAAAATTTGAATAAATTATGCATAATTACTTCTTTTTTAGTAACAGCAAAGCCAACAAAAACAGAAATTTATATTTCGCTTTCGGCATTTAATGAAGTTGTTTTTATGCAGGATAAGAAAAGGGGAATTGTGAATACAGAAAATTTTAAAAATAACGAGTTATCATTTTCAAGCGTCTATGCTGAATGTAAACAAAAGTTAAAAAATGCACAAATTGAAGATGTAAGTGAAGCCGATTGGCTTGTTTGTGAAGTGCTCAATATTTCAAGAGGGCAACTTCGACTTCAAACCAAAGTTACGCAAGCACAAAAAAATGCCATAGAACTTGCGACAAACAGAAGAATAAAAGGCGAACCTATAACCAAAATTTTTGGCAAAACAAATTTTTACGGTTATGATTTTAAGGTTACAAAAGATGTTTTATCTCCAAGAATGGAAACCGAAATTTTGGTAGAGCAAGTTTTAAAGTTTGCAAAAGCAAAAATGGATGTATTAGATTTGTGCACAGGAAGTGGAGTTATTGCAATAAGTATTGCGAAAAATGTAAATGCAAATGTTGTTGCAACTGATATTTCAGACAAAGCACTTTTAGTTGCACAAGAAAATGCAGAAAACAATATGGTTAAAGTTGTGTTTAAAAATTCTAATTTATTTGAAAACTTGAAAAAAGGGAAAAAGTTTGATATAATCGTTAGTAATCCACCATATATACCAACACAAGACATTGCGAAATTAGATAAAGAAGTTAAAGACTTTGACCCTAAACTTGCACTTGATGGCGGTGAAGATGGCTTAGATTTTTATAGAAAAATTATAAAAGAAAGTGTTAATTATTTATCTGTAAATGGAATGGTGTTTTTTGAAATTGGAATCAATCAAAAAAAATATATTGTTGAAATGCTTGAAAAAAATTTTGACAACATTAAAGTTGTAAAAGATTACAATAAGATTGATAGAGTTATATATGCAAAATTGAAAAATGTAAAGGAAATTAAAAATGTTAGAGCAAACCGAAAAAATAAAAAAAAGATATGATGAATTGACTGAATTAGTGGTAAATCCAGAAATAATTGCTGACAACAAAAGGTGGCAAAAACTCGTTAAAGAAAGAAACAGCATTGAAGAAATTGCTGAATGTCATGACCAACTTTTGAAATTAACAAAAAATCTTGAAGAGAGTGAAAAAGTTGTAGCAACGGAAAAAGACCCTGAAATGTTGGCAATTTTTAGAGAAGATATTGATTCTACAAAAGAAGAAATTAAAAATCTTAATGAAAAAATACAAATACTCCTTTTACCAAAAGATGAAAATGACGATAAAAATGTAATTTTGGAAGTAAGACCAGCAGCAGGTGGCGAAGAAGCATCATTATTTGCTTCAACACTTATGAATATGTATATAAGATATGCTGAACGAAATAATTGGAAAACGGAAGTCAATGAACTTGAAGAAACTGAATTGGGTGGACTAAAACAGTGTAGTATAACAATTAAAGGCACGAATGTTTTTAGTAAATTAAAATATGAAAGTGGTGTACATAGAGTTCAAAGAGTTCCAGAAACCGAATCACAAGGCAGAGTTCATACTTCAACAGTTACTGTTGCTGTTTTGCCTGAAATTGAAGAAGTAGATTTTGAAATTTTGGATAAAGATTTAAGAGTTGATACATATAGAAGCAGTGGTGCAGGTGGTCAGCACATAAATAAAACCGATAGTGCTATAAGAATAACGCATTTACCAACAGGAATTGTTGTTGCTTGTCAGGATGAAAGGTCGCAAATAAAAAATAGAGAAAAAGCTATGAATTTATTAAAAGCGAAGTTATATGATTTTTACAAAACGCAAATTGATTCCGAATATTCAGCAAATAGGAAAAGTCAAGTCGGGACTGGAGATAGAAGTGAAAGAATAAGAACGTATAACTATCCACAAGGTAGAATAACAGACCATAGAATAAATTATTCTGTGTTTAATATGTCATCATTTTTAGATGGAGATATTGAAGAAATGATACAGGAATTACAAAAATTTGACCAAAAACAAAAATTAGAAAATTTATCTTTAAATTAAAAGGATTATATTGTGGAAGAATTTGATGATGGCGAACAACAATTAAATATAGAAGGTATATCATTAATTGGTCAGTTTAACGACAAAAATGAATATATATTGCCATTAAAAATAAAGCAACAATTTATTAGTGTTCCCAAAATTATAACACATATTGAAAACAATGTTATTTACTGTTATTTTAAAAGTTTGTCATCTATATACAATTTTATTGTTGAAATAGATGATAAAAATAAAGACGACATTGTTTGTGCAAAACTTTTTCTTGTGGAATTTTATAAAAATACAAATAATGAAAATCGTTCTATGATAAGTTTTTTAACCAAATATACTGGATATAGTGCAGAAAATTTCGTTGAAAGAGTCAAAGTTGTTTTAAAACTTTATGCAAAAGAAGATGGCGATGATAAAACTTTTAATGAAGAAATACTAGCAGATAAATGTAAATTGCAAAAGAAAAAAATTTATCGTGCTTATTTTAATGATATTGCTTTAAATGATAAAATCATGATTCAAGATATTATAAAATTATTAAAGAATAGTGGACTAGTAGGAGAAAATCTTTTAAAAGAGTTGCATCAATCTATGTACAGTTCACAAATAAATGAAAATTCAATAGGTTATTGGATTTATGCAAAAAA
>CASFMG010000063.1 GCA_949295755.1 uncultured Christensenella sp.
ATGAGTTTAACACCAAAAGAGATAGTTAGTGAATTAGATAAGTACATAATAGGTCAAGACGAAGCAAAAAAAGCAGTTGCAATTGCCCTTAGAAACAGATATAGAAGAAGTAAACTTCCAAAAGAACTCAGAGAAGAAATAACACCAAAAAATATTATTATGAAAGGTCCAACAGGCGTTGGTAAAACCGAAATAGCAAGACGACTTGCAAAACTCGTAAAAGCACCATTTATAAAGATTGAAGCGACAAAATATACCGAAGTAGGCTATGTTGGTAGAGATGTTGAAAGTATGGTTAGAGATTTGGTTGCTGTTTCTGTTAGAATGGTTAAAGATGAAAAAATGCACGAAGTGGAAAAAAAGGCAGAGCAAGTTGTAAATGATAAACTGATAAGAATTATAAGTACTGAACTTGCAAAAAATGGTCAACCAAATCAGCCAACAATTGCCGAAATAGAAGAAAATTATAAAAATGGTAAATATGACGACCTTACTATTGAACTTGAAGTAAACGAAAAACCAAAACAATTTGATATGATGGCAGGAGTTGGCGAAATTAGTATTGGTTCAATTTTTGGAGATGTTTTTCCGCCAAGAAAAAAGAAAAAGAAGATGTCCGTTATTCGTGCAAAAGAAAATTTAATAGAAGAAGAATCAGACAAACTTATCGACAACGAAAATGTAAACAGTGAAGCAATAAGAAGGGCAGAAGAAGAAGGAATAATATTTATTGACGAAATGGACAAAATAATAGGTAAAGGCAATCAAAGTGGTCCAGATGTATCAAGAGAAGGCGTTCAAAGAGATATTTTGCCAATTGTTGAAGGCTCAACGGTTAGCACAAAATATGGCAATGTAAAAACAGATTTTATTTTGTTTATTGCAGCAGGAGCATTTCACGTTTCAAAAATTGAAGATATGATTCCTGAACTTCAAGGAAGATTTCCAATAAGGGTTGAACTTAACAATTTAACAAAAGATGATTTTGTAAAAATATTGTCAACACCAAAAAATGCAGTAACACTTCAATATGCAAGTTTACTTAAAGTTGATAACATAGATTTAAAATTTACTGACGACGCACTTGAAGAAATTGCACTTGTTGCAGAAAGACAAAACGAAAGTATGGAGAACATAGGGGCAAGAAGACTTCATACAATTATGGAAAAACTGCTTGAAGATGTTTCTTTTAATGCAAGTGGAGAATATCCATTAAGTGAAGTTGTTATTGATAGACCTTATGTACAAAAAGTTTTTGACAATACATATAAAATGTTAGATTTGAAAAAATATATATTATAGGAGGTATATATGGAAATATTAAATAAAGAAAGCTTTAATGAAAAATTGAAAAGCGTTAAAGGTGTTATGATGGTTGATTTTTTTGCCACATGGTGTGGACCTTGCAGAATGCTTGCACCAATACTAGAAGATGTTAGTCAAGAATCAACAGCAGAAATATATAAAGTTGACATTGATGAGAGTGAAGACCTTGCAAGAAGTTATGGAATTATGGCAGTTCCAACTATGATAGTTTTTGTTGATGGAAAAGAAGTTGAAAGATTTAGTGGATATATGCCAAAAAGTCAAATTTTATCAAAACTAAACTCTTATAAAGAAGTTTAATCAAGTAAAAAAGGATTGATAGTTTCAATTCTTTTTTTGTTATTTTTAATTTATATATCAAATTTAGTATTGCAAATATTTACATTTAATGATATACTTATTTTGGTAAAAGGAAGATAAAATGGAGAAAAAAGTTTATTTAGACAATGCAGCAACAACATATGTTTCAAGCGAAGTTCTAAACGAAATGATACCGTGCTATAACACAATCTACGGAAATTCAAATAGTTTGCATAGTTTTGGTCGTGACGCACAAGCAATGGTAGACAGAGCGAGAGACAAAGTTAGCAAAGCAATAAATGCAAAAAGCAGTGAAATTTATTTTACAAGTGGTGGAACAGAAGCAAACAACTGGGCGATTAAAGGTATTGCAAGAGCAAATAAAAACAAAGGCAAACATATAATTGTTTCAAAAATTGAACACGATTCCGTTCTTGAAAGTTGTAAAGAACTTGAACAAGAAGGCTTTGAAGTTACTTATCTTAATTGTGATAGTGAAGGACTAGTAAGCGTACCAGAACTTTTGCACTATATAAGAAATGACACAATTTTGGTTTCTGTAATGGCAGTCAACAATGAAGTCGGAACTATTCAAAACATTAAAACACTTGCTTCAATTGCTCACGATAAAGGTGCAATTTTTCACACAGATGCAGTTCAAGCAATAGGTCATATAAAAATTGATGTTGATGATATGGGAATAGATGCTCTTTCAATGAGTGCTCACAAAATTTATGGACCAAAAGGTGTTGGTGCACTTTATGTTAAAAGTGGTATTCATATTAAAAGTATCATTCAAGGTGGAACACAAGAAAAGGGTAAAAGAGGTGGAACGGTAAATGTTCCAAGTGTGGTTGGTTTTGGTAAGGCAATAGAAATTGCAACAAGAGATATGGTTGTAAATAATCAAAAATTAAAAACAATTAGAGATTATTTTGTAAGAAATGTTATGGAAAAAATTCCATATGTTCACTATAATGGGCACCCTTATCAAAAAGTAAACAATATTGTTAATTTGTCATTTGAAATGGTTGAAGGAGAATCTGTTTTACTAATGCTTGATTTAGAAGGTATTGCAGTTTCAACTGGTTCTGCGTGTGCAACAGGCAGTTTACAAACTAGTCACGTAATAAAAGCAATGGGGATTGGCGAAGAATTATCTCATAGTGCAATTAGATTTTCATTTTCAAAATCAATTTCAAAAGATGATGTTGATTATGTTGTTGAAACTCTTTGTAAAGTAATAGAAAAATTGAGAGCAATTTCTCCTATAACAAAAACAGGGAGGGCAAAATAATGTATAATCAAAAAGTTTTAGAAATTTTTAAAAATCCAAAAAATGCTGGTGGACTTCACGGATCAAACGGAACAGCAAAATTGATTGACAAAAATTGTGGTGATGTTTTTAAAATCTATTTAAAAATAAACAAAGAAACAAATGTTATTGAAGAAGCAAAATTCAAAACTATGGGCTGTGTTACTTCAATTGTGTGTAGTAGTATTTTAACAGAACTTGTAACAAATTTAAATTTAGACCAAGCCAAACTTTTAACAAGACAGGATATTTTAAACGTCGTTGAAAATTTACCAGAAGAAAAATTATTTTTGGTTGATGATTGTATTGAAACTTTAAATCTCGCAATTTTGGACTATTACAAAAAATTGGAAAAAGAACAGAAAGAACAAGAAAAGAAAAATATATAATTATGTAATATTATAAACCTTTTTGCAGATAATATTTGCAGGGAGGTTTTTTATATGAAAGATGGAATTATTTGCGGTATTGTAATAGGTATGATTGCAGGTGCTATGCTGTATAAGTACAATCCACAAGCCAAGGAAATTGTAAACAAAACCGAAGATGCCGTAAAAAAAGAAATGAAAAATATGTCAAAAAAAACATCTAAAAAATCGAACTAAATTAAAAGTCATACTTTGGTATGACTTTTGTTTTGGAAATGATTGACTTATTTTTTTTATGTACTTATAATTTTATATAGGGTAGATTTATGCAATATCACAAAATTATGTGCCTTGATTATGGAGATGCAAGAATAGGTATTGCCTTTTCTGATTTTTTACAGATAACAGCAAATCCATACGAAATTTATCATTGTCAAGAAAAAAACAAAGATTTAATTTATTTGTCAAATTTGGCACACGCTAACAATGTTGAACTCATTGTGATAGGTATGCCGTACTCTATGGATGGAACAAACAATCAGCGTACAAAAATAACAAGCAGTTTTGGAAAAGAGTTGCAAGAAATTTCCAAAATAAAAGTTGTGTACGAAGATGAGAGATTGTCTTCATACGAAGCAGAAGAAATTTTAAAACAAAACAAAGTTTCATCTAAAGACCGAAAAAAACAATTAGATATGCTTTCGGCTGCAATAATATTAGAGGCCTACCTTAATAATAGAAAAAAGGAGTAAAATATGGAAGAAAATAAACAAGAATTAAGTATACTAGATATACTTTTAGACGAAGATAATGAAGACCCAATAACTTTATATGATGAAAATGACAAAGCAATAAAATTTGACCAAGTTGCGATAATACCACTTGAAGAAAAATTATATGCAATTTTAAAACCTATTGATGAAATGGAAAATGTTGCTGATGACGAAGCTATTGTTTTTGTTGTTAATGAAGACAAAAATGGCGAATCAATTTTAGAAATTGAAACAGATGAACCAACTGCAATTAGAGTATTTGATGAATATTATAATTTCCAAATTGTAGCTGATTGTTCTCAATATAAAATGCTTGGCTATGATTCAATGCCTTCATTTATATTTGGAACTGATAGAAAAGGTCGAGATTTCTGTAAAGTAATTTTCAATGCTTTAAG
>CASFMG010000064.1 GCA_949295755.1 uncultured Christensenella sp.
ATATAAAAAAAATATAAAATTTTTTCATATTTAAAAATTTTTGTCGTTTATTTTGTTTTTATTTATATTTAGGTTATACTAATGTTATACTAATTATGATTATTAAGAGGTTTATATGAGAATAATTCCAAGAAAAACCAAAATTAAAATGGAAATTATTAAAAATGTAACGCTTGGCGATATAATTGTTGGTGCAATTGGTGTTGCAGGTGCACTTGGTTTATTTTTAAGTAATTTTGCAAGTGGAATAAATTATTGGATTGGTATTGCGTGGTGTGCAATAATAATTTCACTATTTTTTAAAGTTGCAGACAATATGCGTTTATACTCTACACTGGGGTATCTTTTTAGATTTTTGGCTCAGCAAAAAAAATATTCTGCAAATAAAACAAAACATAACGCTTCAATTTCAGAAATAATACCTTTTGTTGGGTTAAAACAAGACAGATTTATTGATTTTAAAGAATATTATGCACAGGTTATTGAGGTTCAACCAATAGTTTTTGGTCTTTTAAATGAATACAAAAGAAATATGGTTATAAATACTTTTGCAAACGCACTTAGAAGATTAACTAATGACCAAACTGCAAGTATTGTTAAATTAAACAAAGCAATGGTTCTGGATAACTACATATATAACGAAGATAAAAAATATGATAATCTTTTGGAACTTCAATATGAAGGCGAAATTTCGAAGATGGAAGTTGATGTTAGGGCGGGTGTCTTTGAAGAAAGAGTTAGTCAAATGGAAAGGCGCAATCGTCAAGATAAAATCTACAAAGATTATTTTTATATTGTTGTTTATGACAAAGATAGAGAAATTCTTGAAAATACTGTAAATGGTATGATTACAACTCTAATTCAAGCAGTTACGCCAATAAATGCTCGAATTTTAACTGATAAAGAACTTTTGGTGTTTTTAAAAGCAAACTATGGAAAAGAATTTGACGAGAGAGAATTGGACTCTATTTCTATGAATCAATATTTTAATTGGGTAGTACCTAAAAAAATTAAATTTCAAGCAGGTAGAGTTTTAATTGACAATAAACCATATAGACAATTTGCAATTTCTGATTATCCAATTCAAGTTCCTGATGCTTGGGGTGCTTCGTTTTACTTGTTGGACCGAACAAAAGTTGTAACTAAAATAAAACCACAAAAAAAATATGAGTCAGAAAAAGCAATAGATAAAGCAATAATGGAAATGGAAGGTAAGTTTGCTCATTATGCATCGACAAGTAGACAGATTGAAAATGAAACGCACCTTGAAACATTAAGAAATTTACTTGTTAGTTTAAAAAACAACAACGAACAACTTTTTGATGTAAATATATTTGTTACTTGTGAAGAACCTGCCAGAAAAGAAGTTAGAGCAATGCTTAGGCAGGAAGGTTTTAAATATAGTGAAATGTTTGGAAGACAAGTTGATGCATTTATTAGTTCAAATATTTCAATGAGAGATAATGTAAACGATTGTAAAAGGGGAATTCCAACAACAAGTTTGGCTGCAATTTTCCCATTTATAAGTGCTGCACTTCAAGATAAAAATGGATTTTATATTGGAGATAATGAATTTCCTGTTTTTGTTGATTTCTTTTTAAGAAATAGAGAAAGAGTTAACTCAAATATGATGATTATAGGAAAATCTGGTTCAGGAAAATCTTATGCAACAAAAACTCTTTTAACTAATTTTGCTGCAGATAATACAAAAGTATTTATTTTGGATCCTGAAAACGAATATACTAATCTTGCAATAAATTTAAAAGGAAAAGTTATTGATGTTGGTTCTTCTCAAATGGGAATTATAAATCCATTTCACGTTATGACTTCTCTTAAAGATGATACCATTTCTCTTACTGCAAAAAAAGATGAAGATGGCAAAGTAATTGATGAAGAATACAATTCAAGTGATACTTTTGCACAGCACTTGCAATTTTTGGAACAATTCTTCCGTGTTATTCTTGAAGGTATAGAATCAGATCCGTTTGAACTTTTAAACTCACTAGTGGTTGAAGTTTATACAAAGAAAGGAATAACAGAAAATAGTAATTTTACAACACTTAAAGCAGAAGATTTTCCAATATTTGACGATTTATATAATTTAATATTAAAAAAACTTAAAACTGAAAAAAATGAATATGTTTTAAATAACTTAAACATTGTTGAAACATATATTAAAAAATTTGCAAAGGGTGGAAGAAACAGTAAACTTTGGAACGGACCAACAACTCTTGAAACAAAAGAAAATTTTATTACATTTAACTTTCAATCACTGCTTGCAAGTAATAACCAAGTTATTGCAAATGCACAAATGCTTATTGTGTTTAAGTATTTGATGAATGAAATTATAAAAAACAAAGATTTTAATGCTAAATACAATGTGCTTAGAAAAATTATTGTAGCTGTTGATGAAGCACATATGTTCATAAATCCTAAATACCCAATTGCCCTCGACTTTATGGCTCAAATGGCAAAAAGAATTCGTAAATATGGTGGAATGCAAATTGTTATTACACAAAATATAAAAGACTTTGTTGGTTCGCCAGAAATTGAAAGACAATCAACGGCAGTTATTAATGCCAGTCAATATTCTATGATTTTCTCGCTTGCGCCTAGTGATATGAATGACCTTGTTGAACTTTATAGGAAGTCTGGTGAAATCAACCAACAAGAGCAAGACACTATTGTTACTGCAGGTGTAGGACAAGCCTTTTTAATCACAAGTCCAATGAATAGAACAATGGTTCAAATTGTTGCTTATGATTATGTAAAAAGACTATTTTCATAAAGACCCGAAAGGGTTTTTTGGATTTTTATAGCATATAATATATTGGTGTTTTACAAATATTTGCATAATATATTTCACAATATATAGATTTTTTTTAATAAGGGTATTGTAATATTATTAAATAAATGCTATAATAGTAAACAAATGGAGGTAATATGGCTATAATAAATTCGAATATTTTATCACAAAAAATGTTGAAAGATTTAAAGAATTATCAAGCAACAGGTGAAGACGCAATATATTTATTAGGATATTATAGAAATTTAAGTACAGATGAAATTATTACCCGATTGCAAACTTCAAGAATAGAAGATATTATTAACTCAGGCTTAAAAACAGAAGAAGAATGGAATAATTTTAGTGCACCAATAAAAAAAATACGAACAGAGAGTGGTTCTGTTTATGGTGACAAATATTCTTGTTATGCATTAAAAGAAAATGATTTTTCATATGGACATTTAAGATATCCTATGTCTAGTTTTTTTGCATCAAAAAACATTTTGTTTGTCAAAAAAACATTTCCTAAATACGAATCGCTTATTTCAAAAATACAAAATGTATATAAAGTAAAAGTAATTGAAAGAAACTATCAAAATCAATTATTTAAATATAAAAAAGAAAATAAAATAAAAGCAATGATAAAAAATGTTGCTTATGGTTTTTTAAATCTTTGCAGAACTATATTAAAAAAAAATAAGTTAAATTACAGACCATCGTATAGAGGTAAAATCTTTGTTAAAGACAATGTTGTGTTTAACAATGGTTTTGTATACCAAATTTCTGAGCAAGAAAAGTTTACAAAAATTTTAGATGGTATACTCGCAATTACAACCAAAAATGCGGCGAAAAAACTAAGGTCAAATTTATCAAGTAAAGAATTGTTTTTTAGTAGATTATATGCAGAAGTTTTACTTTCAAGAGCAATAGATTATGGTGATAGTGAAACCAATAGAAAAATTGAAGATTGTTTAACTTTACAAATGTCAAATGTCTTGGCAGGGTTAAATATGTCTAATAGCGAAATAAACGAGGCTGCAAGGATTGGATTTAATGTTGCCCTTGTTACTATAAAAAGGTTAGGTTTATCGCTTGAAGATGTGAAAAAGAGTGTTTTAAACGCGGGATATAAGTACGATACAATGCCAACATCTATTGAAGAAGCACTTTTGCCTAAATATGTTTCAAATCCACTTCTTATTGAAAATAAAGACAATGAAATTGTGAAAGAACAATCAGCAGAAGTTCAAAAAAATGAATATAAACCAAACTTTGTAATTTTAAACGAGAAAGAAGCATATAGAGACAATGAAAAACAAAATAAAGATGTTGTTGATGCAAATATAACAGATAAAGATGCTGATGAAAATAAATATGCTGATAAAATAAAACTAGTTGGTGTAAAAGATACCAAAACATATTTAACAAAAAACAGTGCGAAGAAATACATTGATAGAGTTATAGAATCTAATTTTAAAAAGAAAATAGACCAGTCTGTAGGCCAAATACTTTTGGGGGAAGTCGGAGATAAAAAACTAGAAAAATTGAATAGACAATATAATTTTGTTGAACATATGTTATCGTTTTATAATAAAAACAAAGATATGGACACAACAAAAATTGAAGAAATTATGAACAATGAGTTGTATGTTAGAAAGGATGTTGCTGACAACAACTATGCTCATTCTTTTGGAAAAAGTTTTGTTGATTTAAGACAAGATATTTTAAACGGATTGTTTGAGAATCAAGAAACAATTGAAAAGAAAGACGAAAAAACTATTATTACTTTAATAAATGAATATGTTGAACAAAAATATGGCAAAATACTTTCTTCATTGGTTTTGAATGCTTTAAATAATAAAAACTTAAATAAAATATACAAAGAGATAGATAATAAAGAATTTACACCAAAAACATTTGATAAAGTTGAAAACAATGAAAAAGACTAAGAATTCTTAGTCTTTTTTTATGCTTTTAAAATTAAAAACATTTTCTATTTTGTATGCAACAAGTTCTGCAATTTTTTCTTGTGCGTATCCAAAATATTTTTTTGTGTCCACACTATCTTTGTTTTGATTGAAATATTCTCTTAATGCTAAAGTGGTTGCCATTCTAATGTCTGTATCAACATTTATTTTACACACATTGTAATTTGAACACGCTTTTTTTAACATTTCACTTGGTACACCTTTCGCCTTTTTTATTTCTCCACCTAAAAGGTTTATTTTATCAACAGTTTGTTCATCAACACTTGATGCACCGTGCAAAACAAAAGGAAAGTTTGGCAAATTGTTTTGTATTTGTTGCAAAATATCAAAAGCGAGTTTTGGTTCACCATTAAATTTATTTATTCCGTGGCTTGTGCCTATTGCTATTGCAAGAGAGTCCACTCCTGTTTTTTCAACAAATTCTTTTGCTTGAATAGGCGAGGTAAATATACTTTCATTGCTTATATGTTCATCTTCTACACCAAGTAGGCGACCGAGTTCACCTTCAACTTGAATGTTAAATTTGTGTGCATAATCGACAACTTGTTTTGTAAGTTTAACATTTTCGTCAAATAATAAACTACTTCCATCTATCATAACACTATCAAATCCTAAATCTATTGCCTTTTTGCAAATATTAAAATCTTTGCCGTGGTCCAAATGAAAGAAAAATGGAATATTATATTTTTTTTTTGTTGCAATAATTATATTTTTTAAATATTCATCGCCCATATGTTTCATTGCACTTGATGATACTGCAACAATAACTGGTGCATTTAGTTTTGTTGCTCCGTCTAAAATTCCTTTTAAACTTTCTAAATTGCAAAAATTAAAAGCCCCCAGCGCATAACCATTTTTAATTGCATCTTGATAATATTGTTTTAATGTCATAAAATCTCCTTATTATAATTTTATACTCAATTAAATAAATTTACAAATTTTTTGTATATATTTACTTTATAATTCATTTCTATATTATTGCGTTTATGAATATATTACATTATGAAAAAATACTTAATTTTTACATCAATGATAATTATATGTATAGTAGGCATAGTTTGTATAAATATTTATTTTGGAAGAAGTCAAATATATAATATGACATCTCAAATACAATACAATTATTTTATGCAAAGCACAGAAAGATATTTTGTGGAGTTTTATTCAGGAGAGCGTGAAAATGTTTTTGAATACAATGGCATAAGTACACAAAAAGTACAATATGGAATTTTTTCAGTTAAACTTTATGGAGATAATAATTATGCAAAATCGTTGAATGCTTTTATTAAATTAAATGGCAAAGAATATATTTATATTTTAGAAAAAAATCCATTCAATTCAACTTTTATGTGTGATGTGGGCAGTGTATTTGAAGAAGATGCAAGCATAGAAATTTTAATCGAAAATTTAGATGATACATATGTTAAACTAGATTGTATTTCTAATTCCTTCAATATAAATTATTACAAAGCACTAGAAAAGGGATTTAATGTTTTAAAACAATTTATAAAGGATAATTCAAAAAACAACAAATCTTGTGAATGTTACTTAACAATTGTGTATAATAAATACGATAATAATACCAATTATTTTTGGGCATTTATGGTTAAAACAAATAATTTGCAATCTAAAAATGCAGTGATTGATGCTTTTAATGGAGAAGTTGTATTTGTGAGTTAGTTATTGTAATTGAGAGTTTTTTGTGCTATAATTTTCTAGACTGATTTTTAAGGAGAGTATATGGCATACGAAACAAAGAAAATAATAGAAAAGGCATATTTGGTTGGAGTAACATTTTCAAATAAAGAAGATGTTAATATTTCACTTACCGAACTTAAAAGTCTTTGTGAAACTGCTGGACTAATAGTTGTTGGTCAAACACATCAACTTGTAAGACAAGTAACGCCTGCAACACTAATTGGTACAGGAAAGGTTGAAGAAATAAAACAAGAAATTGAAAAAAATGGTGCAAATGTTGTTGTGGTGGACTATGAACTTAGTGGCTCACAAGCACGAAATTTGTCAGATATTTTTAATGTTAAAGTTATTGATAGAATAACACTGATTTTAGACATTTTTGCACAAAGAACAACAAGTAATGAAGGAAAGTTACAAGTTGAACTTGCACAACTTAAATATAATATTCCAAGACTTGCAGGAATAAGTGGAACAAGTGGAAAGTTTGGTGGAAGTGGCGTTGGGATGAGAGGACCAGGAGAAACAAAACTTGAAATAAACCGAAGAATTGCACAAAACAATATTTTAAAACTAGAAAAAGAACTTGAAAAAATAAAACAAAATAGAGATATTCAAAGAAAGTCTAGAAAAGAAAATTCCATTTGTAAAGTTGCTATTGTGGGATATACAAACGCAGGTAAAAGTACACTCTTAAATTTAATAACAAAGGCATCAATATATGCTGATGACAAGTTGTTTGCCACTCTTGACACAACAAGTCGAACTGTTTGGCTTTGCGAAGGCCAAAAAATTGTTTTAACAGATACTGTTGGATTTATTTCAAAACTGCCACACGATTTAGTAGATGCGTTTAGTTCCACACTTGATGAAGCGAAAGATGCCGATATAATTTTGCATTTGATTGATGTAAGTAATCCACATTATTTAAGTCAGGTTGATGTTGTAAATAAAGTTTTAAACGATTTGGGTATAAAATGTCCAATAATAAAAGTTTATAATAAATGCGATAAAGTTTTAAATAAAGAAAATGATGACGGTGTGTACATTTCTGCTAAAAATAAAATAGATATTGAAGAGTTAAAACAAGAAATAAAAAAATATATAAGATAGTTTGTAACAAAAAATCACCAAATTCATATAGTGATATGAGCAAAGGAAAAAAAGAGCAAAACACAAAAGATAAAATGATTTACATATTTAAGTTTAATTTTTGTGGAGGTACATATGAATCTTTTTGGTGGTTTCGGTAACTGCGGACACGGAACAAACAACTGCTATTCACTTATATGGTTATTGTTCCTATTGCAAATTTGTGGTTGCGACACAGGTTTCTTTGGTGGTAATAATGATTGTACGAATATTATATTCTTACTTTTATTACTCTCTTGCTGTGGCTGTGGATGTAATACACCTTGTGGCAACAACTAATACCGATAAAAAGAAGGCTGTAACTTTCGTTACAGTCTTTTTTTTACAACAAAACAAAATAATCGACATAAAAATACAACATAAATATAAACAATATTCAAAAAATAAAATCGAAAACAAATAGAATGCGCAGTTTTAAGTTGATGAAATAATTTTATTTGCTCTTATTTTTTGAAAATGTTTGCAATTTAAAATTTGTTTTTTATAGTATATATTTTTTATTCAATTCGTTGACAAAAAAAATGTTATAGTATAAACTCTATTTGTTAAATATTATATAGGAGCATAATAATGAAAAAATCAATGAAAAAGGCTTGCATGGTTGCATTATTAACAACTTCAACATTAGCAGCAGCAGGTGTTAATGCAGTAGTTTTACCAAATAGTTATGAACTACCAAACAAAACTGTTTATGCAGAACAAACTGCTAACGCACTCACAATGCTTGAAGTGGATGGACAAAACGCAACAGCACTTGTTGGCTCAACTTATCCAGTACCAACAGCAAGATTGGTTGTAAACGGAGCAGAACCAACAATATTAAACCAAACAAATTACACAGTATTAAGTCCAATCAATGAAAGTGTTGATGTTGTTGAAGGAAAATTTAAAATTACAAGAATAGGTAATTATACTATCAATTATAAAATACAAAATGGTGGAAAGGAATATACAGCAACTATAACAGTTAATGGACAAGTTGGTGTAAATAAGATAAACCTTGTTGAAAATACAAAAAGAACGCTTCCAAAATATGTATGGCAAAGTTACAAAGGTGATATTTATATTCCTAGTGCCGAAGTTGAATTTGCTGACGAAGAAGTTGAAACAGAATATACAATTACAACAACAATTACAACACCATCTCAAAGAACATTGTCATTTAATGCTGAAACAGGATTGTTAAATTATGATTCTCTTGAAGAAGGTATATATTCAGTAAGATTTGATGCAAGAACAAGTGAAGGTGTTTATCTAAATACTAGAACAGAAGAATTTACTGTTTTGTCTGATACACAATTTGAAAAAGAATATGGCAAAGATTATGAATTAAAATTTGAATATTCAAAAACAGTTAACACGAGTGCAGATATTGGAGAAGAAATTGAACTCCCAACTCCAATTGGTAAAATGGGAGCAGAAACAACTCCTGTTTATTACACAATAGAAGCATATGTATACGTAAATGGGAAAACGGTAGATGTAACAAGTCAAACAATAGATGGAAACAAATTTACTGCACAAAAAACATATGTTATTGATGGACAAACTTATACCATTGATAATGGTAGATATTTGTTTTATTATAATGTAACTGATGCACTTGGGAAAAAAGCAGAAAAAACTGGGTTTGAAATAAGTGGTGTAAAAGATACAAAAGCACCAGAAATTATAGTTGCTGACCCTTATTCAACAGACAATACAGAAAACATAAAAAATGTAGATTATAAACTTCAAACTAATTTCACTAATGGTAAAAATATTGTTCTTAAAGCAATTTATGCAAAGGACCTTGGTGATAATTTAAGCGATTTGGAACTTACAAGATATATAAGAAGCACATCTCAATCAAGTTCTTCAGATGATATTTATACCGATGCATCACAAGAAAACGATTTAATTTTTACAAAAGATATTGTGTTTAATAGAACAGATAATTTTGCTTTTGATGCAGAAACTATGATTGACGCAAAAGATCTTGGAATAGATAAACTTGAAGATGGAACATATACAGCATTTTATAAAGCAAAAGATAGTGCTGGAAACTCTGTAACATTAAATTATTCGTTTACAGTTGATTCTAACTTTGAATTTACAAAGGCACCAACTGTTGAATTTAAAGACACATTTAATAAATCAGTTTCAACAGGAGAAAAGATAACTTTTAACAAGCCTGTTGCAAGTGATGAAAATGATGATAGATTATACACACAAGTTATGTATAAGTATGACAATGATGCTAATTGGACAATTCTTGAAGTCAACGAAGACGGAAAATATGAAATTGTTGTTGATAAAGATGGTGCAACTTCTTTAAAGATAAGAGCAAAAACAGAAAATGATGCTCCACTCACAGCCGAAGAAACTAATGCTGATAATAATATAGAAGCATATCAAGGCTTTAAATATGGATATGATGAAGTTGAAATCTTAATAAAAGACAATAAAGATACTGCAAGACCAACAATTACAAGTCTTTCAGATTGGGCTGGTCCATACGAACAAAATGATGAAGTTATTTTGCCAACACTTACACTTACTGATGACCTTGTTGATTATGTTGATGTAAATATTATAGTAACACACACAGAAGAAGTTGATGGTACAATAAAAACTCAAGATTTTGATGTTGAAAATGCTACTATTATTAGGTCATCAAGTGCACAAACATACACACTTAGCGGTGCAAAATTCTATGCAACACTTGCAGGAGATTATGATATTGTTTATGAAATTACCGATGCAGGTAACAACAAAACATATATATATCAAACAGTAAATGTTGCAGAAAAAGTTGTTGTGGATGAACCAAGATTTAGTAATCTTCCAGAAGCATTAAGTGATGGAAAACTTGAACTTGGTGATTCAATAACACTTCCAGTTCCTGAGATTACAGGTGCAGGTGACAACGCAACGTATGAAGTTAATGTTATTGGACCTGTTGGAAGTCAGTTAAATAAAGAAACATTTACACCAAAGAAAACAGGAACATACACATTAGTATATTCACTCTATGTTGATGGCAGAGAAGTTGAAAGTGAAAGAAAAGAATTTAAAGTTGAAGTAAGCGATACAACCAATCCTGATGTTAGAGTTGAATGGAACTTAAATGACTCATACGAAGTTGGAAGCAAAGTTTTAATTCCTGTATTTAGTGCAGATGATATTTCTGGAATTGATTTAGAATCATCAAAAATTGTTATTTCTTCAAAATCATATACAAGAACAATTAAAGGTAGTGAAATGGCAGACTTATTAAATCAATATGGTTTGTGGCTTGAAGAA
This sequence comes from uncultured Christensenella sp., assembly GCA_949295755.1. Lineage (GTDB taxonomy): Bacteria > Bacillota > Clostridia > Christensenellales > UBA1242 > UBA5893. Next base: position 10,906 of record CASFMG010000064.1, read on the forward strand.
GAACAACAAATTGCTGAAGGAACACTTCTTCCTGAAGATAGAGAACATTCAAATCCTGGCAATTTATATGTATCATTAAACTATAATGAACAATACACAGTAACATATACTGCTTATGATAAATCAACAAACAAAAATTCAACTGTTGTAACACACACAATTAAAGTTGGTGATTTGGTAAGTCCTGTTATTGATGTTAAAGATGATATAGTTTCAAGTACGGTAAAAATTGATACAACATTATCAATAGACTTAAGCAAAATCACAGTTGAAGATAACAAAACACAAGGAATGTCTGCAAATGACATAAAAATTGTTGTAAAGAACACAACAACAGGTGTTGAAGTTAAAAATATTCACGAAGATGAAGACAATGGTAAATTTGAATATAACATTGAAACAGCAGGCGAATATTCAATAACATTCTCTGCAACTGATGATGCTGGTAACACAGCAACAGTTACAAGAACCTTTACAGTAAACGAACCAGGAAATTCTGGTGTAACAACCAATGAAGTCATAACAATAGTACTTTGTTGCGTTGCAGTGCTTGTACTTGCAGGTTCAATAGTTTATATGGTTGTTTCAAAAAAGAAAATGCAATCTTATAAATAAATTTAGAATTAAAAAACTCACTATTAAGTGAGTTTTTTTATGTCTAAATTATATTTTGTAACTAATAGATTGTTTACTAAAATTATTATTTGTGTTAACATATAATTATGAAAACACTAGAAGAAATTAAGCAAACACTAACTGGAAATTTAAATATTGATTTAGATTTATTATACAATGAAATAGCATTGCAAACGAACAATGAAACTGATTTTTTTAATCAAATGCAGGTTTGCAAATATATGAAATCGTTATGTGATACATATTCAAATAAATCGGTTGTTTATTTGCAGAAAATAAATAAACTAGAAAAAGACTTTTTTGATTATATTCAATCAAAGGTAAATATAAAAAATGGTAAAAAGCAATGGGATAATATGCTTTATTATATCAATATTGCATTCGATTATTTTGATGTAAATGACAAAAAAATTGTTTTTGATTCGTTTGAAGACTATTTTGTTTTCGCAACCCTTCATCCAAAATCTTTTCCAGTAAAATTTACAACAGGAGTTGATGGTTGGTTATATTATAAAAGAGCAATTGCTTATAAAAATTTAAAAAATTATGATATGGCAATACAAGATTTTAATTCTTGTATAAAATGCTCACCAATGTCATATCCTGCATATTTTGAACTTTGTAATAGTTATTTAGAATTACAAGATTATGTTAATTTAAAAATTGTTCTTGACAATTCATATGGAATAATAAAATCATTAGAAGATTTAGGAGCGTATTATTTTTTGTATTCTTTTTATTATTTAAATAAAAATAATTATCAACTAGCAAAAGCGTGTGCACTGTATTCACTAAAATTTAATATTAGTTTGGTTATGCGCAATAAAATTGTTGAATTATTAAATAATATTATAAATAATAATAGCATAGTTATCGATGCTTTTAATAGTTTACCTGAGAAAGTGCTAAAAAAACAAAAATTACCGTTATGGTTTGCAAAAGAAATTATGGCATCATATTTAATAATGTATAGAAGTTGTATAAACAACATAATAAATGATAAAAATTTACAAAAAAATATCCATAAAAGACTTATGATGTTTAGGCTTAAAGCCTATATTGAACAAATTGAAACAAATGAAACCACTTCTCAAAATATGTATATGTTTGAAGAATATGAATTTTATTTAAAACTAGACAAAAGTTGGAAAGTTATTTTTCAAAAAGATGATAAAAAATTAACAGAAGGTTCTATTATGGAGTGTGTTGATAATGATGATACAATATCTTTTGTTATAAATAAAAATGAAG
>CASFMG010000065.1 GCA_949295755.1 uncultured Christensenella sp.
ATAATGCGAGTGTTAGACCACTTTTTGAACTTCAAAAAAGAAAAGGACTTGAAATCAGCATAGCAAGTTCTTTAAATGCAGGAATACTAGGTTTAGACGACATAAAAAAACACATAAAACCAAACACCTATTTAATTTGTGTTAATCATATGTCAAATGTTGATGGTGAAATTGCAGACATAGAAAAAATTGGCAATTTTTGTAAAGAAAATGATATAATTTTTTTAGTTGATTGCGCACAAAGTGCAGGACATATAAAAATTGATATGGACAAAATGGGTATTGACCTTTTGGCACTTGCCCCACATAAGGCACTTTATAGTCCACAAGGTGTTGGCGTTTTAGCATACAACGAAAAGACTAAAATAAACCCAATAAGATTCGGTGGAACAGGAACGGAAAGTGAAAATGTTTACCAACCACTAGGAAGTGTAGAGACATATGAGAGTGGAACACTGCCAACTCCAAGCATTTTAGGACTTGGTGCAGGAATTGATTTTGTTAAAAATAATTTTATTGAAATAAACGAAAAAATTGATGACCTTTCTACTTACTTAAATTTTGAACTCAGTAACATAAATGGTGTTAAAGTTTATACTCACCCAAACAATGCTTTTGGTGTAATTGGCTTTAACATACTTGATTATGGGTCAACAGATGTAAGCCAAATACTTAGCGATAAATATGAAATTTGTACTCGTGGTGGACTTCATTGCGCAGGACTAAAACACAAATTTTTAGGAACATTAAATCAAGGAATTGTAAGAGCATCCCTTTCATATTTTAATAGTTTTAATGATTGTCAAAAACTTGTTAGAGCAGTTAAACACATTGCAAAAAATGGATATTAAAAAATCTCATTGTTATGAGATTTTTTTAATAAATTAAATTATTTTTTATTCCGATTTTCACAAATTTTTGGCAAAATATAATTATCCAATTTCTCGTTCTTTTGCTTTTAATTTCTGCTCTTTTTTTTCTTGTTTGTTTTCTTGCTTGTTTATTTTTTTAATTTGTTTTATTTCCTGTCTTGAAAGTTCATCTTTGTTTTCTATCTTTGTTTTTTTCTTGCCAATTTTTTTTAATTTTTCTCTAAAATTTACCTTATTTTCTTTTCCCAAAAGGAGCCTATTTATGTTGCTTCTATGCATAAACCAAACAAGAAAATATAAAATGAACAAAATAACTGTTATCACAACATTATCGTGGAATTTATATCCTTCAACAAGAGTTAAAGCAGTTATAAACAAAAATGAAGCGATTGCACCATAATCAAAAATAACCAAATACAAAAAACAAACAGCAAACATTATAATTGCCCAGTAAGGTTCGGCAACTGCAAACATTCCGAGCATTGTTGCAACACCTTTCCCACCTTTAAATTTATAAAATGCAGGAAAACAATGTCCAACAACTGCACTCATACCACCAACATATAAGCCAATGTATGACATTTCACTATTTACATCTCCACCAAACATACAAAATCCAAGTATTGATGGAATTGCACCTTTTAATGCGTCAAAAAATAGTGTTAATATACCCATCTTAAAACCAAAAGTTCTAAGCATATTCATAGAACCAGGGTTTCCACTGCCGTGCTTTGTTATATCATCTTTTCTTAGTCTTGAAATTATTTTTGCTGAACTAATGTTACCAAGTGTATACCCACACAAAACAAGCACAATATATTTTACAATTTCCATTAGTCTTTATCTCCTTTTGAACGGGTTATAAACTTTATGGGTGTGCCAGAAAAGTCGACTGCTTGTCTAAACCTATTTTCTAAATATCTTAAATAAGAAAAATGCATAAGCGTTGCATCATTACAAAACAAAATAAATGTTGGAGGATTTGTTTTGTATTGCGTTATATAACTAATTTTTAATCGTCTTCCATTTCTATATGGTGGTTCGTTTGATAATATTGCCTGACTTAAAAGTTCGTTGAGTGTTCCAGTTGGAATTCTTCTTGAAGCGTTATCATAAACTTGTTTTGCTGTTTCTATAACATTAGTAAGGCGTTGACCTGTTTTTGCTGAAACATATATAGACTTAAAATAATCCATAAACGATAAACTATTCTTTATTTTTTCATTAAACACATTTATAGTATTTCCGTCTTTCTCTACTAAATCCCACTTGTTTACAACAACAACACTTGGTTTTCCTGCTTCGTGAACATAGCCAGCAATTCTAACATCTTGCTCGGATATTTCTTCACTCGCATTTATAACAATTAAAACAACATCTGCTCTTTCGATTGCTTCCATAGAACGAATAACCGAATACCCTTCAACACTTTCTTTTTCAAAACTTCTTTGTCGTCGCAGTCCAGCCGTATCAATTAGAGTGTACTTTTGACCGTTATATTTAAAATCTGTTTCTATTGCATCTCGAGTTGTTCCTGCGACATCACTGACAACAACTCTTGAAAAACCAAGAATTTTGTTTGTTATACTGCTTTTACCAACATTTGGTCTTCCAACTATCGCTATTTTTATTGTGTCGTCATTTTGAGTTTCGTCAACTTGTTTAAAATCTTTTACTATTTCGTCTAAAACTTCGCCAAGACCTTTTGCTTGTTCGCACGATATTGCAAAAGGTTCACCAAGTCCAAGTTCATAAAAATCGTAAGTTTTTTCAACTTCGTAATTATCTAATTTATTCACTACCAAAATAACTTTTTTATTTGTTTTCCTAAGTATATCTGCAACATCGTGGTCTCTTTGCGTTATCCCATCATTTCCATCAACCAAAAAAACTATTACATCTGCAAGGTCAATAGCAATATCAACTTGTTTCCTTATATCTTGTTGAAAAATATCATCTGTTTTTGCATCAATACCACCAGTATCAACCAAACGAAATTCGTGCCCACACCATTCGGCATCGGCATATATTCTATCTCGTGTAACCCCTGGCATATCATCAACAATACTTATGCGTTTTCCACAAATTTTATTAAAAAAAGTACTTTTGCCAACATTTGGTCTTCCTACGATTGCAACTAGTGGTTTTGCCAATTTTATTCTCCTCTAAATCATTTTGTTTTATGATAACATAATTTAGAGACATTTTCAATTTAATTTAATCAAGTTTTGATTTTTTCTTGTTTTTTGGACTTTATATATTTTATAGCTTTTAAAAAACTGTTAAACAAACAATAAGAAATTACACAAACAAAAGTAAATGTAATTGCAACATCGCCACCTAAATTTAATGTTTGATTAACATAATTCCAAGACATTTGATGAAAGATTAGTTCAAATAAAATAGCACCTAACAATGTACCACAAAAAACACTGTTTATGTTTGGGCAAATGTAATACAAAATTACACCAACAACTATTGCGACATAAACAAAAGGTTGAACATATGCAAATTCAAACATTTCTAAATTGATTGCATTATAACAAGCAAGAACAGAAATAATTATTAAACTGGTCAAAATTGTTGCAATTATTCCCTTTACACTTCTTTGCATAGCAAACAAAACAACAAACATTACAAAATATAAAATTAAATTTAAACTAACATTTACACCTAAAATATTTATTGTCCCAACTGCATCAAAAACACAACTTAAAATTAAAAAAATAGAAAGTAAAAATCTATTTA
>CASFMG010000066.1 GCA_949295755.1 uncultured Christensenella sp.
CATTCAATTTTAAAAATTTCGGAGGAAAATATGGCAAGAATCGCTGGTGTTGATTTACCCAGAGAAAAAAGAGTTGAAATTGGTTTGACATATATCTATGGTATTGGTAGACATACAGCAAATCAAATTTTGGCTGAAACAAAAATAAATCCAGATACAAGAGTTAAGGATTTAGATGAAAACGATGTTGCTAAACTTCGTAATTATATTGAACACAACTTAACAGTTGAAGGAGATTTAAGAAAAGAAGTTTCGCTTAACATTAAAAGATTAACAGAAATTGGTTCTTATAGAGGAACCAGACACCGTAAAGGACTTCCTGTTCGTGGTCAAAACACAAGAACAAACTGCAGAACAAGAAAAGGTCCAAGAAAAGTCGTTGGTGGTAGTTCAAAGAAAGGTAAACTATAATAAGGAGAAAGTATGGCAACAGTAGCAAAAAAAGCAGTTACAAAGAAAAAAAGAGTAAGTAAAAATATTGACAAAGGTCAAGTTCATATTAAATCTTCTTTTAATAATACTATGGTTACCTTTACAGACCTTCAAGGAAATGTAGTTTCTTGGGCAAGTTCTGGGAAATTAGGTTTCAAAGGTTCAAAAAAGAGCACACCATTTGCAGCACAACAATGTGTTGAAGACGCAGCAAAAGTCGCAAAAGAACACGGAATTAAATCAGTTGAAGTATATATCAAAGGACCTGGCAATGGCAGAGAATCTGCAATTAGAGCACTTCAAACTGCTGAACTCGATGTTACACTAATCAAAGATGTTTCTCCAATCGCTCATAACGGTTGTAGACCACCTAAGGTTAGAAGAATATAAAAGGAGAAAAACATGGCTAAAATGATAGGTGCAGATTGTAGACAATGTCGTAGAGAAGGTTGCAAACTTTTCCTTAAAGGCGAAAGATGTACTACAAAGAAATGCGCAATGGAAAGAAGACCTGTTGCTCCTGGACAACACGGCACAGGCAGAAAGAGAGTTACTGAATATGGTACTCAACTTAGAGAAAAACAAAAAGTTAAAAAAGCATACGGCATTTTGGAAAATCAATTTAGAAGATACTATGAAGAAGCCGAAAGAATGAAAGGTGTAACAGGTGAAAATATGTTATCACTTATCGAAAGAAGACTTGACAATGTAGTTTATAGAATGGGAATTGGTTCTTCAAGAAGCGAATGTCGTCAAATTGTAAACTATCGTCAAATTACGGTTAATGGTAAAACCGTTAACATTCCATCTTATCAAGTTAAAGTTGGTGATGTAATTGCAGTTAAAGAAAACAAAAGAGAACTTGAAATGTTTAAACAACTTAAAGGTATGAAAATTGTTATGCCAAAATGGTTGGAATTTAACAGCGATACACTTGAAGGAAAAATTTTAGCACTTCCAACAAGAGAAGATATTGACCTTAACATTAAAGAACACTTAATCATTGAGTTATACTCAAGATAGAAATAGGGAGGAATTAGTTATATGATGGAAATGGAAAAACCAAGAATTACTTGCGAAGAAACAGAAGGCGGTTCTTATGCTAGATTTATAGTTGAACCACTTGAAAGAGGTTATGGAATCACACTAGGCAACTGTATGAGAAGAACATTACTTGGAGCACTTCCAGGTGCTGCGCCAATCGCAATAAGAATCAATGGAGTTCCACACGAATTTTCAACTGTTCCAGGAATAAGTGAAGATGTAGTAGATATTGTTCTTAACATTAAATGTCTTGCTGTTAAAACAGACAATAAAGATAGTGATTTCACAACTATTCTTAGAATTCATCACAAAGGTGCAGGCGAAATTACTGCAAAAGATTTTGAACCAAACGATGAAGTTGAAATTTTAAACCCAGAACTTCATATTTGTACAGCCGAAAGTGATGCTGATTTTAAGTTAGATGTTTTAATTGGAAGAGGTAGAGGATATGTTCCAAATGTAATCAATAAAGAAAGAGTTGACACATTGGAATATATTGCAATAGATTCTATTTACTCTCCTGTTAAAAAAGTCAATTACAATGTTGAAAGCACAAGAGTAGGTCAAAGCATTGATTATGACAAACTTACATTAGAAGTTGAAACAAATGGTACAATCACAGCAAGAGAAATTGTTAGTTTGGCAGGAAAAATTATTCAAGAACATATTTCACTATTTGTGGACCTTTGCGAAGAAATGAGTGGTATGAACATTTTAGTGAGCAAAGAAGAAGACCAACAAATAAAAGTACTTGAAATGCCAATTGAAGAAATGGACCTTTCTGTTAGGTCGTACAATTGTTTGAAAAGAGCAAATATAAATACAATTGAAGACCTTATTAAAAAATCAAAAAATGATATGTTAAAGGTTAGAAATCTTGGATTAAAATCAATTGAAGAAGTAGTAGCAAAACTTGAATCTTATGGTTTAAGTTTGCGAACAGACGAAGACTAAAAAGGAGAAGAACATGGCTAACGATAAATTAGGTAGATCAACCGACCAAAGAATCGCAGTTTTAAGAGGACAAGTGTCAAATTTATTTAAGTACGGCAGAATTGAAACTAGTCTTGCAAAAGCAAAGGCAGTGAGTTCAAAGGCTGAAAAAATACTAACACTTGCAATCAACTCTTACGAAGACAATGTAAAAGTTACAAAAACTGTTATGGAAAAGGGTGTTAAGGTAAATAAAGAAATTGTAAACGATGGTCCTAAAAAACTTACTGCAAGAAGAAAAATAATGTCTTTCTTATATGATTTACAAGACGAAAGAAAAGAAAAAGAAGGTCTTGAAGCATATAGAGCAAGAACACAGGGAATCAATCATCCACTTGTTGAAAGAATTTTCAATATATATGCTCCAAAATACGCAGAAAGAGCAAAAGAACTTGGAACAAAAGGTGGTTATACAAGAGTTTTAAAAACAGAAACTCGTCGTGGTGATGCATCACAACTTGCGATTGTCGAACTTATTTAATAAAAAATTCAACCAAACGGTTGAATTTTTTATTACAATAATATGATTATA
>CASFMG010000067.1 GCA_949295755.1 uncultured Christensenella sp.
CAATAAATGACTTCAACTTTTAATAATATTATTCTTTTGATACATCTATTTTGGGAAAAATGGTAAAAACTTATACATTTTTAGAAAAAGTATGCTATACTTATTTTATATTAAAAGCAAAAGAGACCACCGATTGCAAGAATAGATGACTTTTATTTTTTTATAAAGATACATCTTTTTTAATTAATGCGTGGTCAAGGAGAGATTATGGCCACAAAATTAATGGATAATGCTAAAAGGAATAAAGCAGATGAATTTTATACTCAGCTTAACGATATTGAATTGGAATTAAAGCACTATAAAGATCAATTGAAAGATAAGGTAATATTTTGTAATTGTGATGATCCTTACGAAAGTAACTTTTTTAAATACTTTGCTATGAATTTTAATCATTTAGGATTGAAAAAATTAATTGCAACTTGCTATGACGATTCACCAATAGCATACACACAATTTAATATTTGGGGAGAAAGCAAGACAATACCAAATAAAAACAGACACCCTTATAAGATTGAAATAAATGAAGTTCAAGATTACAATCAAGATGGAGCAACTGATCTTGCTGATGTTGAATATCTTTTAAAAAACAAAAAGAACTCTATAACTCTCTTAAAAGGTAATGGGGATTTTAGATCTGAAGAATGTGTAGAGTTATTAAAACAATCGGACATAATTGTAACAAACCCACCTTTTTCTTTGTTTAGAGAATACATTGAACAATTAACAACTTTCAATAAAGATTACATTATTATGGGTAATACTAATGCTCTTACATACAAAGAAATTTTTAAACTTTTTAAAGAAGATAAAATAAGAACGGGTTATACAAATTTTAATGTTGGAATGTATTTCGTTGTCCCAGATGATTGTGAAAAGTTCCATAAAATTGTTAATGGTAAAAAAATGGTTAGAGTGTCTACTTCTTGTTGGTTTACAAGTTTGCAAGTTTCAAAGCACAAAGAATTTATAACTCTATATAAAACTTATAATGAAAAAGAATATCCTAAATACGATAATTACAACGCAATAAATGTGAATAAATACAATGATATTCCCTATGATTATGATGGTTGTATGGGTGTACCAATTACATTTTTAGATAAGTATAATCCTGAACAGTTTGAAATCGTTGATGCAATAGGTAGATATAGTATGTTAACAGGTCCTACAGAGCAAACAAAAGGCAAATATTTAACAAAAATTAACGGAAAACATATTTATGCAAGAGTGATTATTAAAAGGAGAAAAACGAATGAAAATTGAGTTGAATGAAATTTCTATAAGAGAAGTAGCGGAAAATTATGTTGATAATGCAGAAGATGGTGTTGTTGGATATAATGGCAAATTAAATATTAGACCAAAATATCAAAGAGAATTTGTTTATGATGAAAAACAAAGAAATGCAGTTATTGATACAATAAGAAAAGGTTTCCCACTTAATGTTATGTATTGGGTTAAAAATGAAGATGGAACATATGAAGTCTTAGACGGACAACAAAGAACAGTTAGTTTTTGTCAATATATAAACGGAGATTTTTCCATAGATAATCGTGCTTTTCACAATTTAACAAAAGCAGAACGAGATTTAATTCTGGATTATAAATTAATGATTTATTTTTGCGAAGGCAACGACAAAGAGAAATTAGATTGGTTTAAGATTATAAACATTGCGGGAGAAAAACTGACAGATCAAGAGTTAAGAAATGCAGTTTATACAGGGCCATGGTTAACAAATGCAAAATTGCATTTTAGTAAAACAAATTGTGCAGCTTATCTTTTAGCAAAGGATTATGTTAACGGTTCACCTATAAGACAAGAATATTTAGAAACGGCACTTTCGTGGATAAATAATGGAAATGTGGAAGAATATATGTCAATTCATCAACACGATCCTAACGCTAATGAGTTATGGACTTATTTCAGAAATGTTATTGAATGGGTTCAACTAACATTTACAAATTATAGAAAAGAGATGAAAGGCATAAATTGGGGTGTTTTATATAATCAATTTAAAAACAATACATACGATACTAACAAATTAGAACAAGAAATACAAACACTTATGATAGACGATGATGTTACAAACAAAAAAGGTATATATTCTTATGTTCTTACTCGCAATGAAAAGCATCTTAATATTCGAGCATTTACAGAAAATCAAAAAAGAAGTGCTTACGAAAAACAAAATGGAATATGTAAAAATTGCGGAAAGCATTTTGATATAAAAGAAATGGAAGCTGATCATATAACTCCTTGGCATGCTGGTGGTAAAACTTCGGTTGACAATTGTCAAATGTTATGTAAAGATTGTAATAGAAGAAAATCTGGAAAATAAAAGGAACAAAAATGAACGAAAAGAAAAAATTGTTAATGCATAGATTAATTTGGTTGAGTTTAACTATACTTATAATATTGTTACCAATTATTATTAATGCTTTTCAACCAAAATTAGAATTTATAGATAGTGAATGTTATGTAGACTATTATGAATCAATAGATCCGACCACTTGTGATATAACCTTATAATTTAAACGAGAACTGAATAGTGGTTATGCTACAATTAATTTTTATGATTCTAATAACAATTTAATTGACAGCATAGAAGAATATTTTTTTAGTGATGGAAAGGAAGCTTCAAATTTATACACTTCTATTGATGGCAATGTTGATTCTTACGAAATAGTAGCATACGACTTTGAAACCTATAGTGGTACATATGGAATATACGGATTACTTATAATAGCTATTCCTATGTTAATTTCTGCACTTTTACTTTCATATAAAGAATGTAATTACAATGGGAAAACAATATCTGTTTATGCAGGATTTTATCATCATACTCTAAGAGTTGATGGAGAATTATGTGATGAACATAACACTCTTATATCTTTTACTTCAATAAAATTAAGTACAACTGATAAAGATAATAGCAAAATTGAAGCTAATATTAGTTTAACCAATCGAATTACTATCAAAGTTAACGATAAATTATGTAAATAAAAAAAGACCATCTTATTTTATAATAGATGGTCTTTTTTATTGTTTGAGAAAACCACCAGATAGTCTGGTGGTTTTCTCAAACAAAAAAGAAGATTATTAGCTAATCTTCTTTTGTTATTGTTCCATCTTTTATATGAAATTGCTTTTTTGTTTTATAGCAATATTGAATAACTAATTCAGCCATTTCATTAAAGAACTTTTTGTGTTCTTTAAATTGAGAAACTTTTGCATTGTAATTTAATCTACCAAAAATAATTTTATCAACAAATGATAATTCATCTAAAATATCTTGCAGATTTTGTTCAATAAAGTTTGGTGTTGGATAAGGTTCAATACTAACCCAAGTTTTACAACCGTTATTATGTAAATATCTTAATGCTTCTATTCTTTCTCTATAAGGAGCAGAGCCCGGTTCTATTTCTTTTCTAAAATCTTCATTTAAAGACACCAAAGTAATTCCGTATTCATTATCTTTTGATAAATTTGCAAGTTCTTTAGGCAATATTCCTTTTGTTAAAGCAGTGCATTTTATATCGTTTTCATTTAACTTTTTTATGCACTTTAAGCTCATTTCGGTTATTTTCGGATATTTATACATAAAAGGGTCAGTTGTAAAGCATAATTGAACAGATTGTATTTTATCCTTGAATTTTGGTATTTCTTTATCTAATAATTCTAAAGCATTCGAGACAAGTTTTGGTGTGCACCATTCCTCGTATGTTTTAGCTTTACCAAACCGTTTAGCCATCATCATTGCATAGCAAGGATATTTACATCCATGAGAACAACCTTCCGCAATATTTATTGTATAATCTCCATATTCAACACCTGTTTTATATAATAAACTTTTTCGTTTTATTTTTTCCATTTTTATTTCCTTTTAACTCTTATTGTATGCTTTTTTATATCCATACTTTTTGTTGGCTTTCCTTTATCGGTAAATGGCGGAATTCTTTGTATTATAATTTTATCTTGGTTTTCTAGATTTTTTAATTCCTTGTTTATATCAGATGTCAAATATAAGAAACCATATGTAGTATATATCTTATCATACAAGTCTTTTATATTCGTATAATAATCAGTAATTACATCATAAACAACTTTTGATATATTATTTAAACTATAATTATAATCAAAAAACCACATTTGTCCGTTATTTATTTTATTCTGCATTAAATTGTTACATTTTATCATTTCATCAGCCATTAACATTGCTCCATCTTTATGATTGGTAGCAAATATCATTTGATATTTTGATAATCTACTTTTTGATTTTTTAATTGGTATACTATAAACATATCCAAATATCTTTTTTAATTCATCTTTATATCTTTCTAAAAATATTTGTTCAGCTTCAAAAATATCATATTTTCCAGCATTATATTCTTCTACAATTTCTATCCAATAATCTCCATTTGCTATTTTATTCATATTATCTGTTGTATTTTTAGCTTTATCACTCGAATAAACATTGTCAGGAAGTTCATCGTCAAATGCTTCCTGTTTTAACTTCAATAATCTACAAGCTTCTCTTATAAAACCAAAAGAATTCAAATTTAGAAGAAGTTCAACACTTTTATATTCAGATGTTTTTAGATTTTTAAATATTTCAAAATCCAAATACTTTATGCCAAATGGGTCAACATATAAAAATATGTTTTTTCCTTTTTGTGAATTTAATATTTTAGCGACTTCAGTTTTATAATCTCCAGAAATTACTGTTGAATTTCTATCAGATAAGTTTTTTGTTAATTCATCAGCAAATTCAAATTCAATAAAATATGGAAATATTTTTGTCGTGGTTTTTGATATTCCTTTTGCTTGATAAATTGCGTTTTTAGCAATCAGCGGAGAGCCAATACTTCCGTCTTGAAATTTACCTTTACCAGCAAACCCATCAATATAAACTATATCAATTCCCGTTCTCATTACTTTTGTAAAATATGGCACAAGATATCCGTTTAAAAGAATATCTTTATATCTTGACCACTCATTTTTCTCATCGAAAAAGTTTTTTGTATAACTCATAAATTCTCCTTTGTTTTAGCCTCTCTACCCAATCACGTTTAATATCTTTTCAATTATTTCAGTGCAAAGTTTGTTTGATAGTTTTAGTTGTTTGCCGATGTTTAGTAAGTCTTCTTTGGACGGGTTGGCATTGCCGTTGACTGTCATTTCGTGTTCTAATTTATTTGGTGTTTTTGTTAAGTCATATGCTGGGGATAAAACATAGCCTTTTTTATCTTCATCATATAAGAAAGAAAAGTTTTTGCCGTGATCATCTTTGTTGACATACAAAACATTAAAACACATTCTTTTATACGCCTCTATAATATCATTTTTATCTACACAAATGTTTTGTATCACTTGAAACAAGTGCATATAGTCTAAATTTGGTATTCTGTGTGTTGTTTCAAGCAGAGATGATAAAGAAATCATATGAACTCGTTTACCATCTTTTCTATCAAATCTTTTAGCTCCAAAATAACCTGAACATATTTTAGATTTAAACAACCTAAATTCATTGACATTTATACCGCATTCGTTTGCAAGTTTATTTGCTTTGTATTCTTGTTCTCCAATATTCTTTGGGTCTATAATACAAGGGAATTTAACAATCCAATAGTCGTTATCTATCTTTATATGTGCTTTTGGTCTTGCTCCACCAGAACTTCCACCAAGGTTATAGATTTTATCTAAATCAATATCTATACTTTCATCTTCTAATATCTGTTGTGCTTCTTTTGCGATTTCATCTAAATCAAAGTCTATTTCACTCTCTTCTTGTGTCTGGCAAGGTTCATAAGAAAGTCCACCAAGGCCATTTCCACTAACAAGAGTTAGTTTTGTAAGTGGAGATATTTTATTAGGATTTATTCCTTTTTTAAATAACATTCTATTTAATAATAGTTCACCCCAACCATCTGGTAAACTATCTTGAAAAACACCATACAACCCATTAAAAGTTAATTTTTCATTTATATATACTTTATTTGAAAGCGGCAAAGAAAATGGAGAAATGGGAAAACCTGTTTTTACCCATTCTTCGTCATATTGAAAACCTATTTTATTATCTTCAAGTTCTGCCAAATATCCAACGATTTTGCCATTGTACTTTACCACTAGTTTCTTAACATTTCGAATTTCCATTATAGCTCCTTTAAAGATGATATTTTAGCATTCTTAAACAATGCATCAAAATCATTTAAACAATCAATGGCATTGGCTAGTTTAATTAAAGAAGTTAAAGATATTTCGCTTGTTTCTTCAAATCTTCTAATGCTTGCATAAGAAACACCAGACTTAACTGATAAGTCCTTTTGGGAGAGTTTTAATTCTTTTCTTCTCTTTTTAAATCTTTCAACTAAATTTTTAGTTGTCTTACTTTCTGTTGGAACAGAAACAAAATCATTTATATCATACATATCTTTCATAATGCTCATATTTTATCAATTTTATTCTATTTTGTCAAATAATTGCTAATATATTATCTTTTTTATTTCACCTATTTTAAAGTTTTTGTTTTTCTTTGATGGAATATGTGATTTTTATTTTGCTCATAATCTACTCTTTGCCACCAAAATATTTTATCATTTTAAATTCTTCACATATTATATCAATATTATCATTGAAAGGGATTCCTTTTAATAATAGTTCTTTTGAAAAGAATTCTTTATGAATTGATTTCCAAGATTTTAATGTTTTATCTTTTTCTCCTTCCTTGAACGCGTGCTCTTCTGTAACGTTATCAAAAGTCGTTTTATAAATTTTTGTTGTTTGTAAAATTATTTTTTTTGTTTTATCCCAATTAGTAAGAATTGAAAATCCTGCATTTAGTTTATCATTTTTGTTGTATAAATATGAAGTGGCAGTTTTATCACCCTTTAGTACAAGATCAAATAATTCATCTGCCATTTTTTTGTTATCACCAAAATGCCAGTCCGCAATGTCTTGTTGAAATCGTAGCAAATAACCATCAAGGTCTTGAACCAAAAACTCCAAAACATGGTTTATAATATCGTTTTCTTGATAATCACTAACTAGAAAATCAATAAAAATTTTAATATTATGTTGTTTTAATGAATTATAAACTTGTGAAATATCTGGCAATATTATTTGAAAATTTACACCTCTACCTAAAGGGTATTTCATATCATCTGTTACATTCCAACTTCCATTAGATGAAGGAAGAGTTAATTGTTGCAACATAATTTGACAATTGCCTAAAACAAGCATTGCGAAATCATTTCTTGCATATGCTATTTCAAAACCCAAAATTTCCGTGTAAAATTTTTTTGATTTTTCTAAATCAAAAACTCTTAATTCTGGGATTAAACAATTAAAATTCATATAAAAATTCCTTTTTCTAATATGGATTATATCATAAATTAAACATAAATCTAATAACTGCTACAAATTTTTGCAACAAAAATGCAAGATTTTTGCAAATGGAGTGTTTTGTGTTGTATTTTTTCTGTTTGTATTGTATAATATTGTTTGATAAGATAAAGTGTATAAAATGCAGATAAATAAAGGGATTGAGATATTTTTGATATGGTATTTTGTGATAAAATATGATACAAAAAGTCGAACTCGCAACAAATGGTTTCAATTTCTTCGGAACCAAGGGTTGGGGGTTAGAATCCCTCGTGGAGCACCATTAACTTAATAATTAGCTAATAACAACACTAAATTTCAGTAATGAAAAGTAGACAAATAAAAATAATTATAAACTATACTTTTTTTAATTCCTTAAAATATTTTTTGATTATTTAAAGATATTTAACAATATTTCTTTATTAATAAATATCATTTTTCAATTGATAAAAATTTATTTAAGTATCTATTTTTGATTGTTTTTTATTTTTAATTATTAAAAAGCACCATTTGAAATTGGTGCTTTTGTTGTAATATAAAACCCCCAGATAGTCTGGGGGTTTTATATTACAAATAAAAAAACAAACACACGTGTTTGTTTTTTTATTCAACATAATTAACATCAAATATAACATCTATATTGTTTGACTGTAATGTAGTTTGAAAAACATTTGTTTGAATAAAATATTCTAAATTGTTTTGTTTATTTATTGTAAATTCCATATTTTTAATAAAACCATCTTTAAATGTATATCCATTTAAACTTTGGTTGCAATACACATTTATCATACCGTTCATTTCTTTAAATGATAAGTAAAAGACTGATAATGTTTGATTGTTTTCACACAAGAATAAAATAGTAATTGTTTTTTCAAAATCAATGTATAATTGATTTAAAATATCTTTCTTTTCCTGAGATATATCATTATCAAACAGTGCAAAAGTTAAATTTAATTCTTTATCATTAACTTCACACCTAATCAAAATGTTTGATGTTGGATTTTTTATGGTTATTGTCCCGACAATTTTACTTTCTGCATTTACGATATAAGAATTATATTGTTCATTTTCTGTAATTTCCAGTTGTTCATCATTAGCATAAATTTTTAGTGTAATAAAATCATAAAAATTTGCTAAACAAACATTATATATTTTTTCTTCGCTTGATTTAATAGTGCTTGTAAAAGTGTCATCTGTTTCTAAATCCGTTAAGACAATATCACTATTTTGTTCAATACTTACTTTACAAGTTATATCGCAAGTCATAATAAAGACATAGATGACAAAAAACTGCATACTAACTCAAATGTAATTATATTTTTATTAATTAATCCTTTCTCAATACTATATATTTTCTATCTTTGTACAAACTATTTTAATATAAACAGTTTTGTCCTTTGCATTTGATTTCATAATAAAACATTTTTAAAAGTAACGCACTTGGCAAATCAACAGGGTTATCATCAATAAAATCAATAAGTTTGTCCAATTCTATTGTTTTTAATGAGATTTGTTCATTGCTATCTAATTTTTGCTTTTTATTTAATTCCACCCTCGCATAAAAACACTCAATGTTTTCATCACTCATACCCACACTTGAATATGAACCCTTTTGCACTCTTTTTAAAGACATCACGCTTGCACCGATTTCTTCCTCTATTTCACGAGTTATTGCAATTTCTGTACTCTCATTATTTTCAACAAGTCCTGCCACAGTCCCATATAAACTTTTATTTATACAATGTCTATATTCATAAATTAAAACAACATAAATTTTATCATTTTCTATGTAGTATGGAACGACTTTAACTGCGTCTACTTTTTCTTTTTTGCAACCCAGATTGTCAATACCTCTCCTTGATGCAATAAAATAATCATATAAACTATCATTATTTTTGTATGTTAATTTATATAAATTTAAGTATTTGTTATTTGTCTCTTTTTCAATTTTTATTAGTTTTTTCATTTTTCTCCATATTTTAACTATTTTATGCTTTTTAGCAACAAATCTGGTATGTTGATATTGCAAGTATTATAGAAATTGTTGACATTAGCAGTTGTATTAACTTCGCAAACAACTGGACCATTTATGCTTTTTAAAATATCAACAATGGCAAAATCACAACCTATAACTTTTGATGCGTTTATTGCAAGTTGTTCATCTATATAAGAAGGTATGTAATTTTGCATTGTTCCACCAAGAGCCAAATTAGACCTAAAATCCCCACTTGCCCCCTGACGCCTTATTGATGCAACTACTTTGTTTTTTATAACAAACATTCTTATGTCGGTTCCACTTGATTCCAAAATAAATTCTTGTAACAAAATCTGTTTGCCCTGCAACTTGTCCACTATATTGTAAACATCTTCTTTTGTTTTAGCAAGGTATACATTTTTTCCAAAATCTCCATACCACTCTTTTATAACTATTGGAAGTCCTAAATCTTCAACAGCATCATCTAAAAATAATTTTGCTCTTAATCTATTATACCTTGTCATTATTGGAAAAATTACTGTCTTTGGAATGTTTATATTACTATTAGCGAGTTGTTGATACATATTTGCTTTATTTTCACATAAATCAATTGCCCGTGCAGAATTTACAACTTTTACACCCATCATTTCCAAATTTCTAGCAAGATGTACATCTTTATCAAAAAACAAAGCATAATCATAGGTTCCATACGAATCGTGACACTTAACTGAATTATTATCAATAAATGTATAAAGTGCAGAATTAGCCTTAAAGTCTAATACTATGTTGTTATTTCTTGCCGATTCAATAAATAATTTATTTTTATCTTTAAACTCTTCTTCGCTTAAAGAGTCATCGTGAACAACCAAAACTTTACCTCTCATTATTACCTCTCTAATAAAGTTTAACATAAAATGTATTTTTTTTCAACCATCATAATTTTCATAAATATTTAATATATTACTTAAAAATTTTTTTGGAGAAAACACAAGTTTTATAAGGTTATTGTTTTTATGTATTACATATTTTTGATATTTTTGTAATAATTTTGCAAAGTTTTGTGTTTTAACAACAACAATATATTTATTTTCAATTTTTTTATAAATGATAAAAGAAATATCCTTATATTGACGATTACAAATTATTGTTGGACAAGCATAAATGTCAAAAATTGAGTTTACTTTTATAAGTGTATTTGTATCCTGTAGATATTTTGCACAATCTTTATGTATGACTTTTGTATCATAACTTGTCATTAAAAAAACATCGCTATAACTAATTTGCTTTATTTGTTTAGCAGTATTTAGCAACTTTGGATTTATTTGTTTTATCCCATCAATATCAGTCCAATTTTCATATATACTAAATTTTAATACCTTGGCAATAATTGCTCCTGTTATATCTCCTCCACCCCGTGAAAATAGTTTGATTTTTTTATTTTGGTCAATACCGTAAAACCCGGGTATAACAATTTTTTTATATTTCTTTAAATAATAATTTAATTTTTTATATGTTTTTTTTGTATTTAAGGTTTTTTTGTTAAAAAAAATAATTTTTTCCGCGGGTACAAAAGGTAAATCTAAGTATTTAGACATAATTAAACTTGTTAAATATTCACCACGAGAAATTAAATAATTTTTATTTTTGTTTTTAAAAAAATTGTTTTTTATTTTACTTATTTCTGTTTGTAAATTTATATTAACATTTGTATTTTTTTGTAATTTTTGAAATTTAGTTTCTATTTTATCAAAATATTTTTTTGTATCTTTTCCCCTTTTAAATTGTTGTGCGCAATTTATTAAAATATCTGTTATCTTTTCATCATTATCATTTTCTTTGCCAATGGCAGAAAAAACAAAAACAACACGATCATTGTTTTGTTTTTTCAATGTGTAAATATTTTTAATAGCGTCTATGTTTGTGGTTGTTTTCCCACCAAATTTACAAACAATCACTTTTTAGCATATCCTCCATACTGTATAAACCTTCTTTTTTGTTTAACATAAACTTACATACCTTAAATGCACCTTCGCAAAACAACATCTTACTTTGTGCAATATGTTTTATTTCTAGAAATTCGTTTTCGCCGTAAATTTGCAAACTATGTTCTCCAACCACTTCACCAACTCTAAATGATACTGTATTATATTTAATATTGTTTTGTTCTAAACATTTTTGCATTATTTTTGCAGAACCACTTGGACTATCTTTTTTCTTTTTATGATGTTTTTCTATTATTACAAATTGATAGTTTTTTAGTTGTTTTAAATTTCTTAATATTTCAAGCATAACATTAAAACCCAAACTAAAGTTCGCCGATATAAAAATTGGTATATATTTTTTATAATTATCAATTAGTTTATAATTATTTTCACTATGATTTGTTGTACCTATTATAATTGGTAAATTTTTTTCTTTTGCTATGTCTAAATTTTGTTTTAAAGCCTCACTTGATGAAAAATCTAAAACAACATCTGCATCGCTATTTTTATATTGTTTTATATTTTGTTTGTCCAATGCAACAAAATCGCAATTTTGCAATTTTAGAAATTCTTGCATTTTTTTACCCATTTTACCATTTGCACCAATCAATAAAATTTTCATATATTCTCCAATTCTTTTAATTCAATATCAATAATTGTTTTATGCTTATGTTCTAAACTTTCTAATGGTTGTCGTAAATAGTTCCTTATTAGTCTTTTTTTATAAAGTACATACTTTATTGGTATAGGATTTGGTTCACAAAACATTAAATTGTTAAAACTAAAAAACTTTTTTGAATACGAAAAACTTTCTGTGGCATTTTTTATACTTTTTTTAACTTCTTTTGGAAAGGCATTACTTGTTACACTAATAACTCCGCAACCTTTTAATGAATAAAAAATATGGCTTAAATTATCATTACCACAATAAATTGCAAATTTTGGCAATGTTTGAAACATTAAAAGAATATGCTCAATATTAGAATTTGCTTCTTTTAATCCTGCTACATTTTTCAAAGTTGCAATTTTTTGCATTGTTTCGGGCAGAACATTAAATCCTGTTCTAGATGGGACATTATACACAATATAAGGAATGTTTGTTTTTTGTGAAATTGTTTTATAATGATTATAAATTCCATTTTGCGTACACTTATTATAATAAGGTGTAACAATTAAACAAGCATCTGCACCTAAAATTTCGGCTTGATTTGTAAACTCTATTGTTTTTAATGTATCATTACAACCTGTTCCAACAATCAATTTACATTTTTTATTGATTATTTGTTTTGCGAGTTTTATTATTTGTTCTCTTTCTGAAAATAATATTGTGCTACTCTCCCCTGTTGTACCTAAAATTAAAATTGCATCTACACCACCATCTAGTTGATACTTAATTAGTTTTTCTAATGCTAAATAATCAATTTTTTTATTTTTTGTAAATGGCGTTACAAGTGCCGTGCATACACCTTTAAAAATCATATATTCTCCTTTAATAAATCTTCCAAAATTTGAACTCCGTTTTGTGCTGCTCCTTTTCTTAAATTATCTGACACCACAAATATATTAAAGCAATTACGATTTGAATAATCTTTTCTTATGCGTCCAACATAAACATCGTTTTTCCCTTCCACTATGACTGGCATTGGATATTTTAATGGTGTATCAATAACCTTAACACCATTTGTGCATTTTAAAACATCTTTAATTTCTTGAAGACTTGCTCTTTTTGTTGTTTGAAAATTTATACTTATACTATGACAAATTTTTATAGGAACTCTAACACAAGTTGCCGTTATTTTAATTTTATTATCGTCTAAAATTTTTTTAGTTTCATATATCATTTTGTTTTCTTCTTTTGAATACAAATTTTTTGATATTTCGCCAATACAAGGTATTAAATTATTGTTAATAACATAATTTAATTTTTTTAATTTTTTTTGATTTTTTGTCTTCATATCTTCAAGCGCCCTTTGTCCTGCTCCACTTACTGCTTGATATGTAGAAAAAATAATTCTTTTTAATCCAAACTTCTGATGAATTTTATATAAACTCATAACAGATGCAATAGTTGAACAATTTGGATTACATATGATTTTTTTATTTTTAACTTTTTTTGCATTTATTTCGGGCACAATAAGGGGATACTTTTTCCTATACAGCGAAGAAAAATCAATAACAACTGTGTTGTCTTTTACCAAATCTTTTATGTATGTTTTTGAAATCTGCTCATTGGTACAAAAAAGAGCAAAGTTATAATGTGTTTTAAAAATCTTATCAGTTAATTCATCTACGACAAATTTTTTACCACAAATATTAAATTTTAAGCCTTTTGATTTTTTAGAAGCAAATAAAAAATAATTGCAATTTTTTAAATTTTTTTCATTTAAAATTTTTATAACTGTTCTTCCAACAACGCCGGTTGCTCCAACGATTAAAATGTTATGTTCCATACACCCTCTATTGATACAATAATATTAAATGAAACATTTTTAACATTTGTGAAAATTTATTTTTTAATAAAAAAAAGATAATCACAAAGTATTATCTTTTTGTTTTTTAAATATTTTTATTTTTATGTTGTTTCGCCAGTTAAATCTTCTTTCAAAACTGTTGCAATACATTCAAATCTTGGATTTTTTAATTCTGCAGTTTTTATGTTTGCTCTAAAAATATAATAGTTTTCCGTTGTATTTGTATCTAGTTTTGCGTAAAAGTAAATATATTCTCCTGTTATATCACAAGAACCTTGTTTTATATTTTTTTGTTCTGCAACCGTCTGTACAACTTTATCTCTATAACTTATCCTATACAATCCATTTCCAGTTGAATAATAAACATAATCGCCGTCAACATATTCAATGTATGCATCTTCACTTACTAAAACCTGATATGATGCAATTAAACTATCAGTTTTCGTTGCCAAAAATATCATTGATTCTGTTTTGTAAACAACATTGTTTTCATTTATTGGAACAAATTGAGATACACTATCTTCTCCGTTCGTTTCTCCAACAATAGTATATTGTGTTTGATTTGCACCAAACCCTTTAGTTAAATTATCGCCATAATACAAAGAATCTCCATTATCGTCTAACAACTTATAATAAAGTGTGTCATTTTCATATGCAACAAGAGTTATTGTTTGCGACATTGGCTTACCAAGTTGCGTTGTTTTGTTGGTTAATAAATCTAGTTTATTGAGATAGTTTCCACTAAGCCCTAAATTTTTATCAGTTTCACTTATATCTGTTGTGTAATAAACTTTATCTATTTTCCCATACTGTTTTGGAAAAACTGCATCTAATACATCACTAACCAAAACTTCTTGGCTTCCAAGTTTATCTTTAATTGCAAGTTTTGAAATTTTATTGTCATCAAAAATAAGTAAGTATGGTGTCTCTTCTGTTACTAAGAAAAATTTTCCTTGACTTGTTTTTGTTGTCAAAATTTCGGTAAGTCCACTTCCATCAAATTTAATTCTAAAAAGTGTCGTTAAATCAAACCTATCATTTCCTGTTTTTTGTTCTTTATGAACATTTGGAGATGTGAAATAAAGATAATCCCCTACAACAAACATATTGGAATTGTTAAATCCTGTTATTTTAGAATAAACTTTTTCTATATTTTCGATTTTGTTATCGTCATCTCTTGTTACATAACCATTATTATCAGTTTTAACTCTATACAATGAATTATGGTTTGTTGTTTTTTCAGTATTATCTCCACTAACAAGTGTTGTGTAATCCACAAAAGTATTTGCATAATAAACATAATTCCCAATACTCACAACACTGCCACCATTAGATAAAACATCACCCTTTGGCAATTCTAATGGTTTTGAACAACCTGTAAATATAAAACATACACTTAAAACTAGCACTGCTAAAATTGATATAATTTTTTTCATAAATCTTCCTTACTTATTGTAATTTAAAACACAACATTTGATAATATCACATAGAACATTGTCTGTCAAACTATAAATATTAACTAACTGCTTCAATAACAATTTTAAAATCATTGTTTTCTTCTTGAAATCCTAATGTTTTGTCGGCAATTTTAGTCGTGAGTGTTATTTCTGCACAACTTGGTTCTTCGCCTTGTTTTAATCCTTCTATTA
>CASFMG010000068.1 GCA_949295755.1 uncultured Christensenella sp.
ATAGAAGTTAATAATAAAAACATTGAAATAAAAAACGGATACATTAAACCATTAAATGTTGGATATAGTGAAATAAGTATTTTTGTTTCAATGTTTTTATTATTAACTTCTATTTTTACTGTGTATTCAATATCATAAATATTTTTTATTTCATAAACTAATTTTATTGGTTTATCGTCAATATTGATTTTTATTTCATCTTCACATATAATTTCTACATCATAATTTTGATTTTCTGTACCATTATCACTGTCAACGTCGACTATTTTGTTAGTGACAAAAATTATCGTAACAACGCTTACAATAGTTACAACAATCACTCCTACTAAAACAAATAAAATTGTTTTCCATTTCACACATATAAAATAACAAAATACGACAAAATAACCAATTATTTGATAAAATATGACAAGAAATATAGGTAATACTCATAAAAAATAAAGATTTTTCATAAGTTGTATATACTAATGATACGGAAATTAAAATATGGAATTTGGAAAGAGATTTAAAAAATATAGACTGGAAAACAATTTAACACAAGTAGAAGTTGCAAAGATGATTGGTATCGACCAAACTAATATATCAAGTTGGGAAAATGATAAAACTAGACCAGAATACGAAAATTTAATAAAATTATCAAAAATCTATGATGTAACATTAGATGAACTTTTAGGCGTTGAATAATATTTTATGCAATAAAAATCCACAGAAAACTTGTGGATTTTTATTATAATTTATAAAATGCTTTATAGCAAAGATAACTTTCATATACATCAACTTTGCAACTTATTTCCCAAGGAGCGTGCATATTAAGTAGTGGAACACCAGCATCAATTACTTCCATACCATACCCTGCCATAATATAGGCGATTGTTCCCCCACCACCAGCATCAACTTTGCCCATTTCTGTGGCTTGATAAAATACATTATTTTCATCTAAAACATTTCTTAGTTTTGCAATAAATTCAGGATTTGCATCGTTTGCTCCAGATTTACCTTTACTTCCTGTATATTTATTAAAAGATATACCTCTTGCGAGATGAGCATCGGTTTTTTCATTCATTGGAGTTGGATAATTTGGATCAAAAGCAGCAGTAACATCACTTGATAGCATTTTACTTTTATTTAACGCTCTACGCATACTAAGTTCATCATATTGACCACAAAGATTCATAATTTCTGCAATAGAATTTTCATAAAACTTACTATTCATTGCCGTAGCACCAACACTTCCAATTTCTTCCTTATCAACAAGTAAACAAAGTGCAGTTGTTTTAGGTTTATCAACTTCCATAAGAGCCTTAAATGAAGTATATGCACAAACTCTGTCATCTTGACCATAACCCATAATCATACTTTTGTCTAAACCAAAATCTCGAGCCTTCCCACTTGGCACAACTTCAAGTTCAGCAGAAAATAAATCGTTTTCATCTATGTTTTGTTTTTGTAAAATTTTTATTATATTTGCTTTGACTTTGTCTTTTTCTGCAGTTTTATCAGGAATAGAACCAACCAAAATATTTAAGTCTTCACCTTTTATTTCTAATTTTTCTTTTGATTTTTCAAGATGTGGTAATAAGTCAGTAATTCCAACTACTGCGTCTTTTTCATCTTCTCCATAAACAACTTTTATTTTTGTTCCGTCTTTTTTTACAACTATTCCGTGGATTGCAAGTGGCAATGCCGTCCATTGATATTTTTTTATTCCACCATAATAGTGCGTATCAAACATACAAAGTTCATTATTTTCATATATAGGTGTCGCTTTTAAATCTAGTCTTGGACTATCTATGTGAGAGCCTATTATATTAAAACCTTTAATCATAGGTTCACTTCCAATAACCATAAGTAGCATCGCTTTCCCCATATTTACAGCGTATACTTTATCTCCTGCTTTTAACTTTTTGTTTTCATTTAGTGCTTTTTCAAGATTTACAAATCCATTTTTTTCTGCAATGTTAGAAAAAGTATCTATACATTCTCTTTCTGTTTTACATTGAGATAAAAATTCTTTGTATTCATCACAAAAAACTTCCATTTTTTTTAGTTTACTTTGAGAATATTTATTCCATATATTTTCCATCATTTACCCCACATATATATTTTATCCAATTTTTAATATAATAAAATAATTATATTATCACAAATAAAAAACCAAATTAAATTTGATATTTAAAAAATTATATATCATTTTTAAATTTGGTTAAATAAATTTAATCGCTTCTTCTAGAATTTAATAAAAAGAACAATATAAACCTTAACAGTTGCAATATTGAAACAACAATTGCAGCAACATATGTCATTGCAGCGGCAGATAAAACTTTTTTTGCACCCTTAACTTCCATATCGTCTAAAGCACCACAATTAACCAAAAGTGACAGTGCTCTTTTTGATGCATCTAACTCAACAGGTAGTGTAACAAGCGAGAAGATTAAACTAAGAGAAAAGAAACCTACTCCTGCCCACAAAAATGCTTTACCAACAATTCCACCAATATAAGCGAAATCTAAAATAATACCAATAACAATAAGGGGCCATACAAATGTGGAAATCATAGTACTTGTTTTTGCCAAAACTGAACGAACTTTTAAAGGTGCATAACCTTTTGCGTGTTGAATTGCGTGACCAGTTTCGTGAGCAGCAACGCCAAGTGATGCAATACTCATTGAGTCATAAACTTTATTGGATAATGATATCACTTTTGTTTCAGGATTATAGTTGTCTGTAAGTTCCATATTGCCATTTTTTATTACTTCTACGTCAAAAATCCCTTCACTTTCAAGTAGTTTTTTAGCAACCATTGCTCCCGTATATCCCTTACTTGACAAAACTTGACTATACTTATTAAATGTAGAATTAACTCTAGCACTAGTTATGATTGAAAAAATAAGTCCGGGCAACAAAATTATACCAAGCAAAGTATATTGAATATATTCCGGTGAAAATAAAATAAACATAAATAAACTCCTTTAATAAAAATCGTATTTATTAACAAGCAAAGTCCAAGCGAGAACACTTTTTAAAAATGAGGCAATATATGTCAGTTTTGCAGCATTAAGAACTTTTTTTGCTCTTTTAATCATATTGTCATCGCAATCTGTATATTTTTGCAAAAGCATTATTGCATTTTGTGATGCTTCTTTTTCTATTTTAATAGTACTTAATTTTGCGAGCAAACCAACAACAAAAGTTAAAACACTAAGACCAAGTATACAAACTGCTAATATTATATTAAAAAAAGTACAAACTATACCTATTAAAAAAAGTGGCAGTGTGAATTTTGATAAAATTCTACTAATTAGTTGCTTTGATGAAAAAGATTTCATTTTTTTGGGATTATCTCTAAACTGAATTGCGTGGCCAAGTTCGTGAGCACAAACAGCATAAGCAGAAACATTATTAGCATAAGCAACATTTTGGGAAAGAGAAATAGTTTTATTATAATAGTTATCAGTCAAAATGCCATCAATAACTCTTGATTTTACTGCGCCGTTAAATTCGCTATTTGAAACCAAATTTGCAAAATTTAGTGTATTATAAAAATCAATCACAACCGAAGCATTTTCATTATAAATAGTTATCAAATTTTTACCTGCATAATTTGCGATTGCTAAACCTATAACAATTAAAATTACAACAAAAGCAATAAGTGAATATAACACTATATCTAGAATATCCATAAGATAATGATGCAATAAAAAAACAAAAAAGTCAAATTTATAATAAGTATATAAAAAAATAATTTTCACTTGACAATAAAAATGGCAAGTGATATTATTTAAAATGTTTAAATGCGAGTGTGGCGGAATGGCAGACGCGCTTGTTTAAGGGGCAAGTTCGAAAGAGTATGGGTTCAAGTCCCGTCACTCGCACCATAATAACACCAATAGGTGTTTTTTTTGCCCCTTAAACAAGCATATCGGGGCCCCCAAAAAGTACCAACGGAAACTTTTTGGGGAAAGGAAAAACCGAGCGAATATGCGATACAATTTGCATCTTGCAAATTTGAGCATAAAGCGAGAGTTTTGACGCTATGGGGCAAGTTCGAAAGAGTATGGGTTCAAGTCCCGTCACTCGCACCAAAAAACCGATAAAAACTTCAAAATACTTCGTTTCTGCTTTGCTAGTCTAGACAATCATTTAGGAAACTAAACTCATGCCTAGCCTAACAAAGCGAGCCTCGTCTTTTTTTGTTTTTATCGGTTTTTTTTTATAACTATAACATTTTTTTGCAACTAAACGAAAATCTTTTTTTTAAAGCATCTTGTCGCGACTTTTAATTGGTTATTTTTAAAGTGCTGTTGCATTTTTTATATTTCAAACATTAAAAAACAAAGCAAGACAAGGCTCGCGTAATTTATCCACGCAGGAGTTTAGTTTTCTAAATGACTGTGTGGTAAATTACGCAGTAAACAAAGTATTGCAAAGTTTTTTAATGTTTAATTTTTTTGCCCCTTAAACAAGCATATCGGGGCCCCCAAAAAGTACCAACGGAAACTTTTTGGGGAAAGGAAAAACCGAGCGAATATGCGATATAATTTGCATCTTGCAAATTTGAGCATAAAGCGAAGTTTATTTTTTTATTAAAAATTTTTGTAAATATAATATTTGTATTTACTCATCTATATTTTCTCTTTTAAATAATGGAGATTGAAAAAATTCTTCAAGAGATATTTCAAAGCCTTCACATATCCAATATAATGTTATAATTTTAACCGAACCACTTCTTTTCTTTTTTATGGATGTCAGTGTACTTTGTGGTACACCACTTGCTTTAAATAAATCATATTTTGTCATATTACGTTCAATACATAATTGTTCAATGCGTAATATAATAGCATCTTGTATTTTCATTTTTGCTCCTTTGTAGAGAATTATATGTAAAATAAAAAACAAAATACTGCTATGTTTAGCATTTATTTGATTTTATTGAAAATAATATTATATAATAAAGTATGGTTATTAGTTTTTGTGGTCATAGAGATATCTTTTGTCAAGAAGAAATATTAAAAAAAATAACATTTTATTTAAACAAAATTATTAAAAAAAATGATAATGTAGAATTTTATTTAGGAGGGTATGGTGATTTTGACGAAATTGCTAGAATTGCCTGCACAAAATATAAAAAAACAAATCCAAATTCAAAACTTTTTTATATAACACCATACATAAATATAACGACAACAAAAATGAGTTTTTTAAAAAAAAATTATGACGAAATAATCTACCCTTTTTTAGAATATGTACCACAAAAATATACTATTATTTATAGAAACTATTGGGTTGTCGAACACTCA
The DNA here is from genome assembly GCA_949295755.1 of uncultured Christensenella sp. Taxonomy (GTDB): domain Bacteria; phylum Bacillota; class Clostridia; order Christensenellales; family UBA1242; genus UBA5893. The sequence continues at coordinate 5,298 of CASFMG010000068.1, forward strand.
GACATAATTATTTCATATGTAAAATATTCTTGGGGCGGAGCAAGAAAAACTTTATCTTATGCATTAAAATTTAAAAAAATTATTATAGACCTAGCAAATTAAATATTAAATTTATATAGGATTTTAATAACTTTTATGATATTATATATTAAATGAAAGAAAAAACTAAATTTTATAAATATTTTTACAATATTTTGATATTATTTTGCGGTTTTGTTGGTTTATGGCTTTTTTTGAGTCATATGCTACATTTTTCTTTTCCTGATTATTTTTATGCAAATAACCCTGACATAAAATTCTATTATGGAACCAATGTTGTTTCTATGTGGGCAGATTTATCTTTTTTTACATATCACACTTTAATTTTTTTCTCATTATGGTGTATAGGTTTTGCAATTTCAAACTTTTTTAATTTTAAAAAACTACACTCTTTTTTAACAAATGCTTATGTTATGAGTTTTGTTTTTACAAATTATGTAATCACTGTCATTTTATATACATTCTTTGAACTAACATCTGGCAACATCACTTTTGGTTTATATGCAAATGTACCTTTTGCTTATCACAATTTAGGTACAAATATTATTACTCATTATATTTACTTTATTTTTGCTCTTATTTTGTTTTTAAAAATAAACTCATCTGAATCTAAAAATAAAATTTTGTGTTATTTCCCTATTTGTTATTTAATTGTTTATTATATAATTGTAAAAATTACAGGCAAATTTGCATATGTAATAGAATGGTATCCATATGTTATTTTTGATGCAAAATCACTTGGCTCAATGTTTGGAATATCTAATTACACTTGGTGCGTGGTTGTTTTAATTTTGGCTCTTATGATTATTGGATTTGTTTATATGTTCTTATATAATAAGTGCTTAAAATATAAATGGCAATCTCATTTTTAAACCAAAAATAAGTTGGTTTTATAATAAAAAAGTTGTTTTCATAATACACAAATCTTTTAATTGTGTTGACAATAAATATAAAAACTGTTATACTCATTCAAAGATGATAATGTCATAAATTTTGTAAAATGTTATAGGAATATTAAAATGAATAATTATGTAGAAAAATTATCTTGTGAAACTTTAGAACGTTTTTTAAATAATAACGGTTTTGAAATTTGTTACCACAATAATAACAAACCGTTTTTTTCTTTGCAAGATAAATGTATTATTGTAAAATGTCGATTAAAAGATTCTTATCAAAAAGAATTAATGCTCTCAAATGGGTTGTATAACTTAGGAGCATTACCTATGATCAAAATCAATAATTCTGAACTTGAATTTTTCGATGAATTTAATATCATTGTAGAAAATTTTAATATTTATAGAGAAAACCATCAAAATTCCAAAACTGATTTAGATGAAAATTTGCGAAAAAATTATCGTTTATTTATGACCTATACTTTTGATGAACAATATAAACATGATTTAAACGAATATTTATCAACATTGTGTCAAAAGAAGAATAATTGTGAAAAAGATAAAGTTTTATAAAATTTTAATTTTATTAATTTTATAAATATAAAAGTTATAAAATTATTTTTAGAAAAATGAATATTAAAACTATAAATCTTATCATTAAAATTTTAAAAACAACTAATATAATATAAAATATCTTCCATTACTTTTACAACAAATATTTATTTTGTCAATTTTTATAGTAATAAATTTTTAAATATTATCAATCATAACAAATTATGATAATTTAAACAAATAGGTCTTATATGAGTAATATTACTAAATTATCAAATAAGACATAATTAAAAATTTTAAAAACACTAATTATTTTTTAGATGTCAAAATTAATAGTGCCTATGGTTAATCTGTTCCACAAATATAACATAACAAAGATTGTATTTGAATTAAATATCAAAGAATGCCTTTTAAAGAAGAATATGTCATAAAAAAAACTGGGTATTAAAATTTTTTCTATGTTATTTTTGATGCAAAATCACTTGGCTCAATGTTTGGAATATCTAATTATTTTTGGTGCGTGGTTGTTTTAATTTTGGCTTTTTTAATTATTGGAATTATCTATATGCTATTATTTTTAATATGTGCACGATTAAAAATTAAACAATCCATTATTGACACTTAATTTGTTATATGATATCTTACCTATGGGAGATAATATTATAAAAAATTATATCGGTTTATTAACAAGAGAAGATATACTTAATATTTTACAAGAGAAAAATTACTTACTAGAAGATCAACTTAAAAATAAGAATGGTGATTATTTACCATCAATCGAAAGACACAAAAATAGTATTATAATTAGGTGCAAAAGAATACCTAATGAAGAAGAAATGGCTATACAAAATGCCATATTGAATAGCACGCAAGGGAAAAATATTATGCTTACACTTTCATTTTTTGATAGTTTTTTTCGGATAAACACACAGTTGTCATCATAGAAAATTTCAATGTACACTCATTTGACACAAGTTATAAAGATAGCAATGATGAAGTATTGTTTGATTCCTTTTTTACTTATATGAAAAGCAAATTTGGGCAGGAATACATAAAAGACTTTAAAAATATTGGGCAAAAATGGAAAAAGAAGAAGACAAAACAAATAATGAAGAAACAGAAGATTTATCATTATAAAACATAAAAAAATAACCACAATATTGTGGTTATTTTTTTTATTGATTAAAAACGAGTGTTAAGTTTTACACCAGGTCCCATACTGCTTGCAACAACAACATTTTTAATATATTGTCCTTTTGCTGCTGCTGGTTTTGCTTTAATTATTGCGTTTATTAAAGCATTGTAGTTCTCTACAAGTTTTTCTGTTCCGAAACTTAATTTTCCTATCACAACGTGGACATTGTTTGCTTTGTCCAAACGATATTCAACTTTACCCGCTTTAACATCGTTTATTGCTTTTTTAACATCCATTGTAACAGTTCCACTCTTTGGGTTTGGCATTAAGCCTTTTGGTCCAAGCACTCTTGCTATTCTACCAACAACACCCATCATATCTGGAGTTGTTATACAAACATCAAAATCTAACCAATTTTCAGATGCAATTTTTGATACGATATCTTCTGCACCAACAACATCAGCACCTGCTTCTTCGGCTTCTTTTGCTTTGTCGCCTCTTGCGATTACAAGAACTTTAACTTTTTTACCTGTTCCGTTTGGAAGAACAACAACACCACGAACTTGTTGGTCTGCATTTCTTCCGTCAACACCCAAGCGTACATGAAGTTCTACTGTTTCATCAAATTTTGCTTTTGCTCCGTTTACTAAAAGGTTTATGCCTTCTTCAACTTCATAGAGTTTAGAGTTATCTATTTGATTCTTAATACTTAGGTATCTTTTACCCTTTTTCATTTTTACCTCCTGTGGTACTTTCGAGAATTAAACTCTCCCACTACTCTTCAACTGTAACCCCCATGCTCTTTGCTGTGCCAATTATCATTGACATTGCTTGTTCAACACTTGAAGCATTTAGGTCTGGCATTTTGGTTTCGGCGATTTCACGAACTTGTGCCATAGTTAATTTTCCGACTTTTTGTTTGTTTGGTTTTCCAGAAGCAGTTTCTATTTTTAATGCTTTTTTAATAAGCACGGCTGCTGGTGGAGTTTTGAGTATGAAATCAAATGACCTATCTTGGTATATTGAAATCACTACTGGTATGATAAGTCCTGCTTGAGATGCTGTCTTATCATTAAATTCTTTGGTAAATGCCGCTATATTGATTCCGTGTGGTCCTAGTGATGAACCTACTGGTGGTCCTGGTGTGGCTTTACCTGCTGGCAATTGCAATTTAACTATTGCATTTAATTTTCTTGCTGCCATAAAATAAATCCTCCTTTGTGGTATTATTGAAATGCATAGAAAATTTACACTTCTCCCACTTTATATATTTTAACAAGGTTTTTGCCTTGGTAAAATCAAACTAATCTTTAACTTTTAATACTTGTGTATAGTCTAAATCTACAGGTGTTTCTCGTCCAAACATTTCTACATTTACTTTATACCTTGAATTTTGTTGATCAACTTCTAAAATTGTTCCAATCATACTTGAAAGCGGTCCGTCAATTACTTCAACTTTGTCGCCAACACTTAAATCGCTTTCAACAGTTATTCTTTCAAGGTGCATTCTTTGAACTTCTTCTGGCGTTAGTTCTAGTGGTCTTCCTTTGGGCCCCGTGAACCCTGTAACACCTCTAGTTCTTGTAACATTGTGCCATATGTCATCACCATATATCATTTTTACTAAAAGATAACCTGGCATTGTTTTTCTTTGTGTTAATTTTTTCTTTCCGTTTTTTTCTACAATCACATTTTCCATAGGAATGACAATGTCAAATATTCTATTTTCAAGACCGTACTTAACTGTCATAGTTTCAAGATTTTCTTTTGCTACATTTTCATATCCTGAATATGTGTGCAATACATACCATTTTGGTTCCATATTTTCCATAATATCTCCTACGCTATGCTTGTTGTTAATAATTCAAACAACCACGCCAATAATCTATCAATACCAAACAAAACAAGTCCAAACACTACAACAAAAGTTAAAACAACTCCTGTTTTTTTAACAACAGTGCCTGCTGTTGGCCAAGTAACTTTTTTTAGTTCACTTGTTGTTTCTTTTACTTTTTTAACAAGTTTTGGTGTTGTTTTTTCTTTTACCTTTTTTTGTTTTTGTTTTGGTTGATTATCTTTTTTTTGCGTTTTTTGTTTAGTTGAGGTATTAGACACATTATTGTTTGACTGACTTGAAACTTCTTCTTGCGTTTCTACAAATGTATTTACATCAACATTTTGTGTATTTTTATTTTTCACATTTGTAGATTTTTTCTTTTTTTTGTTTGCCATATAAAACTCCTTATTTTGTTTCTTTATGAAGTGTGTGCTTATTACATCTTGGGCAATATTTAGAAATTTCAATTCTTTCTGGTTGACTTCTTTTATTTTTGCTTGTTGAATAATTTCTTTCTTTACATTCAGTGCAAGCGAGCGTTACTAATGTTCTTGTTGGATTTGCCATAACTAACTTTCTCCTTAAAATCTTAACTTAAAAAATACACCCCAAATTTGAAGTGCATAAGCATAATAACACACAAAACAATGCTTGTCAATCTATTTTAGTAATTATTTATAAAAATAAATAACCTACATTGGAAGTGAAAATAAATAATTAAAACAAATAAACTTTTTGTTTAAAACTTGACTTTTAGTGTAATATTTAATACAATGGAAGTATGGAACTTGACGATAATGATGTTATAGAACTGGAAAATGAAGAGAGCAAAACAAATTCTTTTGAACAAAGCATCAAAAGTGTTGATGTTTTTAATGCCCTAAATTTATATAATGAAGAACTCGGTAATAGTTATAAAAATGATGGTTATAATCCGTTTGATGACGATTTTATTTTAACCGAAGAATATACAAATTACATTCTGGAAAACAAAAAATTAAACACCGAAGTTTTCACTGAGTCTTTTTTGGAGTTTTCTAATAAAACGGTTAGTAAACATTTTCAAAATGCTATTGAAAACGACAATACAATTTTAGATAATTTAACACAAGAACTTGAAAATGCAACAAACGAAAAAGATAAAAAACAAATAAAAAAAGCTATTGTTTTTTTAAAAAATAGAAATGAACTTTTAAAAGTAAACATAACCAAATTAAAACAAAAAGACGCAAATGCAATAAAAATGTATATTGAAATGTTCGGTATGGATAATGAACTCAGTGAACTATTAAAAGACACATTTAATGAAAGAGCCAATAATCAACTTATTGTTCAAAATATGTTAAACGCCTGTCGTTTTAGAGCAAATAGAGCATATTTAAAAACACAAACTAAATTTGATAACCTTGAACAATCTCAACAAAATCAACAACAAATTTTGCAAAATACACAAAATAAAGAAACAACTAAACAAGCAGATAAAACCGAAATTAAAACACAATCTTCTCCTCTTCCACCAAAACATAAAAACATTCCTAGCATTCAAAAAGAAGAAAACGAAATCACAAAATAAAAACAGGTTTACCTGTTTTTTCAAAAAATTTTTATTAAAGACTTAAGTTATATATAACAAACATATCGTATTTACGAAAATTGATTTTAAAAAAAGTAAGTGTTTATAAATAGAAACATAAAAACAATGACAAAGTTCAAAAAATATTAGAACCGACAAATTTATGTAAACTATACACAGATGAATTTTAAATATCGACATAATAAAATAAAAACAAAAAGTTTGATTAATATCGACTTCAATAATATTAATAAAAATGTAATTAAGCATAACATAAAATGAATAGATTAGTTTTGCTGAAATAAAATAAAACTTGCTTAAATTGAATTTTTAAACTAAAACAAAAATAATTGAAAAAATAAAAAAATACGCAAATTTAAAACAATCATCTGTCAAAAATAATACACCAAAAAATACAGTTAAAGAAGATATTAAAAATCGACAACAATAATTGTCGATTTTTTTATTGTTTTTATGATTAAAAAGTGCTTTTAATTCATTTGACATAAGTGTAGTTTATACCTATAATTTAATTTATTGACACAGTGTCAAAGGAGGGTTTATGCCACACGAAGCATTTTTTAAATTACCACAAGAAAAACAAAACAAAATTATGTCTTGTGCATATAAAGAATTTGGCGAAAAATTTTATGATAAAGCATCTATTTTTTTAATTGCAAAAAAAGCAGAAATATCTAGGGCTTCACTGTATTGCTATTTTGATGATAAAGAAGATATATTCAAATATCTTGTTTCGCAAATGTTAAAACCATACATAGAAAATGTAGAAAATTTTAATTCATCGCAACCCTTTTATCAATCAAAACAATTATTTGATTATTTTATGTCGTTTTATAATACACCACAACAAAACTTTATTATCGCTATGTTAAAGAATATGACACCAAAATACATAAAATATTTAACAAGTGATTTATTTAAAAACAACTTATGTAATTCTTGTAAACTTATTTTTGATGCGTCAAAACTAAATTTAAAATCTCAATATGATGTGAATATAATTTCATTTACAATTATTTCAAATATGGCACTATGTTTGATTCACTACTTTGAAAAAGCAAAAACAAAAATTGAAACCCAACAATACTTTAATCGAACATTGCAAATTCTTGAAGAAAGTTTAACAAAAAAGGAGAATTAACATTGATACAAATAAATAATATAGAAAAAAATTATGAAGCGGGCGAAAACATTGTTAGAGCATTAAAAGGTATAACACTAAATTTTAGAGAAAACGAATTTGTGTCAATTCTAGGTCAAAGCGGTTGTGGAAAAACAACACTTTTAAATGTTCTTGGTGGACTTGACAGATACGATAGTGGCGAAATTATTATAAACGGCAAATCAACCAAACAATTTAAAGATAAAGACTGGGACGCATACAGAAATCATTATGTTGGTTTTATTTTTCAGTCATATAATCTAATTCCTCACCTTACCGTACTTGAAAATGTTGAAATTGCCCTTACTATTGCAGGACTCAATAGAAAAGAAAAAAGAGAAAAAGCAATAAATGCCCTAGAAAGAGTTGGCTTAAAAAACGAACTACACAAAAAACCTAATCAATTAAGTGGTGGTCAAATGCAAAGAGTGGCAATCGCAAGAGCAATTGTAAACAATCCCAAAATTATACTTGCCGATGAACCTACTGGCGCACTAGACAGCGAAACAAGTGTTTCGGTTATGAACCTTTTAAAAGAGATTGCTGGCGACCATTTGATTATTATGGTAACCCATAACGAAAACCTTGCAAAACAATATTCAACAAGAATAGTTAGTCTTCTTGACGGAAAGATTATAAAAGACACTAACCCATATGTACCAACCGAAGATGAATTGTCTAAACATCAACAAAACATAATTTCAAACGAAAAAACAAAAAAAGACAAAAAAACAAAAAAAATTAAATCACAAATGGGATTTTTTACTGCTTTGCACCTTTCAATAAAAAACCTATTTACAAAAAAAGGTAGAACATTTTTAACAAGTTTTGCAGGCAGTATTGGAATTATTGGAATTGCACTTATACTCGCCGTTTCAAATGGTTTTACGGGGTATATAAACAAAATTCAAAGTGATACTCTTTCAGGTTATCCCGTTACTATAAGCACATTTACAGTAGATACCGAATCAATACAAAATGCAATGAGTGGAATTATGAACAATGAAGAAGAAGATTTTTCAAATTCAAATCAAATTCAAATTAAAGACCCAATGGTTACCGACTATTCAAAATTTGCAAAATATAATTTTATAAGTCAAGAATTTATTGATTACATTAAAAAATTTGAAGAAGATGACAAAAAACTTCCCGATATTTTACAATCAATAAACGATATACAATATTCATATGCTTCCCCACTAAATATACTAACAATAAATAACAATCAAGTTGTTAAAGTTGACACAAGTGTAACATCTAATCCACTCTTAGGCTCAGAAAGTTCTGCATTTTTAGAAGGTCTTTCATCTGATGAGTTTGTGCTATCTCAATATGATGTAATCTATGGCGAATACCCAAAAAATATAAATGAAGTCGCACTTGTTATAAGCGAAAACAATTCACTAACCAAAGAACTAGCAACTGCTCTTGGAATAGAGTTAAAGTTAAATCAAGAAACAGGAAAATACGAACCAATAAATTTTTCTGATATAGCCGGAACAAATGGAAAAGAGTTTAAAGTTATACTAAACGACACATACTACACTCCCGTTTATGAAAACGATACAATTACAAAATTTAACGAACTCAATATAAATGATAGTTCTCTTTCGCAACAAGATAAATTAAATATTTACAACAACGAAAGTAATATAACACTAAAAATTTCAGGAATACTTAGAATTAAAGACGATAGTCCATTAGAATTATATAGTTCTAGAATTGTTTATAGTCCAGAGTTAACAAAAGAAGTAAGTAGATTAAATCAAAACTCACTAATTGTTACTAAAACAAGAGAGACAGGCACATTTTTTAAACCTTACAACATAACAATTTCGGCCGGTGCTTTCAATAACACATACACTTCTAATAATTCAACCGAAGCCAAATTTTTAATAAAACAACTTTTTGATTACGATTTAACAGATGACCAAGCCATTGAATATGGACTGCAAGGACTTGGTTGTTCAGCCATTCCTACTTCAATAAAAATATATCCAAAAAACTTTGAAGGTAAAGATAAAATAACAAACTACATAGATGAGTGGAACAATTCAAGTCAAGGTAAAAACAACAAAATATTTGTTACTGATGCTACCCAATTTTTATCTGACACAATGGGACAAATGGTTAATATAATAAGTTATGTTTTAATTGCTTTTTCATCAATAAGTTTAATTGTATCATCAATAATGATTGCCATAATAACATATGTATCAGTTATTGAAAGAACAAAAGAAATTGGTGTACTTAGGTCTATTGGTGCACGAAAAAAAGATATTTCCAGAGTGTTTAATGCCGAAACTTTAACAATAGGATTTTTGTCAGGATTTTTGGGCGTGCTTGTTAGTTATTTACTCACAATACCAATCAATATATTTATAAAGAGTGTTGCAGGTGGTTCAATTACATCAAACATAGCAGTGTTAAGTCCAATAAGTGCAATAGTTTTAATCATTATAAGCATTATCCTAACACTTGTTGCAGGATTTGTTCCATCAAAAATAGCAGCAAAAAAAGACCCTGTTAAAGCCCTTAGAACTGAGTAAAATTTAAAACAAAAAAGATAATGAATTCATTATCTTTTTTATTATTCTTCGCCACTTGAAATATGGAGCATAACACTTCCCTGTTTTGCTTTGCAAAGTGGACAAACTTCCCACGCTTCTTTCCCCTCTGCTTCATATCCACAGTCGGCACATTTCCATTTCACTTTATGAGACTTTTTATACATTGTCCCGTTTTTCATTTGAGTGTAAAGTTCTTTTAATAATTTTTTATGACAACTTTCAACTTGAATTATATCTTCATATAGTTTTGCAATCTCTTCAAAACCTTCTTCTCTTGCAGTTTGCATATATTCAGGATATATTTTGGTTTCTTCAAATTCTTCATCTTCGCTTGCAAGACGCAAATTTTCAAGCAAGTCCCATTTTTCTTTAAACGGATAACCACTTGAAATATCAATATTTTCTATTGTATCTTTGCTTGCTTCTTGAATAAATGTATAAAACATTCTTGCGTGGTTAAATTCATTGTACACAAGTCCATCAATAAGTTTTGCCATCTCTTTATAACCTTGCATTCTTGCTCCATATTCAATAAATTTATATCTTATATGTGCTTGACATTCTCCTGCGTATGACTTTGCTAAATTTTTAAATGTTTTACTTTCAATAAGTTTCATTTTTCCCTCCTTGTTTATTATGTTTAAAATTTGTTTTTTATATACATAATAATAAAACAAAAGCAAATTTTAAAAAAATTTATATAATTTTTAAAAAAAATTAGCAGTCTTTTGTTGACATTGCTAGCACATAATGTTATAATGTGCTTGCATTTAAGATGCAGGAGGATTTAAAAATGAAAATTTATAGTAATAAAGATAAAGAATTAGTAAATAGAAACAGGCACGATTTTGACCTTTTTGACCCATTTAAAGACTTTTTTGGACTTATGCCAATACCAGAGCCAGAAAGAGAAAAGGAATTTAAAAACCTTATGAAAACAGATGTAAAAGAGTTTGAAAATGGATATGAACTTGAAATTGATATGCCTGGCTTTGACAAAAAAGACATTAACATTGATTTAGACAATGGATATTTAACAATTTCAGCAACAAAAAGTGAAAAAACTAATGAAGAAGACAAAAAACATAAATACATTAGAAAAGAAAGATATTTTGGAAGTGTTTCAAGAAGTTTTTATGTTGGCGATATAAAAGAAGAAGATGTATCTGCAAAACTTGAAAACGGTACGCTTACAATAAACCTTCCAAAAGAAAACGATAATCTCAACGAAAAAAAGCGTATTGAAATAAAATAATGCTTTTAGACATATAGATATCTTCTCCCTTTTAGTTCACATATTGTGAACTTCGACTGACAAGCACAAAAGTTTTGTCAGTCTTTTTTTAATTGTTGCAATCTGTTGCAAGCAATCAAAATATCCTTTCTTTTTGCAAAAGCCGAAAATCTAAAATAACCTTCACCTTCTTTGCCAAATCCCACTCCTGGAACTCCAACAATTTGACATTTTTCAAGCAATATATCAAAAAATTGCCAAGAAGACAAACCTTGTGGACACTTAAACCAAACATAAGGCGAGTGCAAACTGCTAAAAGTTTCTATTTTTAATTGTTTTAAACAATTTGTTAAAATTTTTAGATTTGTTTTATAATAGTCTATATTTTTTTTACAAAACAATTTTCCATTTTTTGTAAGTGCAAAACACGCACCTTTTTGAATCATATACGGAACACCATTAAATTTTGTACATTGACGCCTAGTCCACATTTCATTTATACTGCTTTCATTTAATTTTAACTGCGACGGAACAACTGTCCAACCACATCTTAAATTTGTAAAACCTGCCATTTTGGAAAAACTAGCAATTTCAATAGCACAAGTTTTAGCACCGTCAATTTCATAAATAAAATGTGGCAAATTATCATCACTTATAAAACTTTCATACGCACAATCAAAAATAATAAGTGATGAAGTTTTGTTTGCAAAATCAACCCATTGTTTTAATTGCTCCGTAGTGTATACAACACCTGTTGGATTGTTAGGCGAACATAAATAAATTAAATAACTTTTATTTTTTAAATTTTTTGGACTTGCCATAAATCCATTGTCTTGATTTGATTTAAGCAACAATATTTTATTGCCTTGCAAAAAGTTGCTATCATAGTAGGCAGGATATGTTGGACTAACAATTACAGCAACATTTTTTTTAAACAAATCTAAAATATTGGTAACATCGCAACACGCACCGTTGCTAATAAAAATATCTTTATTTTGCAAAACTACATTTCTTTGTTTATAATAATTTAAAATTTGTATTTTTAAAAAATCATAACCATTTTCTGGTGGATAACCTTTAAATGTTCTTGCGTGTATTTGTTCATTTAGTGCTTTTTGCATTTCTTCAACCAATTCTTTATTTAATGGTCTAGTTACATCTCCAACACCTAAATCTATTATTTTTGCATTTTTATTATTTTTTAGATAATTCGATTTTCTTTGATTTATTTCAACAAAAATATAATTATTTTTAATTTTTTTGTAATTTTTATTTAATTTTAACGCCAATTTAATTCTCCTTTAAAAACAAATTTACATACGCCATTCATAACAACATTTTTTTTATTTATTATTATTTTTAATTCTCCACCATCTAATTTAACATTTATTGGTTGTTTTTTATCTACTTTATTTAATAAGTAACACACATATGCACTAGCACAAGCACCACTCCCACAAGCAAGTGTTATTCCACTTCCCCGTTCATAAACTTTCATCTCTATATTGTTTTTATCTAAAATTTTAACAAATTCAATATTTACACCACCTTTAAAACAATCCAACTTATTTATTTTTTCGCCAATTTTTTTTATGTCGAAATTATATTGACTAACAAAAACAATGCAGTGTTTATTGCCAATACTAGCGATATTGCATAAAGCATTTTTCCCCCCAATTTTTATATTAAAATTTTTTATATATTTACATTGTCCCATATCAACTTCAACATATGCCAAGTTATTTTTGACTTGTTTAATTTTGGCTTTTAATATTTTGTTTGAACTTTCTATTGTAATAACTTTTTTGTTTAATATTTTATAGATATAAAAAGCCACACATCTAGTTGCATTACCACAAACTTTCGCTTTGCTTCCATCACTATTATAAATTTGCATTTTTACATCGCAAATTCTTGATTTCGTCAAAACAATTATTCCATCGCCACCAATATAAAAATGTCTTTTGCACAAAATCTTTGATAATGTTTTAAAATTATACTTATAACAATTTTTTATGTTATCAATAAAAATATAATCGTTTCCTATCCCCTGCATTTTAATAAATTTTAACATACTATGTATATATTACTTTTTTTATTAAAAGTTGAAAGTAATGTTATTTTTCAAAATAAAATGTTTTATATTGACATATTTTTTTAGTTGGGTTATTCTTCTTTAGGAGTTACAAATGTTAAACACAAAAAATCCTTATTTAAAACACACAATTTATATTTTTATAATAGTTGTTGGCAGTTTTATTATGGGGGCTTCCTTTAATGTATTTTATGAACCAAATAACATTTTATTGGGTGGTTTTGGTGGTATTGCGACAATTATTTCCGATCTTTTAGCAAAAGCAAATATTCATATTTCCATTTCAATAATATATTTGATTATGAATGCTGTTTTATACATTTTTGCTGTTAAAACTCTTGGGAAAACTTTTGCAATCTATGCAATAATTGGACTTTTAACCTATTCTCTTGCGTTAGAAATTTGTAAATTGCCAAGTGTAAGTGACGACTTATTACTTTGCAGTATATATGGTGGTGTAATATACGGAATTGGAATAGGCCTAATAATTAGATTTGGTGGAAGTACAGGTGGTGGCGATATGCTTGGTTGCATAATAAACCACAAAAAACCAAAAATTTCTGTTGGTTGGGTAACAATTTTTGTCAATACAATAGTTATCATAATATCTTTATTTGTTTATGGACTTCAACTTTCTTTATACTCACTCATTGCAGTTTTTATTTCTGGAAAAACATCAGATTTAATAACCGAAGGTCCAAAATCTGTTAGAGCATTTTATATAATTTCGTCCAATCCTGATAGTTTATGTTCTAGACTTATCACAGAACTTCATCGTGGTGCAACAAGTTTTGAAGCATATGGAAAATACAGTGGAAATCATATACAAGTTATTATGTGTCTAGTAAGTGCTCATCAGGTTCCAATGCTTAAACAAATTGTATACGATATAGACCCCAATGCGTTTTTGTTTTCGGTTTCAGTTAAAGAAGCGATGGGAAAAGGCTTTCACAAATTTGAAAAAAGAAATAATTTTGTTATTTATAATAAAAAAGTTAAAAAACCAAACACTTCAATTGCCGACCAAAGTTTTACAATGACACCATCAACACAAGATTATGAATCTTTAAAAACAGATATATTAAACGAAAAAGATGATGCTACAAATAAAACAAAAGAAACGGCAAACAATAACCAAACAGATATAAATTTAACTTTATCTTCAAATAATAAAACTACAAAAAGAAAAAATAAAAAATAGAACAAAATGTTCTATTTTTTTTACTTTGAATATTCAAATTCTTTTTTCATAATAAAAGTTGATTTATGAATTTTTATGTTATCAAAATTTTTGCTAATTTTATCAATAAGGTTGTTTTTTTTTAAATAATTGTTTTTAAAAGATTGATTTGCTTCTTTGATTGTAAAATATTTTGTTGTAAAATGCTTATCAAATGTTATAATACTTATCCCACTTACAGAACTAAATGCCATAATAAAAGCATCATTTTTCCCATTGTATTTTTCGTCGTGCGTATCAAAAGCAGTTTCTCCGCTTTTGCTTTTATATTCAAAATAATAATTACCCAATTTGTTAATTATTTTAATTTTATCTATTGGTACATTTGTAATAACTTTAACTTTACTATTAAACAAAAAATTTATGGTTTTTGTACCAAATTTTTTAATTCCTTGATATATTTCGTCATAGACTTGTGGACAAATATAAGCATTGATTTCTCCATTTTCAATCTTTTGATATAATTTTTCTATTGAACGGGCTTTATAGTAATCAAGTCCATCTACTTCCATTAAATGACTTATACTTAAATGTGTGAAGTACTTTGCTAAAGAAATAACTACATTTGTGTCAAGAATATAATTTTGTGCCATATTAGTCTTCCTCATTAAAAATTTCTTCAAAAGAAACTGTTTGTACATTATTTTCTTTTGCCGACTTTTCCACCTCGTTTTGCTTATTTGTATAATAATTGAGTTGTTCTTCTTCTGTCATTAAAGCAATTTTTTTACTTTCAGTTATTCTGTATTCTTTATATTCTCTACAAAGTTCATTTAATGTTGGTTCTTTCTGTTCCATAACATCTCCTTTATTTAAGTATAACACATTAAAAAACAAAATCAATAATAAGTTTAAAAATAGTAATTGTAAAATCAGTACTTTTAAAATAAGTTATAATTTTAACAAAAAAAATAAATTTTGCAACAAGGATTTAACATAAAAAAAATTTATCTTTTTGTCTTTATAAGTTGTTGTGTGTTATTTTTATGGTTTGTAACTATATTTGGTTA
>CASFMG010000069.1 GCA_949295755.1 uncultured Christensenella sp.
GTTCCAAACATTAAAGCAGAAATAGTAGATGAAAATCAAATTCTGTATTTAAACAGTCAAAACGGCGACACTGGTTTTTATGGCGATTATGTTATTTATGGAAATGAAACAGGAAAATCATATCCAATAAACATATCAAGAATTGCCAATGCAACTGATGACAAATATCAAAATGTTTATGACATAAATCATAACTATATAAATATTACAACAGATGATGACAATTACACTGTTGAAAAACAAGGCAATGATTTTGTTTTGAAGTGCAAAACAAATTTATCTGCAACCGATAGCGTTATGGTTTCAATAACATACAATGGTTATAATTTTGCTAGATTAACATTAAAGGTTGCTCCAAATATTCAAATAAACGATGAATCGACTGCTTGGGTTAAATATGGCGGAAAGTACTTTTTGTCATTTAAAGATGGACAAATTGTAACATTAGACGAACTTAAAACAAATTATTTTAATTATGATAATTCACAAGACTTGACATTTGAATTTATACCGCAAAGCAATAATCTTGTTTACAATGGTGAAACACTTCAAGTTGTAGGTGCAAACAATAGAATACTTGGAACAGACAATTCTTTGTATGTAAAGGTTAACCTTTCAAATGGTAGTAGTTTAACTTTTAATATAATAATATTGCCTTTTGATTTGCCATTTACAGTTTATAGAGAAAATGGAAAAGTTGACGGAGATATTGTTTATATTGATGATTTAAAAGATGCGTTAAGTGTAGAATTTTTAAAAGAAAATTATTTGACATATTTCTTTGAATATTCTGGCGCTAACGAAAATGGATTAAATATCACATTTGAATTAACAGACGAAAATCAACTCCCACTAGATGCTATTGGTATTAGAAAAATTGAAGGTGCAAATTACTATGTTAGAAATCTTGATGAAAGTGATGTAAACACTTATGCAAGATATGAAAATGGCAATTTAATTGCAGAATATGTTGGAAAAGATGTTTATGTTGTTTTATATGCTAATTTAGATGCATCATCATCGGAGTCGCTTATTATTCCGTATTTAATAAAAATAAAAAAAGAATTAGTTGTAAAAACATACTATCCATATCTTGAGAGTGAATCACAAAATGATGAAGAAGTAATTGGCGCTGATTTAATTGCAAATAATCCAACATTTGAAATGGAGTATTTGAGTTTTGATGAGCAAAAAACAGCAATTTTAAATATGAATGAAATTCTGGGTGAATCAGTACCAAACAAGAGCCCATTAAATAGTAAAAGATTTTCTATTGGAAGGGATATTGATGGAGTTTTTGAAATCGTTGAACAATCATCAATAACATTTACTGTCAAAGATTTGTATTATTACTATTATGGTTGGAAGCAAACAAATGCTGGAACTATTTCAAATTATGCTACAGTAAATGATGGAATTATTACTATAAAATCTAATAATGCTGAAAAAATAAGATTAAAAATTGAAATTTCAACAAGAAGCGGTGTGAATGGTTGGTACTATGTTAGTGTTGGAGAAATTCCTAATTTATCTTTCACACAGTTAAAAAATGGTGTTAATGACCCTAACATTGAAGATATAACAATAAATGCCACAATACCTTATAACCTTAGTATTTATAAACTTACCAAACTTGCAAACAATATCACAGAAGATATAACCAATGAACTAAAATTCTTTGTAATAAATCAAAATGAAAAAATTTCTATTGATTTGGACAACAAACAAATATTGACCGAAGATTCAACGGAGAATTGGACAACGCAACTTTTGTTTTATACCAAATACGGTCCAATAAAAATTATAAGATTAGAAGTTCTTTCAAACTTTATAGTTGAAACTTCTTTAACCGATGTTTATTCGGGTTCCACAATAAATATTTTAGATGAATTTGTTGCGAAAGAAGTAAATGGTGGTGAAAATCCAACTATTGCATCTATTGAATCTATTGAAATTGTCAATGAACAAGAAAATAGTTTTGAATCTTTTGTATTTATCAATCAAGACGATTTATCAAAAATTCATTTGGGATTAACCGATACAAAGGTTTCTGTAACATTTAAAATTGTATTTGGTTTGCAATCTGGTGAAGATTTGTTTACTTATACTGGACAATATTCAATAAATGTTTTGCCAACAATAGAAAAAGTAGATAAAAATAACTCACAAGACAATCAATATAGTTTTGGTAGTATTATGGCTGGCAATCAAGTTAGTGGCGAAAATTATAGTTTTGATAAACTTTATAAATATATTGGCAATGGTGATTTTCTCACTTGGCTAAATGATGTAAACAACAATGTAAATATAGAATTTATAATGGTTTCAACCAATATTCAAGGTAAAGAAAATTATAATATTTCTTTACAAGATGGCAATTTGGTTATAAATGTTCCAAAAGTTGCATCAAAAACCGATGTTTCTTATAAAGCAGTAATTAAAAACATAAATGGTGCAACACAATACACAATTTATGAAATGTACTTTATGTTCTCGGTAGAACCAACATTTACTCTTTCGATAAACTATCCACAGCCAAATTCAAACAAAAGTGACTTTTTAGATAGAGAATATATCTATTTAAGTGAAGATGAAACAAAAATTGCATTTAATGACAGTGCAATATTCAATTCTGTAAATAGGATTGAAGTTACACAAATTGAAGCAGACAATATCTATATTGGTGTTAAATCTCAATATATAAAAGAATGCACTGAACAAGAAATTGAACCAAAGAAACAATTAAATAGTTCAGAATTTACTTTTGACAAAACGAAACTTGTTGAAAATTTTGCTGATGTAATATTTACTGTTTATTACAAGGTTGATAGTTCTTTTATTCCTGTTTCTAGTTATACAGTTCAAATTTCTAAAACTAGTGTAATCAGTGCAACTGCTGTTAA
>CASFMG010000070.1 GCA_949295755.1 uncultured Christensenella sp.
CTTGTTTTAGTTCTGGTGAGTAAGAATTTAATTTTTGTCCTTTACTAGCCATAAAAATACCTCCTATGATAATTGTATCATAGGAGGCACTTTTATTAAAGTGGTTTTTATTTTTGCGGAGCAAAAATTGGGTTCACTTCATTTATCGGGGTTTTAGTGGTTGGATTGAGTGGACTCGGTGCAGTGCAAAGCACAAACCTGCCAGCCCCACTTCGACAGGCAGGGGCCGACACCGACCTCCACCTTATAACCACCCATCAGGGAAGTGTATATGTGGTTGGCGTTCGCTTCGCTCGGCAACAGGAACACCCTGATGCAAAGTAAACTTTGCCTGTTGTTTCACAACAGAAGGTGGGGAAAGGAATAAAAAAAGCAGTTATCAACTGCTCTCAAATTTGGTTGGAATGAGTGGACTCGAACCACCGACCCCCACCTTATCAGGTAAAGAATACTGACCATTTAGGTGGAAACCCTATATATTAAAGTGCTTTTAATTAAAGCATTTTTTTATTATCTAAAAATAATTGCAACAATATGTCGTGAAATTACTGTTGCAATTTGTTGCAAATATACTATTTTTAGTCTTTTTTAACTAATTAAAACTGATTAAAACTATTAAAAACTATCTAAATGTTTACATATACTCTAAATCTTCTCTTTTAAAAACTTCATTATTTAAAAATTCTAATGGAGATATACCAAAACCATCAGCAACTTGATAAATAATAGCTAACGTAGGACATTTAGTATTTCCTTTCATAATATTTACAATGGTTGACCTAGCAATACAACTATCTTTAAGAAATTTATGTAAAGATATATTTCTTTCTTGTAATAATTCGGTTAATCTGGTTGTAAATGCTTCCCCTAGTGTCATATAAACCCAATTTTATACTGTGTTCTAATTAGGATTTGCTATTTTTTATTTAATCTATATCTAAATTCTCTTCTAAAAACAGAGAACTATCAAGAAATTCGCTAACAGTCATATCAAATCCACCTGCAATTAAAATAATAGTTGATAATAAATTATCTTTTACTGTTTCATGAATTATATTTTTCAGTGTAGAATGAGTAACACCACTATTCATTGCAAGTCTATATTGAGTTATATTCTTTTCTTTTAATAATTCCACTATTCTTAAAGCTACTGCACGATTGACATTGTTTTTCATATATATATGCTCCTTATGGTTGTATATAACTATATTTTACAATTGTTAAAATTTTTATTATAGTTGTGGATAGCCATAAAATATGTTATAATCACTATGGTTATGGATAACCATAAGGAGTTAGATATGTTTAATCATAAAACAAGTTTTGTAGATAGAAAATATTCAAATAATAATAAAGTTTGTTGTTTTACAGGACATCGTAGTCAAAAATTACCTTGGGGTTTTAATGAGCAAGATGAAAGATGTTTAAAAATGAAAAAAGAATTGTATCTTGAAATTGAAAAATCAATAAATGAAGGATATGATACTTTTTTGTGTGGTATGGCTTTAGGTTTTGATACAATTTGTGCTGAGACAGTTTTACAATTAAAGGAAAAGTATAAATTTATAAAGTTAATTGGTGCCTTACCTTGCAAAAATCAAGACTGTAAATGGAATACTGAACAAAAGAAAAGATATAGGAATCTTTTAAAACAATTAGATGATATAAGGTGTATTTACGAAGAGTATAATGGTGCTGAATGTATGCTTGAAAGAAATAATTATATGGTCAATAACTCATCTAAAATGATTGCCTTATTTAATGGGCTTCCCGGTGGAACAAAGAAGACAATAGAATATGCAAAACAGCAAGGCTTAAAAATTGTAATCATTGAGCCTTACATTGAAAGTATTTAGCCACAAAAGAAAAATATACACTTGCAAAAATAATACCTCATTTCTTATTAAACAAATAATTTTAAATTACGAGATTTGAGATAGTGGGTGTTTTTTTATATATTAAATACAATAATTTATATATTACTACTTTTTGTGTAAGTATATACTTTCAAAAGAAATTAATAATAAAGAAAAGTTTTCTTTTGTATTTTAGAGTTTAAAGACATCAGTCTTGATGTCTTTTTTCTTTTGTGTTGAAATATCTTTATAGATTTCTTAAAAAAATCAATTACTGCCTAAATTTTTTTTAAAAAATGCCCTTATATAATAGCGGGATAAAAAATTTTTGAAACTATTTTTTATAAAACCACAAATTTTACCTGACAAATTAAAAAAACATGTCCTTATATATAATAGAGGGATATTAAAAATTGAAATTTACTTTTAAGTTGAAATTCCTTTATTTTATGGACTTTTAGGCTTAAAAGTGAATTACGATTTGCATATAAGTGAGGGAGTATAAATCAAAAATATTTAAACTTTTTTTGAAAAAATTGTTCAAATATACTACACGATTTAAAAAAGTTGTAGTTAATATTATAGAGGAGGTAAAATAAATTTTAAAAAATTTTTTATAAAAATAGCAAAAATAACCCCACAATTTGAAAAAACGTGTCCTTAATAATATAGAGAGACAAAAATATTTTTAAGAATTTTTGCTAAAAACAGTAAAAACCCACGATACTTTTTAAAAAACATGTCCTTAATAATATAGAGGTAGTAAATTTTTCGTATGAGTTTATCAAGAAAAAGTAAAGTCTTTGATAATTTTTAAAAACATGTCCATGTAAATATAAGGGTTAAAAAAATATTTTTTTTGGACAAGTCTTAATTGCTTTATTTTAGGGACTTTTTAATCTAAAAGTGCCTTACGATTTGTATATAAGTGAAAGGATATAAATGAAATATGTTTAAACTTTTTTTAAAAATTATTTCAAATGCCTTAACGATTTACCATTTTTGTTGGTTATATATATGAGGGGATAAAAATATTTCTGAAACTTTTTGAAAAATGCTAAAAATGACCCCACGATTTAGAAAAACATGTAGTTAATAATATAGAAGGAGTAAACATCTTTGCAAATTGCAATGGTGTTTTTTCTTATATAAATTTTCTCGCGTTATCAAATGGTGATAATGCGACACTGCTAAAATTATTTTGAAAAAGTCAAAAAACTTTTTCCGTGTGTTCAAATGGTGAACATGCGGCTTTGTTAAAATGTATTTGAAAACTAAAAAAACTTTTCCCGCAGGGACAAATGCTGTCCCCACGAGAATTGTAAAATCACTTTAAAAGGAGGTGTGAAATGTAAAATCAAACTTAAAACTTTAAGAAAATCAAATAAACAAAAGGAGGAACTATGAGAGATAGCAAAATTAAGTGCCAAAACATGCTTAGATTGCGAGAAAAGCGTTTAGTAGATAAATTACAAGAGCTTTACGAAAACAGCCAATACGGGTCAATTAACGAGTTTTTAAACGCGTGTTTAAAACAAGTTGCTTTTAAGGAGATGAAAGAAGATGAAATTTTATCTCGACTTGACCAAATGGAAGATGTCTTAAATGCTATTTATGAAAGGATGAAAAGATGAAAGACAATATTGTTTTATTGTGTAAGTATTACAAACCAAAAGATAAATACAAATCTAGTCAAGAAAAGGAAATTGCAAAGCGAGAATTTTTGAGTTGCACAGCAAGTTATAACTATGTGAGTTATGTTGACACTGGTGCGATAGACAATACTCCAACAGATTATACAAAGTATGTTGGCAATAACGAAAAATCTTGTGGAGTGTTTAGTAAAGATGGACTTTTGACAGATGAGAAAAAAAGAGAGTTAAGAGAACAGTTAAGAAATACTCAAAGTTGTATTTGGGATATGGTAATTTCATTTCGAGAAGAATTCGGTGAAATGTATTGTAGAGATTATGAGCAAGCATATAACTTTATCAAAAAAGAACTACCTAAATTTTTCACTCGTGCAGGACTGAATAAAGACAATATCATTTGGTATGCAGGGCTTCACGAGAACACAGAAAATAAACATATCCATATATCATTTTTCGAGAAAGAACCAAAGTTTTATAAAAACAATAACGAACTTGTTTTTCACTCTGGTAAAATACCTAAAAATGTTTTGATAACAAGCAAAGCAATTTTTGAAAAAGCATTAACAAACAAAACAGCTGAAATAGTAAAAACAAGAAAAGATTTAACGGATAAATATGAAATGTTTTTAGATGCTGTAACTTTAAAAAAAGGACTTAAAAAACAACTTTTAAATTTGTATGACATGATGCCTAAGTCTGGTCGCACTAGTTATGATAGTGAGAATATGGAAAGTGTAAAATCTTATGTTGATAACATAACTAGAAATTTAATTACAAGCAACAAGAATTTGCAAAAAAGTTTTTCTAGTTTTTTATATGAACTTTACAAATTAGACAAATGGCAAAAAGAAAATTACAAGCATATTCCAGATGAATATAATGTTGAAATTTACAAGCAGGACATTATGCGAAGATTAGGTAACAAGACAATTCAAACAGCATTAGAAATTGGTCATATTAGAGATAAGATTGAAAGTATAACAACTTATACAAAACGAGATAGATATTATAAAAAACGCCAAAGGAAAAGGCAATGGCAATATCTTTTTGATTGTCTTGAATACTATCATAATCAAGAGATTTATGAAATGGAAAATTTCAAGCAATTTTATAACAAATTGGAAAAATATAGAAAACAAAAAGAGTATGAAATGTGATTTTTGTATGAGTCGCAGGGCTCCCGAAAATACTTGCTTGCAAGAATTTTGGGGAAAGAGGAAAAGCAAATCGTTAGAGCGAAAAAATACAAAAACTTTTGTGTTTTCGAGCGAGTCAGATTTTGCTTTGACGATATACAGGATAAGCGGAAGAAACGCTTTGAATACAAAAAAGTAACAA
>CASFMG010000071.1 GCA_949295755.1 uncultured Christensenella sp.
CTTGTTTTAGTTCTGGTGAGTAAGAATTTAATTTTTGTCCTTTACTAGCCATAAAAATACCTCCTATGATAATTGTATCATAGGAGGCACTTTTATTAAAGTGGTTTTTATTTTTGCGGAGCAAAAATTGGGTTCACTTCACCAAGCTGGTGGATTTTTATTATAAAAAAACTATTTTATTTTAAAACATTTGCAATAATTTGCAATATATAGTAACATATAAACATTGTATGATAAGGAGAATTTATGCAAGATAGCGAAATGGTAAAAGAAGTAAAAGATAGTTATGAACAAGATTTAAAAAAAGCACTTGACCATCTAATAGGTGAGTATCAAGTTATTCGTGCTGGTAGAGCAAATCCACATATTTTGGATAAAGTTTTCGTAGAATATTATGGAGTGCCAACACCAATAAATCAAATGGCAAATATTTCAGTTCCAGAAGCACGAATGATTATGATTAGTGTTTGGGACCAAAGTCAAGTTAAAGAAATATCAAAAGCGATTTTGGCGTCAGATATTGGTGTTACACCTAGCGATGATGGTAAAGTTATAAGACTTGTTTTTCCTGCACTTACAGAAGAAAGAAGAAAAGAAATAGTAAAACAAGTCAAAAAATTGTGTGAAGAAACAAAAGTTGCAATGCGCAATGCAAGAAGAGATTGCTTGGATTTATATAAGCAAATGAAAAAAGACAATGAGTTAAGTGAAGACGAATTAGCAACTTTGGAAAACGAAGTTCAAAAATTACAAGATAAGTATATATCTCTTTGCGATAAGGAAAGTTTAGATAAAGAAAAAGAGGTAATGGAAATCTAATGGAGCATCTAATTGGACTAAATATTGAAGATGCGAAACTTGAATTAAATAACAAAGGTATTAGTTTTAAGATTGTGAGCAACAATCATAATGTTTGTGGAGATACCATTTTGGTAACTAATGCCGTTCAACTACAAGATAAAACAATAGTGCTAACTGTTGGAAGTTTTATATTCAATTTAAAGGACTAGTGTATGTTTAAAATAGACAAAAATAAAATTCCATATCACGTTGGCATAATAATGGACGGTAATGGCAGATGGGCAAAAAAAAGATTTCTTCCTAGACTTGCAGGACATAAGGCTGGTGTCGATGCATTAAAAAGGGTAACAACTGCCGCTAAAGAATTAGGAATAAAAGAATTATCATTTTTTGCTTTTTCAACGGAAAATTGGCAACGGGATAAAGAAGAAGTTGATGGCATTTTTGATTTAGTATTAAAACATCTTGAAGAAAATTATGATAGATTTATTCGTGACAATGTTAAAATAACAACAATGGGAGATATTTCAAAATTGCCCCAAAAACTCTATAAACTTTTAAACGATGTTACAGATAAAACAAAGCACAACACAGAGTTTGTGGTTAATATTGGTTTAAATTATGGTTCTCGTGCTGAAATTATTAGAGCGTGCAATAATTTAATTGAAAAAGGTAAAAAAAATATTTCACAACAAGATTTTATAAATGAACTATATACATCTTCACTAAAAGATCCTGATTTAATAATTAGAACGAGTGGTGAACAGAGATTAAGCAATTTTTTGCTATTTCAATCAGCATATAGCGAACTATATTTTACAAAAACATATTGGCCAGATTTTAACAAAAAACATTTAATAAAAGCAATTAAAAATTATCAATCTCGGGATAGGAGATTTGGTAAAATTAAACAGGAGAAAAACAAATGAAACAACGAACAATTACAGGAGCAATAATTATTGCGACAATTATTTTAGTGTTGCTTGCAAGACAATTAACTACTTACATTTTTGATGTTTTTATATTACTACTTAGTTTTATTGCTACGTATGAAATGACAAATTTGCTTGCAAAAATGAATTTATATAATAATAAATATTTTGCAATGTGTTATCCATTTTTCGCATATGGACTATTTATTCTCGGAATAAATACTTCAATGAAATGGTATATGATTATTTTAATTGAATTGGCTTTAATTGTAGCATTCTTTGGTGTTTTAGCAATGATTGGTATATTGTTAAACAAAAGAACTAAAAATGAAATAGAAACTAGAAATTTAAAACTTAAAGTTGAAAGATTTTCAATGTATAAAACTATTCACACAATGTTTGCATATTTTTATCCTTCACTTTTAATGTTGTTTTTTGTGGCAATAAATAATATACAAAATATGGGATATTTGTTTAATGTTCCTGTTGAGTATTTAGCATATGTTTCTATATTTGCTCTAATATTAACTTTTACTATTCCTATATTTTCTGATACTTTTGCTTATTTAACGGGTATGCTATTTAAGGGAGCAAAACTTTGTCCAAAGATTAGTCCTAATAAAACTATATCTGGTGCGATTGGTGGAATTATTTGGGGAATTGTTGGTTCACTTGCTATATTTTTAATATTTAATTCAATTCCTGAATATAATGAAGCATTTGCAAATGTTGGATTTGCGTTTTGGCAATTTATCATATTAGGTTTTGTAGCATCAATTATTTGCATTTGTGGAGATTTATTTGAAAGTTATTTAAAAAGAAAAGCAAACGTTAAAGATGCTGGCGATATTTTGCCAGGACACGGTGGTATATTAGATAGAATGGACAGTCATATATTTTGTGCACCAGTCATTTTTGTATTTTTAATTTTATTATTGTAAGGAGTGATGATGAGTTTTTTATGTGCTGGTTTTTTTAGTACAGTATTATATGTATTTTTAGCAATATGTATATTGCTTTTAATGGTTTTAATTCACGAATTCGGACATTATGTTGTTGGAAGAATGCTTGGTTTTAAAATCAATGAATTTTCTATTGGTTTTGGCAAGGCAATTTTTTCTAAGATAAATAAAAGAGGCGAAAAAATATCGCTTCGTATTTTTCCGTTAGGTGGATATTGTGCATTTGAAGGTGAGGGAGACGATGATGAAGAAGATACTAAAGCCGATAATTCAAAAGAAAAACAAGACACAAAAATAAAATCTCAAAACTTAGATGTTGACAAAAAAGAAACAACTGAAATAATAAAAGAAATTAACGAAATAACAACAAATGATGTTGATTTAATAAAAACAAAAAAACATTATAATAAAGATGCATTTAATAACCAAAAAGCGTGGAAAAGATTGCTTGTATATGGAGCAGGTGTATTTTTCAATTTTTTAAGTGCAATTATTTTTTCTTTTATTTTGCTAATATCGTATGGTTATGATATACCACAAGCAAAACTTCTTACTGCTGGAGAAATACAAAGTTTATCAGATAGAACAATTTTGATTTATAGCACAGAACTAAAACAAGATGATGTTATAGTAAAAGTTGAGAATAAAAGAGTTAGCATTTTAACTGGAACATTGTCGGAACATTTATCAAAAATTGAACCTAACACAGATTTTACAATAACAATAAAAAGTGGTAATCAAGAAAAAGATATTGTTGTTCAATACCGAGTTTATAGTGAAAAAGAAGGTATAGAAGAATATACAAATTTATACTCTATGCAACCTTACAGACATAGTTTTTTTGAAGCACTGGGTAGAAGTTTTGAAATTTCTATTGGATTTGCGTGGGTAGTTTTAAAAGGCTTTTGGCAAATAATAACAGGACAAATTGCGTTTAGTCAACTTGGTGGTCCTATTTCTACTATAGGAATGATTACAACAATTACACAAAGTGGATTGATGAATTTTATGATTTTGTTGCCACTTTTGGCTGCAAATCTTGCAGTGTTTAATTTTTTACCAATTCCGGCACTTGATGGTTCGCACGCTTTGTTTACATTACTTGAATGGATATTTGGAAAACCTGTTGTTAGTAGAAAAGTAGAGAATTACATTCATTTTTATGGACTGTTGATATTGTTGTTATTTGTTATTGTCGTCGATATAATTCATATAGCAATTGTGGGAATATAAATGAAGATAATAGAGAAATTAAATAAAAAATTTAATTTTAAA
>CASFMG010000072.1 GCA_949295755.1 uncultured Christensenella sp.
AAATCTTTTTCCAAAAAATTTAAATATTTAATTTTTGCCTGTTTGTTTAACACAATCAAACTATTATCTATATAATTTTTTGAATCTTTTGATTGTTTTGCTAGTCTACTACACAACTCACCACCTGTTATATCTTCAACAAAACCAACCTTAATGTCATTTAGTTTTAAAAGTTTATAAACGACCTTCTCAATTGGTATGTCTTCAACAGAATAAATATATTTGTCTAGTTTTATTAAAATTTTTTGTGCAATATTGTCAAGTTCATCATTATCTGATAGTGATTTAATAACAATGTCAACTTCTAGTGGTTTTGAAAACAAATTTACCGTTACTTTTTCTTTGTTTTTTATTTCTTCAAATATTACTTTTGATATAACATTTTCGGTTAAGCCAAATGTTTTAAAAGTATAACTTTTATATTTTTTCTTTTGGTTTGAAGTTATAAACTCCAAAACAACATCATCAAACATTTGTCTTGCTTCTTCATATGCATTTGGTAAAACACAATAAATTGTATTGTTATAATGCAATAAATAACCTTGCGTTAACCCACTATTGTTGATTATTGCTCTTGCCAGTGAAGAAACTTTCCACTCGTTTTCACTTTCTTTTTCAACAGGTTGTCCTAGTTTTCTATAATAATCGTATATTGCATTTTTTAAATATGGATTATCAATCATAACAGAATTAGTTTTTGCGCAAATGTAATCATTTAATTTTAAATTTGCTTTATCAACTAAAAACAAATAAATTTTTTCATCTTCATCACAATTTATTGCACTTTCAAAATCAGCAACACTCGATAAGGTGCATTGCTTTGAAATTTTTATGTTATTTTTAAAAAAACATTCTGCAATATAAGAAGACAAAATATTTATTTGTTTTCCCATAAGAGCTTTATCTGAAACAGTATAAATACTAACCATTTTAGCCTTGTTTTAATACCTTCCTATTTTTAATCATATAGTTTAACATTGACCAAATTGTGAGCACAACACTTATAGCAATCATTACATAGCAACAAATGGCAAAAACATTTGTAAATGATGCATTTAATTCTATTTGATAAAAGTATGCTAACAGCATAAACATAATCATTGATATATCTGTAAAAATGGCTTTAATTTTGCCAAGTTTATCTGCTGCCATAACAAAATTTTTTGTTGCAGCAATTTGTCTAAATGCACTAATTACCATATCTCTACCAATAATTATTGTTGCAACAATAACACCATAAGGACTTGGCAAAGTATTGTCGCATATAATTAAAAGCAGTGCTGATAATACAAGTATTTTGTCTGCATTTGTGTCAAGCAATTTTCCAAGGTCTGTAACCATATTATACTTTCTTGCTATATAACCATCTAATGTGTCTGTTAAAACTGCAAGAACAAATAATACAACTGCAACTATTTTTCCCCATTGCCAAAAGTTTTGCATATAAAAAAACATAACAAACGGAATAAAACATATTCTTAAAATACTTAATTTGTTTGGTAAATTCATACTACTTCCCCTTTAAATATTCTATTTGTATAGTCGGTAATTTTTACATTATAAAATTTACCACACTCAACATTATTATTATCATTTATTTCAATAAAAAAGTCAACATTTGGAGAGTTATATTCATCTCTACCAATAAAGTATCCTGTATTTTCATCAAATTTATCAATCAAAACTTTAACCACTTGATTTATTCTGCCGGTGTTTAAACTATCAGCAATTTCTTGTTGGACTTTTTCAATTTTTTTAAGGCGTTTTTTCTTTACAAAATTTGGTATTTGTTTTTTCATATAATAAGCCTTAGTTTTTTCTTCTTTGTAAAATGGAAAAAACCCAACATTTTGTAGTTTTGCAGTTTTAATAAAATCTAAAAGTTTGTTAAACTGTTTTTTTGTTTCACCCGGAAATCCAACTATAAAAGTTGACCTAATTGCAAAATTTGGATAAATTGTTTTTATTTTGATAATTAGTTCTCTTGTTGTTTTTTTATCG
>CASFMG010000073.1 GCA_949295755.1 uncultured Christensenella sp.
CAGTGGCAAGTTTTTAGCGAACAACGGGCGTTGCGAGGCAAAAGCCCCGCCGAAGAAATCAAAAGATAAAAGGTGGAATAATAAACTAGAGAAATTTTTTGATTTTGCACGGGCGAACGGGGGAGTTCGAGTTGCACAAAAGTGCAACAATGCCAAAGGCATAAAATCTCTTCAATCAACAAAAAAAGCACCATTTGGTGCTTATTTTGGTGGGCTTGAAGAGATTCGAACTCCCGACCTTTGCCTTAGAAGGGCACTGCTCTATCCAACTGAGCTACAAACCCATATGAATGGAGCGGGTGAAGGGAATCGGACCCTCGCAACCAGCTTGGAAGGCTGGGGCTCTACCACTGAGCTACACCCGCACTAAAAATGCTTAAATATGATAGCACACACAAAACACCGTGTCAACAAAAATTTGAAAACATTATTAAAAAATTTTGAATAACACAATGTATATGATAAACTACAACTATGGAAAGACAATTTCAAAAAAATGATGAAGAATTTGTATGTGTTCATTGTGGTGCAAAAGTAAAAAAATTAGGCTACACATCACGAGACCATTGCAACAAATGTTTATGCAGTGTACATATAGATATAAACCCAGGAGATAGACAAAACGATTGTAAAGGATTGTTAGTTCCATACAGTTGTTGTCCATCTGCTAAAAAAGGTTATGTTATAACTTATAAGTGTCAAAAATGTGGGCAGTTTCATAATAATAAAACAGCCGATGATGACGATTTAAAAACAATATTTTCTGTTATGAATGGTACTTATAAACTATAAATATAACTTTTGTTTTGCTTTTAGATAATTAAATAAATATTTATAATTATGAGATTTTCTGAATAATTATGCACAAAAAAGGAGTGATATGAAAAAGACAAATCCAAAAGTTGCACTAATTTATGATTTTGACAAAACATTGTCGCCAAAAGATATGCAATCGTATGGTTATATGGAAAAACTAGGAGTGAGAGATGAAGATTTTTGGCGAGAGTGCAATGATTTTTGTAGAGAACATAAGACTGATAGAATTTTGGGATATATGTATTTAATGATTGAAGCGTATAAACAAAAAGGCATTGAATTTACAAAAGATTTTTTAGTTGAATGTGGGAAAAATATAGAACTTTATAACGGCGTTGAAACTTGGTTTAATAGGATAAATAAATTTGGAAAAAGTATAGGTGTTGATGTAGAACATTATGTTGTTTCATCAGGACTTAAAGAGATGATTGAAGGAACAAAAATTGCAAAATATTTTAAAGAGATTTATGCAGGTTATTTTGTATACGATAAAAACAATCATCCTATTTGGCCAGCACTTGCAATAAATTACACAAACAAAACTCAATATATTTATAGAATAAATAAAGGAATACTCAATGTTGTTGATGATAGCATAAATGATAAAATGCCACACGAAAATAGACCTGTGCCATTTAGTAATATGATATATATAGGCGATAGTGTAACAGATATTCCGTGTATGCGACTAATTATGAAAAATGGTGGATATGCCATTGGAGTATATGATAAAGAACATAAAAATAAAGAATATTTAAATACTCTTATAAATCAAAACAGAATAAATTATGCTTTTGAATCTGATTATAGCAAGGATAGTGAACTTGAAAGAGTAGTAAAAGAGATTATTCAATTAGTTAAACATTCAACCAACTTGCAATTAGTGAGCAAAGAGCAAAAGCACCATAAAATATGATTTAATTTATAAAATGTAGTATAGACAAAACATAAAATATGTGATAACATATAACAGAGGAGATAAAAATGAAAAAGTTATATTTTTTTGTTTTAACACTAATTACAACTGCTTTTGTTTTAGGACTTGCCCTTTTAAAAGTCAATGAAGCGTGCGATAACACATTATTTTCAATTCCAGAAAATGTTCAACCATATGTGGATTATGCAGTAGATTATGGAGCAATGACACTTCTTTGTATGTTTGCATTTGGTGGCCTTGCTGGAAAAATTATAAAATTTTTTGTAATTATTTTAATTGTTCTTGCAATTGTTGTTTTTGTTGTCGCAACAATGGCACCACAATGGTTGCAAAGTTTGTTTAACGGCACACAAGGAACAGAGGCTGTTGTTAAATTGTTATCAACAACAATAAAACTATAAAAAATAAAATTCAAATTACAATATTGACAAAATTTAATAATTATTATATTATTTAGTTGAATAATTGAAAAGGAGTACTCTAAATTTATGGGAATATTAGATGAATGGGAAAATTCAAAAGATAAAAGAATAAAAGCAATGGCTAGCACAGTTTTGATTATGTACAATACTTATAATGAAAATTTCAAAAAAATGGATAACAAAAGAATTTTAAAACAATTAGATTCTAATGAAGTTCCTGCTTTGGGACAAAATAATGTTTTTGAACAATGCACTGATAATTTAATAGAAGCATGGAAAAATGATATGCAAGATACTGTTAAAAAAATTTATTTGTCTGAACTTGAAAACATAAATGAAAATGTCGATGACAAACAATTAGAAGAAAATTTGCAACAAATTCTTAATAAGTTTCTTTTTTCTTTTACTTTGATTGAATATAGAGAGAAAAAAATTCAAATTGAAACAACAATTACAAAAAAAGAAGAAACTTATTTAAATAGGGACTTAAAAATGCTGACATCAGCTGCGGTTGAGTTGTTAAATGGAATTGATGATAAAGTAAATGTTAATACACTAAACAACAATCAGCTTACAATTGAAAAGTTTATTGATGATAAAGGAAACAGAGTTTTAGGTTTTACACTGAGAAAATTAGATGAAGAAGGAACTAAAACTGTAGCAGTAACCACTACATCAAGTGGTATTAAATATGTGGTTGATAAAAGTGGCAAAGTAATTGGTAAAGGAACTGATCCATTTGTTGGCAATGCAGTAGAAGAATTAAAAGATAAAAATTTGCGTGATAAATTTGAAAGTGTAATTTATTTAGTTATGAAAAATGTAGTAAAAAAACAAGAAGATTGTAAACTCGCTTTGGATGGAGATGATAGTCCAAGATGTAAAAATTTACGTGAAAAATTAGAGAGTATTCGTGATGGTAATGTTAAATTAAAAACATCTGACACAGTTGAATATTAAAAAAAGTTGTTTACACAACTTTTTTTTTATAAATAATTGTAGAATATATTACTTTTTGTGTATACTATGGATATGGAAAAATTATTGATTATAGATGGAAATAGTTTAGTAAATAGGGCGTTTTATGCTTTGCCACTTTTAAGTAACAGTAAAGGCGAATATTCAAATGCAGTTTATGGATTTGTAAATATCTTAGTGAAATTTATAACAGAAGAAAAACCTGATTATATATGCGTTGCGTTTGACCATAGCAGACATACATTTAGAACAGATATGTATAAAGATTATAAAGGTACACGAAAACAAATGCCTGATGAACTAAGATGTCAAATGCCAATACTTAAAGATTTGCTTACTAAAATGAACATAAAAATTTATGAAAAAGACGGAATAGAAGCCGATGATATTATTGGAACAATAAGCAAAAATTCAGGAGTTGAAAATATTATTTTGTCGGGCGATAAAGATGTTTTGCAACTAATTGATAATAGCACACAAGTATGGTTAACAAAAAAGGGTATAAGTGAAGTTGTTAAAGTAGACAAAAATAATATGCAAGAACTTTTTGGATATAGTCCAAGTCAAGTTATTGATATGAAATCACTTATGGGCGATAGTTCAGACAATATTCCGGGAGTTAGTGGTGTTGGCGAAAAAACAGCACTTAGTTTAATAACTCAATATCAAACATTGGACAATGTTTATAAAAATATAGACAACATAAAAGGTAAAACAAACGAGAAACTTGTAAACGGTAAAGAAATGGCATATCTCTCATATAAACTTGCAACAATTAAAACCGATTGTAATTTAAAATTTAGTATCAATGAGTTTAGATACGACTTTCCTTTCAATAAAGATGTCAAAGAAATTTTTGAATGCTATCAATTTAGAACACTGCTTAAACGAACCGAACTTTTTATAAACGAAAATGGAATTTCACTTAGTCTGCAAAAATTAAAAAAAGTAGAAAATATAGCGTTAAAAGATATAAATCAATTAAACGAAATTTTAAAACAACAAAAAATAGAATTTTTATCATTTAACTTTTTGGACAAAATAGAATTTTGCTTAAATCAAGAATATTTATTTTATGTTCCAGAACAAACAAATCTTTTTGATATGGTAAACATAACAAAAGACGAAGTAATAAATGCCCTTTTGCCAGTTTTAAGCGATGACAAAATAGATAAAATAGTATATGATTTAAAATCTCACCTTTACAATGATAAAATATACAAAAATTTAAAAGGCGATGTGTTTGATGTTTCAATAGCAATGTATCTTGTTCACGCAGGCGAAAGAGTTGGAAAAGATATAGAAGTTAAAGAATATTATTTTGAAAAACAAAACCTTTTAAAATCAATGCAAGAATATGGATTAAACTTTGTTTATAACAATATTGAAATGCCACTTACTTATGTTCTTTTTGAAATGGAACAAAACGGATTTAAAATAGACAAAGAAGAATTAAATAATTTAGCACAAAAATATCAACAAGAGTTAATTGATTTAGAAAACGAGATATATTCAATTAGTGGTGTTACTTTTAATATAAAATCGCCAAAACAAGTTGCAAATGTTTTGTATGATGTGTTGGGGTTAAATGATAAAAATAATAAAAAACATTCAACAGGAATTGATGTATTAACATCACTTCAAGATAAACACGAAATTATTCCACTATTGATAAGATATAGAAAAATACAAAAATTAAATAGTTCTTATATTGAACCTTACACAAAAATGGTAAATGAAAATGGAGACTGTATTCATACAATATTTAATCAAACATTGACGGCGACAGGTAGGCTTTCATCAAGCGAACCAAATTTGCAAAATATTCCAGTTAGAGAAGAAGAAGGTAAAAATTTACGCAAAATATTTATATCAAGGTTTAGTGATGGAAAATTAGTTTCGGCAGATTACAATCAAATTGAGTTAAGACTTTTGGCATCTTTTAGTAAAGACGAAAATTTAATAAATGCATACGAAAGTGGAAAAGATATTCATAAAAGCACTGCAAGTCAAATTTTTGATAAACCATTAAACGAAGTTTCGTCTAGTGAAAGAACAATGGCAAAAGCAGTAAACTTTGGAATTATTTACGGAATGAGTGTTTATGGTTTGGCAACTCAAATAAATGTGCCACCTAGTCAAGCAAAAATTTTTATGGATAGATATTTTGGCACATATAAGAATGTGAAGAAATATATGCAAGATAATATAAATTTTGCCAAACAAACAGGCTATGTAAAAACAATGTATGGAAGAATAAGAAAAATAAACGAACTGTACTCTGGCAACAAAAATCTTGCTATGTTTGGCGAAAGAGTTGCGATGAATATGCCACTTCAAGGCTCTGCTTCAGATATAATTAAACTTGCAATGATAAAAGTAAACAACGAACTCAAAAAACAAAAATTAGAAAGTAAACTAATATTACAAATTCACGACGAACTCATTGTTGACACAAAAGGCAATGAAATAGAAAAGGTTGAAACAATATTAAAATCTTGTATGGAAAATGTTGCCAACCTTCCAGTGCCGTTGATTGTCAGCATCTCAAAAGGAAAAACTTGGTTCGATGCATAAAATAATAATTACTTCTAAATGAGTTTTGAAACTTGTTTAGAAGTTTTTTTGTAAAAGTAAAATTATATTAAACTTTATATAAAAAATTTTTCAAAAATATTTAAAAATTTTTGCATAAAAGTGTTGACTTTTTGTAACACTATGCATATACTAGTGTTAGCACAATTAAATAGAGAGTGCTAGCAATCAAAAATAGGAGATATATGAAACTTAGTGAACGCAAACATTTTATACTTTGCAGTGTAATTGAAGATTACATCAAAGATGCTGCGCCAATAACAAGCAGTGGTGTTCAAGATAAACACATACCAAAGGTTAGCACAGCAACACTTAGAAACGAACTCAATGCACTTGAAAGTATGGGATATTTAAAACAACTTCACACATCTGGTGGAAGAATACCAACACCAGAAGGTTATAAGTATTATGTTTCAACACTTCTTGAAGATTTTGAAGTTTCGGAAGATAAATTAAAAAAAGTTCAAAGTATGTTGGATAGTGAAACAACTTCGCTAACTCAAATACTTTCAGGAATTGCTGAACTAATCAGCAAAACAACAAATTATCCAACCGTTATGATTGCAAATGGATATGATAAACTTGTAATTGAAGAAGTTAAAATCATTCCACTAATAGACAATGAAGCACTTGTTTTGTTTAGAACGCACAGTGGAATTGTTAAAAATTCTATGCAAACAAACGCAAGTGAAAAAGTGTGTGATGATGCATCAATATTTTTAACGAGAAAGTTTGCAGGGAAAACAATTGGTGAAATGTTAGAAGGCGACACACTTGCAAAATCGCTTGGCGAAGTTCAAAACTTTAAATCGCTTGTAAATAGTTTGCTTGAAAGTATGCGAAAGTTTATTTCAAAAACGAACATAGACATTCGTGGCGAAAGTGCAGTAAACATTCTAAACGAAAACGAGCAAAAAAGTGTAAAACAAACCAAAAAAATTCTAACACTTTTAAAAAACAAAGAAGAACTTGCAAGCACAGTAGAAAGCACTACAACCGACAATATTACGGTTCAAATTGGTGGCGAACACGAAAAAATGGAAGGTTGTGCACTAATTACTGCACCTATTGTAATAAAGGGAACACCAGTTGCATCAATAGCAGTTTTAGGACCCGACAGAATGGATTATGCAAACATAGCACAGGCACTAAAGATTGTTATGAATGAACTGAATAAAACAAAATAAGGAGATTTTGATGGCATACAAGAAACAAGAACAAAACAAACAAGAAACAACACAAAAAGAAAAGTGTTGTGAAGAAAACAAAGAGCAATGTAATTGCAAGCACGAACACGATGAAAAATGCAAGTGTGAAAACAAAGAATGTCATTGCCACGATGAGAAAAACAAAGATAATGAATGTGAGAGTGAAGAATGTAAGTGTCAAGACAACAAAGTTAATCTTGCAGACGAATATCTAAATATGGCACGAATAATTCAAGCAGATTTTGACAATTACCGAAAAAGGTCAATCGAAAGTATAAAGCAGGCAAAACGAGATGGAATGATTAGTGCAATAGAAGTTATACTTCCTTGCCTTGATGTCTTTAAAAAAGCAAAACAAATGATTAAAGACGATACAGATAAAAAGGGCATAGAAATGGTTGAAAATGAAATAAACAACTCATTAAAAACCCTTGGTGTTGAAAAGATAGACACGCAAAATGCAAAATTTGATCCTAATTTACACCACGCATTAAGCATAGTTGAAGATAAAACCAAACCTGACAACATTATAGTTGAAGAATATCAGGCAGGATATAAGTTAGGAGACAAAGTTATAAAATATAGTCAAGTTATAGTTAACAAATTAAAGGAGGAAAAATAAAACTATGGCAAAAATTATAGGAATAGATTTAGGAACAACAAACAGTTGTGTTGCAGTTATGGAAGGTGGAAAACCAGAAGTTATTGCAAATGCAGAAGGAGATAGAACAACTCCATCAGTTGTTGCATACACAAAAGAAGGAGAAAAATTAGTTGGTAAAGTTGCAAAGCGTCAAGCAGTTGCAAACCACGAAAACACAATTACATCAATCAAAAGACTTATGGGTACAGACCAAAAAGTTAAATTAAACGGAAAGGACTATACACCACAAGAAATATCAGCAATGATACTTTCAAAACTTAAACAAGACGCAGAAAGTTATTTGGGCGAAAAGATTACACAAGCAGTAATCACAGTTCCAGCATACTTTAATGACAGTCAAAGACAAGCAACAAAAGACGCAGGTAAAATTGCCGGACTTGAAGTGCTTAGAATTATAAACGAACCAACAGCAGCATCGCTTGCATATGGTCTTGATAAAGGCGAAAACAAAAATCAAAAAATATTAGTATATGACCTTGGTGGTGGTACATTCGATGTATCAATTCTAGAAATTGGCGATGGTGTATTTGAAGTATTATCAACAAACGGAGATACAAGACTTGGTGGAGATGACTTTGATAATAGAATTATTGATGTTTTAGTTGAAGAATTCAAAAAGACAAACAACATTGATCTTTCGCAAGACAAACTTGCAATGCAAAGATTGAAAGAAGCAGCAGAAAAAGCAAAAATTGAACTTTCTGCGACTCCAAAAACAACAATCAGTTTGCCATTTATTAGTGCCGATGCAACAGGTCCAAAACACCTTGAATATGATATGACAAGAGCGCAATTTGACTCAATCACACAAGATTATGTTCAAAAAACAATAGAATGTGTTAAAAAAGCATTAAGCGATGCAAAACTCACAACAAGTCAAATAGACAAAGTTATTTTGGTTGGTGGTTCAACTCGTATCCCAGCAGTATATGATGCTGTAAAGAATTTCACAGGGAAAGAACCATTCAAAGGTATTAACCCAGACGAATGTGTTGCAGTTGGTGCAGCAATTCAAGCCGGTGTTCTTGCAGGCGAAGTAAAAGATGTTCTTCTTTTGGATGTAACACCACTTTCACTTGGTATTGAAACACTTGGTGGAGTATTTACAAAACTTATTGAAAGAAACACAACAATCCCAACAAAGAAATCACAAGTGTTCTCAACAGCAGCAGACAATCAACCGGGAGTTGATATTCACGTTCTTCAAGGAGAAAGAGAGTTTGCAGCACAAAACAAAACACTTGGAAGATTCCAACTAACCGACATTCCACCAGCACCAAGAGGAGTTCCACAAATCGAAGTTACATTTGATATTGATGCAAACGGAATTGTTCACGTAAGTGCAAAAGACCTTGGAACAAACAAAGAACAATCTATAACAATCACAGCATCTTCAAATTTAAGCGAAGAAGAAATCAACAAAGCAATTAAAGAAGCAGAACAAAATGCCGAAGAAGACAAAAAACGCCGTGATTTAATTGATGCAAAAAATAATCTTGACAATCAAATTTATCAACTAGAAAAACTTGTAAAAGATTCTGGCGATAAAATTAGCGAAGACGACAAGAAAAAACTTGAAGAAGCAATCGAAGAAGCCAAAAAAGCAAAAGATTTAACAACTGCTGAAGAAGTTAAAAACGCAGGCGAAACACTTGCAAAAGCATCAGAAGAAGTTGTTGTAAAAATGTACCAAAACGCAAAACCACAAGGCGACACAGCAAATGGTAACGGCTCAAATGGTTCAGACGGCGACCCAGAAGTAGTTGTTGACGAAGATAAAAAAGACTAATTATATTTGCATAAAAAACACAAAAACGCCCAAAAATAGAAAAAAATTCTGTTTTTGGGCATTTTGTGAGTAAAGAAACTATAATATTTAATAGTTGAAATAAAGGAGCAATATGGCAAACAAAGACTATTACAAAATTTTAGGTGTCGACAGAAATGCAAGTAGTGATGATATTAAATCTGCATATAGGAAACTTGCAAAAAAATATCACCCAGACTTAAACAAAGACAATCCAGATGCTGCCGAGAAATTCAAAGAAATCAACGAAGCATATGAAGTTTTAGGAGATGAAAAAAAGCGTAGCAATTATGACCAATTTGGCTCTGCCGATGGTCCATCTTTCAGTGGTTTTGGCTCAGGTGGAATGGGTGGTGGTTTTGATTTTAGTGGTGATTTTGGCGATATATTTGGCGATATATTTTCGGCATTTGGAGGTGGAAGAACAAGACAAAAAACCTATCGTGGCGAAGATATCAATGTTGCAATGACAATAACATTAAAAGAAGCGTGTTTAGGCACAACAAAAACTATTCTTGTAAATAAAATAGATAGATGTGAATATTGTCAAGGCACAGGTGCAAAAAATGGAAAAGAATTTTCAACTTGTCCAGATTGTAAAGGTGCAGGAAGAGTAAGATATCAACAAAACACCATTTTTGGTACAACAATTCGAGAAGGCGAATGTCAAACTTGTGGTGGAACGGGAAAAATAATCAAAGAAAGATGTCCATATTGTAATGGAAAAGGTTACACAAGAGTACAAAAATCTGTTCAAGTTAAAGTTCCAGCCGGAATAGACAACGACCAAATTTTAAGAATGAATGGTCAAGGTAATTCGCCAACAAAACAAGGAATAAACGGCGATTTAAACATAAAAATAAATGTTTTAACCGATAAATTATTAGAGAGAAAGGGCAATGATTTATACATTGATGTTTATGTTCCGTTCACAACTTTGATACTTGGTGGAGAAATTGAGGTTCCAACACTTGAAGGTGTGTTTAATTTAACAATAAAAGAACTTACCCAAAGTGGAACGGTTATGCGAATAAAAGGAAAGGGTGCAAAAATATTGCACAGAGAAACGAGGGGAGATTTGCTTGTAACACTAAAAGCAGAATCGCCTAAATCACTTGACAAAAAGACGAAAGATGCTATAAAAACAATACAAGATAGCATTTCAATAAATAGTTATCCAAAATATAAAAAATATATGGATACAAACAAAGAAGTAAAATAAAAGGTACATTTTGAAAAAGTTTTTTGGAACATTACAAAACAATAATATAATAATAAACGGCGAGGATTTAGACCACCTTGCCGTTTTGCGATGCAGTACAAACGAAAAAGTTATATGTTTTTGTGGTGATGAATTTGAATACACTTGTCAAATTCAAGAAATAACAAAAAAATATGCAAAATGCTTAATTTTAGAAAAAAATTTGTGTAAAAAGAACCCAACAAAAAACATAGTTCTTTTTCAAGGACTTCCAAAATTAGACAAATTGGAACTAATCACACAAAAATTGACCGAACTAGGAATAAGCAAAATAATTCCATTTGAAAGTGATTTTACAATAGCAAAAAAAAATATAAA
This sequence comes from uncultured Christensenella sp., assembly GCA_949295755.1. Taxonomy (GTDB): domain Bacteria; phylum Bacillota; class Clostridia; order Christensenellales; family UBA1242; genus UBA5893. The sequence goes on from CASFMG010000073.1 coordinate 11,007, forward strand.
CAAAATTGAAAGATTAAACAAAATTTCAAAAGAAGCGTGCAAACAATGTGGAAGAAGTTTGCCTGTTGTTGTTGAAGAACCAATAAAATTTTATGATATAATAAAAATGTTAAAAGATTTTGATTTAATTTTGTTTGCCAACGAAACAAATAGGCAAATAACTGATATAAATTTTAGTAACCATAAAAACATAGCAATAATAATTGGAAGCGAAGGTGGTTTTTCTAATAGAGAAATAGAAGAGATAAAAAACAACGAAATAGTAACTCAAATA
>CASFMG010000074.1 GCA_949295755.1 uncultured Christensenella sp.
AAGAAATTAAAAAATTATTTATAGAAGAATATGGACTTACAGCACCCTGCACTGTCCAACTAAATGGAACAGATATGTTGCCGGTTGAAAACAAAGAAGAAGCAATAAAAGAAATAAATCAAAAATATAATATTGATGAAAACGAAAAAGTTTTTTTGTTTGTTGGACGACTTGTTGTACTTAAAAACATTTTGTTTATCGTTGATGCTTTAAAAGTTTTAAAGGATAAAGGGTTTAAGTTTAAAATGCTTTTTGTTGGTTCTGGATCCGATGAAAGACTATTAAAATCAAAAGTAAAAAAACTTGAGTTGAGTAATGATGTTATTTTTTGTGGAAAAATAAGTGATAAAATTTTATTATCAAAAATATATTTAAGGTCAAATTTAATGTTGTTTCCATCTAAATATGACACTGACGGATTGGTAAAATACGAAAGTGCTTGCCAAAAAACGCCAACTCTTGCTTTGAAAAAATTACCTTATGCTTGTAATATAATAAATGATGTTAATGGATATTTAACTGAAGAAAATGTTGAAAAATATGCACAAAAAATAATTGATATATTTAATAATGAAGAACACTACAAACAAGTTTGTCAAAATGCTTTTAATCAACTATATATAACTTGGGACAAAACAGTGGATAAAGCATATAATGATTATATAACCTTGATAAATAATAAAAAATAAATAAAGAAACACGAAAATTCGTGTTTTTTGTTTTTTTAATTTATTCTTTGTATCTTTTTCTTTGCGACAAAAACAAGAAAATATAATAAAAATAAAAACAAAAATATCAAAATTGCAAGAATTATTAGAAAATAATAAATTAAATTAAAATTTATTTTAAAATAAATTGTTGTTGCAATAATAACCAAAATAAGAGGAATTAAAATTGACAAAAAGGAACTAAGAGATTGTTTAACTAGTACTGTATCATTTTGTGTTGTTAGGTTTGGAAAACATATGTTCATAACCATTCCAAACATACAAACAAACAAATTGTAAAACAAACAACAAGCAATTATCATCAAAAAGAGCCAAAAAGAAATGTTATAACTTATTACAAAGATTATCGAAGAAACTAAAATAAATGGCAAACCAACTATAAACGCAAAAATAATCTTGCTCCAAATAATTTTATTAAATGATAATGGCATACCTTTTAATAAGTTAAAACTTTGTCGTTCTATAGAAATTGATACGGCAGATATATTGGCAGTCGACAGCATAAAAACGCACATTGTTATAAAAGCAATGCTCAAGGTAAATGGACTTAAAGGCAATATTTGATTAAAAGAATTTATTAAAGATTTATCAATAGCAAAATATACACAAGCACCCAAAAGGATTAAATATGCAAAAAGAGTGTTAAAAACATACATTGGACTTGAAAAATATTTTTTGCGTTCTTTGTTTAAAAGAGAAACGAAAACAGGTTTGTTTTTGTAATATATTTTTGATTTTGAAGAAATAGAAGAATTGAGTTCGGTACATAACTTAAAAAATGTTACATAAACAAAAAAGTATATAAACACGCTTAATAATACGGCAAGCAATATGTTATATAGTAAAAACATAAAATTGTTTTGTGTTATTGAAACATATAACCAATTTATCCAAGGAAGATAATTTATAAAGTTTGTCGAACTGGTATTTGTAATTAAGTCATATATATTTATTTGCATATAAAAATACATAAAAAGACCAAAAAATATAAATAATGCCAAAGTTGAAAATAAATTCTTATATTTTATTTTTTTTGTTATAAAACTAAAAAAACAAGTAATTAAACAACTTAAGCAAAGTGGAACTATTGGTTCAACAAAAAAACCAAATAAAAAACATATAAAACTAGCAAAATTAAAACCATTATAAATGTAATAAATAGTAGTGAAAGGAACTAAAAAAACAAATTGGTACATATACCCTAATAGCAAAATACTTACAAGTTTTGAAAGTATTATAGTACTTTTTTTAATTGGCATACTAAACAAAGTATCGTTGTCTTTGCTTTTATATAATACGTTTGAGCAAGAACTAAAAAACAAAAATATAACAAAAAAATTAGACGCTAAAACGGAAAAGGCAATCAAAAAATCATAGTTGTATACGTTATTTTCTTTAAATACCTTAATAAATGAATAAGCATAAAAAGAAGAAAATCCTAGTAAAAACAACAATACAAAACCAATCAAAAATTTATTTAACTTGGATTGTTTTTTATTTGCCTGATTTATTGCTGATAAAAAATTCAGTTTAATAAGTGCAATAAGATTATTCATTTTAATCAAGCTCCAAAAAGATATTTTCAAGACTTTCATCACCTAAAACTTCTTTCATTGTGCCTTGTCTAACAATTTTTCCTTCATTTAGAATTATAACGTGGTCGCAAAGTTTTTCAGCAACTTCTAAAATGTGCGTTGAGAAGAAAATAGAAACTCCGATTTTTGTTAAATCTTTCATAATGTTTTTAAGTTTATGTGTGCTTGTTGGGTCGAGACCAACAAAAGGTTCGTCTAGTATAATTAGTTTTGGATTATGGACAAGGGCAGATATAATTGCAAGTTTTTGTTTCATTCCGTGTGAAAAAGATGCAATTTCTTGGCCTAAATTTTCTTTAATTTCAAACATACTTGCATACATTTCAATTCTATCTTTTCTATCTTTTTTATTAACTTTGTATATATCACAAACAAAATTTAAGTAAGATATGGCTGTCATAAAATCGTACATACTGGGATTATCAGGAATATAGGCAAAAGACTGCTTTGCTTCGAGTGGTTCATCTTTGATATTTTTGCCATTGACAATAATTTCACCATTGTCAAAATCAATAATGCCACAAATACATTTTATTGTGGTTGTCTTACCAGCACCGTTTTTGCCTATAAAGGCACATAGTTCACCGTCTTTAACTGTTAATGATAAATTATCAACTGCTTTTTTTGTTCCATAATTTTTTGTTAAATTTCTTATTTCAAGCATATTGCCTCCGTTTAAACTATTCATATTTTATATATTCTTGCGATATAAGTCAAATGCCCGATATTATTATTTAACAAGCATTATTTTTATGTTTGTTGACATACTTTTTAATATGATGTAATATTTAATATATACTATATATAAACTAGGATAAAACGAGATTGAAACTACGAAAATCATTTGATATTGTTAGGTATAATCCCTCGATAAACGAAGGTCTTTTAACCGAGCAAGTAAAAGAAAGAACCGAACATAAATTGTTTAACAAAGTAAAACAAAAAACAGGAAAATCATTTTTTAGAATTGTTTGTGAAAATGTTTTTACTTTTTTTAATTTTATTTGGATTTTAATTTTTACTGCGCTTATGCTTGTAGAAAGTTATGGAGATTTATTGTTTATTGTTGTTATTTTTTTAAATACATTGATTTCCATAATTCAGGAATGTAAGGCAAAAGTTATTGTTGATAAATTGAGTTTGGTCACAATGCCGAAAGTAAAAGTTATTAGAGATGGTCAAACATTAGAGATACAATCGGAGAGAATTGTTTTAGATGATGTTATTTGTTTACAAATAGGTAATTCAATACCTGCAGATTGTGTTGTTTTAGATGGAAAACTAGAAGTTAATGAAAGTTTATTAACAGGTGAAAGCGATGCAGTAAAAAAACAAGAAGGAGACACTCTTTTATCGGGAAGTTTTATAATTAGTGGTGCATGCTATGCAAGAGTAGATAAAATTGGTAAAGACAATTACATTCAATCGATAGCAACTCAAGCAAAAAAATTCAAAAGTCCGAATTCAAGTTTAAACAAAGACTTAAATGCAATCATCAAATATATCGGCATTGCAATTATACCAGTTGGAGTTTTGATGTTTGTAAACAATTTCTTTTCTTATAATAATAGTTGGCAATACGCAGTAACAAAAACTTGTGGTGCACTTATTGGAATGGTCCCCGCTGGAATGTTTTTATTGGTAACAGTTGCACTGGCTGTTGGCGTTATTAAATTAAGTAAAAGACGAACACTTGTAAAAGATTTATATTCGATAGAGATGTTGGCAAGGTCAAATGTATTGTGCTTGGATAAAACAGGAACAATTACCGACGGCACAATGCAAGTTAGTGAACTAATTGACTTGGATCGAATTGAAGATATAAATAATGCAGATATCATTTCAAATGTTTTATATGCACAACAAACAAATAATTCAACATCAAATGCGATGCTCACTGAATTTGGAAAGAAAAATGATTACAAAGTATTATATAATTTAGATTTTTCTTCAAAACGAAAATGCACTGCAACAAGTTTTGAAAAACTAGGTACTTTTGTTTTGGGTGCTCCAGAGTTTACAAAGTGCAAACTTTCTAAAAAAATAAAAAATTTAATTTATCAGCACACATCAAAAGGGAAAAGAGTTTTGCTTTTGGCACATTCTAATCAATATTTAGATGAAAAAGAAAAGTTGCCAACAGATAGTAGACCACTTGCACTTGTAACCATTGAAGATCATATTAGAGAAGATGCTTATGAAACTATAGAATGGTTTAAGCAAAACAATGTTCAAATTAAAATTATTTCTGGAGATAATCCAATAACAGTTAGCAATATTGCTAAAAGAGTTGGGGTTGAAAACGCAGAAGCAAGTGTATCTCTGGAAG
>CASFMG010000075.1 GCA_949295755.1 uncultured Christensenella sp.
CAATAAATGTGCAAGATTTACAAAGTTCGGTTTTAACTTTTTCTTATGTTTGGCAAAAACAAACTTCAAATGGACAATGGCAAGATATTTTAAATGCTACAAGTAAAATAATAAATGTTAAAAATTTTGCAGATAGTGGCATTTATCGTTGTGTTGTTACTGCAACTTGTAAATCATATAACAATACATCATCATATTGTATTGGACAAGTTACAAACAATTCAAACGAACTTAGAATTGGAGTTGATAAGCGTAAACTAGAGTTTATTGATAACGCTTCTATACTTATTTCAAAAATATCAAAAGTTTTTGACAACACAAATAAAGTTCCAGACAATTATTTATACTTTACAAATCTTGTTAGTGGCGAAAATATTGAAATTGTTGCAACATATTCAAGTATTCACGTTGGCAATGATATCAAAATGCAGTTCACATTAAAACCATTAAATGATAACACAATAATTGAAAACTATTATTACACGGAAATTTTTGGCGAAATAACACCATATGTAATAAATTTTGATGTAGATGGAACCATTTATCAAATTGGCGACACAAGTGATGAAATTTTAATAGCAGAAAAATATTATTCTGTTAATAGTTTAGATAAGTTGTTTTTACAAAACAATAATATGTCTTTAAGTGCTATTTTAAAAACTTCAAAAAATGAAGTTGGAACATATACATATGAAAGTGCACAATTTAAAATAAATGTTTTTGATTTTTCTGTTCAAACAAAAGACCAAAATTTTACAAATGATTTTAGTTATGTTTTAAACGGACAATTTATAATAAGTGGACAAGATGCAAATTCCATTTCTTTCAACATTATAGGTGTTTGTGAAGATGGTTCAAATGTGAGCGTTGCAAATTTAGTATCATTTGATGTTTTAAGTCCTATATTTGAGCAAATTCAAGGCAATGAAACGTTTAATGTTAAAATTATAGCAAATAAAACTGGATTGCAAGGTCAATATTTAAGAGCACAAATTGATTTAGCACAAAATTATTGGATAAACAAACTAACTATAAACAATAGTGAAGTAAGTATTGATACATATGTTACAAACAATCAATTAAAATATTTAATAGACACAAGTGAAGCATCAATAACTATAAAAGTATATGTTACTACTTTAAGAACAATTACTTTCGATTATAATGTTGAAGATGCAAAAGAATTAAGTGGAAATATTGTTTATCAAACAAAATTTGCTGTGCAAAAAACTATTGATTATAGTATTCAAAATTATGGTGCAATTTTGCCAAATATAGATACAGTTCAAAGAGTAGGATATAACTTTGAAGGTTGGACAACTTCAAACGGAACAAAAATAACAAATAGCACTGTGTGGTTGTATCAAGATGAAACTCTTTATGCGAATTGGACACTTGCAGATTTTGAAATTTCTAAATATTTGGACGGCGTAGTTTATCAAGATGATAATTTAACAAAACAATACAATGCTAAAACAAATGAATTAAAGTACGAAATATCAAACATAAATACATATAGTTTAAATTATAAGTATACTTGGAAAAAGGGTTCAATTTCACTAACAAATGATACAAACAAGATAACATTTAAAAATGTTGTAGATAGTGCAGTTTATATTTTAACCATTAGAGCAACATCCAAAACTGATACAAGATTATATTTGGAAAAAACATATACATTTACAGTTGAAATTACAAAGGTTGATATTTTCCAAAATTATTTAACCATTGATAAACAGTACGATAAAACAAATCAAACTACTATAAATGATATAAACTTTCCATTTGGTGAAGTTGTAACAGTTGTTGGTCAATATAGTGGAGTGAATGCGTATAGCAAAATAAATTTAAGTAAAGATGTTTGGTCGTATACAGTTAAGGGTACAGATGCACAAACATCAAACTATAACTTAAATCTAAACAACATTGACCCAAATAGCCAAATTTTACCAAAAGATGTATCTTTAACAATTTCTGGTGGCAATTTAACAAAAGTATATGATGGAAAAGTTGCAGAATATTCTGGCACGTATATAAGTGAAAATATTAGTTTTGATTATACAATAAAAACAAATAGTGCAAATGTTGGAATTTATAATCAAGTTAGCAAAAACATTTCTATAGAAATTAGAAGAGATTTAATTTCAAATTTCAATGTAACAATTTTAGGTTATTTTGAAATTACATTAAAAATAATAAACAGTTTGGAATGGGAAGGTAAAACCAGTGTTACTTTTGATGGACAATTCCATAGTGTATTCCCAAAATTAGGGGAAATGGCTTCGTATTTAACTATAACATCAATTACTTACACAGGTTTACTTAACACATTCACATATAATTTAGTAAACGATGGCTCAAATTTAGGTGTTTTGAATGCAGACACCTATGTTGTAACTTGTGAATTTGAAAAAAATACAAATATTTCAATTTCAAATATTCAAACAACTTTGACTATAAATAAAAAAGTTATTGATGTTAAATATCTTGAAAGTGATTATGTTTACGAAAAAGAATATGATGGCACAAAAACAATTAATCAAGAATTAAATTTTGATATTATTGATAAATTAACAAATAAATCAATTTTAACTGATGAATATTTATCTAAATATTTGCCAAATTTTGTTTATGAATTTGAAAAAGTTTTAGCGTCACAAAATGATAGTGATTACAAAGACATTATTGTAAGATTAAATACTCAAAACAATAATAATAATAATTACACTTTAAATAATGATGACATTGCAATTGTTAAGGGTATTATAACCAAAAAAGCAGTTTCTGTTAATGTAAATTCAATAAAAGTATATGATGCAAATAAATTTGTTGTAAATTCTTCAAATATTTCTATTGATTTAGCATCGAGTGATACTTTGAGTGGAGATATATCTTTTAATAGCATAATAAATGTTGGTACTTATTATAATTTAAAAGATTATGATAAAACTATAAATTTAAGAGTATTTAATAGTTTAGATGCAGTTGAATATGATATTGAACAAAACTATGTGTTGGAGTTTATAAATTCAAGCACAAGTCAAGAACAACTACACAACAAATTACAAATAACAAAAGCACAAATAAATGTTGTAGTTTCAAACGAAAAAGAATATGTTTATACGGGTAAAGAAGTTAATATAGAATACACAATTCAAACATCAGTAACTATGCCAACAAGCCAACTTAAATTTAGATACGAAACATTAAGTCAAGGAACGGTTTTGGATAATGGAAAAGCAGTTCAAGTGGGGAGTTATAAATTTGAATGTTATTTAGACGGAGTTGAAAACGATAATTTTGACATAGTTTTAAATACAAACGATACTCTTTTTGATATTACAAAAAGACCACTTTTAATTAAATTTAGTGGTTCTAACGAAACAAAAACTTTTGAGTATGTTGTTGGACAAAATGCTTGTTATTCTAGTGCAACTTATCCACAAGACAACATTTTTGCAAACGATTATACTCTGGGCGAAGGAGATACTATTTCTTGGTCATTTACAACAATTGGCGAAAATGCAAGAAGTTATTATATTTATGATATTTTGCAAGTTACCAAAGAAATAACAATAACCAAAAATGGCATAGATTACAGAAAAAATTATAGCATTACATATAGTAACAAGTCACAAATCGTAATTGAGAAAAAGACAATAGGTCTTGATGCAATATCTTTTGAAGAAACCGAAACAATTTATGATGGTACAATTAAAGAAATTGTTGCAAACATAAACACAGGGTTTACTGTTGATGGTAAGGCATATATATTAACAATTTCGTCAAAAGTACATAGTTTAGATGGTCAATTTACAAATATGCAAAGAACTTTGCCTTGGACTGAAGAAAGTGCAGTAAGTATAGATTCATACGAAGACATAAAATATGCGGGACTTTATTCATTTAACATAAGTTTAGACAACTATAACATCGCTAATTCCAATAAAATGTTTGAATATTTAATAAATCAAGTTACTTTATCAGTTGTTTTAACAAATACAGATAAAGTATACGATGGAACAAACATTGTAAACAAAAATAATATTGTTGTAAACGGAATTATTGAAGGAGATAATGTTGCCGTTAGTGGAACTTATGAAGATAAAAATGTTGGTTCAAACAAAAAAATAACACTAAGCATTGTTGCCGATGGTTTTGCAGATAAATATTTATTGAGTTCTTATAAACTTCCAAGCGCAAATTATAACGGAAGTATAACTCAAAAAGCACTTCAATTTAATATAATTGATGAAGTTTACACAACATATTATACTGGACAATCAACGCAAATTGATATAATTTACTTTAATGTTATAGAACTTGTTACGGGAGAGCAAATTAGTGGTACTATAAATCTTCACAAAACAAATGTAGGCAATTATGTGCTAAATGAACTAGATACCGAATTTGTTTCATTTTCACTAAAAATTTTAGATTTGTTTAATGAAGATAGCACATCAAACTATTCATACGATATTTCCAGCATTGTTAATAGTGAAGTCAAAATTTTGCAAGCGCAAATAGTTGTTGGAATTAGTGATAATGATATAGTATATAATGGTGATGTTCAACTACCAAAATTCACTTATACTGTATATAAAGAAAACGGTGAAATTGTAAGTAGTGAAATTTCTAGTGTAATAAAATCGCAATACTCTTTAATGCCACAAACACAAACTTACATTGATAATCCAATAAATGCAGGAATGTATAAAATAAAAATTTATACAGTTTCTAGTGGAACAACACCAAATTACATACTTGTAAATGAAAATGGAGAACTTGTTAATGAATATGTTGTAAGGGATACATTGTTTACAATAAATAAAAGGCAAATTGCAATTAGTATTGAAGAAACAATAAACTTTAATTATAATGGCAACAAAGCAACATATTATATACAAAATAAAGATATAATTGACCCATCTTCAACAAATAACAATGGACTTGTTAAAGGACATAACATAAAAGGAACATTGTCCACAAATGACAGTGCTCTTGGATCATACATTGTTAATAATATTTTGGGCGAGGATGCTTCAAATACAACCAATGAAGTATATTTAACAGTGTTTAGCATTCCTCCATATGTAGATTCAAACAATGATAATTTAGTTATTTATGGACAAACAAACGACGATTTGTCGGCAAACTATGAATTTGTAAGTTTGACAGCACATATTGAAATAATCAATTTGTATGAAGAGTTTGACATAGGACCAATTTCAAATTTTGAATATGATAAACAAGATAAACTCGCAAATGGTTTAATAAAAGTTAGATATATTCCAACTGACACAACTTATATATTTATAAAAGATGAAACAAATTCAGTATTTTCTAATTTGTTGTATTATGCTACTGATATTGGTCAACCAACCGATGAAGTTATAAATGCAGGCAAATATTCGTTTGCAATTACAATACAGGACAAAACTACCATAATAGAATTTAATGTAAACAAGAGAACTTTAAATTTAAGTATTTCATCAAACAATAAAACATATGATGGAAATTCAGACTTTTTAGGAGAAATTAGTGCAGACAATATAATTGACGGCGACCAAGTTGCATTTATTAACGCAGTATATGTTGATGAAACACTAACTCCAATGAGTGATATTGGCAAATATCAAGTACTTATTGAACTAAGTGGTAGTGATTGCTCAAATTATCAATTAAGTACTGATGTTATATATGGAGAAATAACAAAAAGACAAATAACTTTAAGTGTTAATAGTTCAACAAACCTTGTTTACAATGGACAAAATCAACAAGTTGATAGTACCTTATTAGATATAACGGGAACATTGGCAAGTGGGCAAAATTTAAGTGGATATATTTTATTAAAATTTAAAGATGCAAAAACATACAATTTTGAAATTGGCAATCTTAATATAAGCAGTTTAAAAGTTGTAAACAATTTAGACCAAGACACAACAAGCAACTATGAAATTATATTCAGTGGTGAAATTACAATAGGTGCTTTAAATGTTGACATAGTTGTTGATGAAATAGATTTTACTTATAATGGAAATAGTCAAGATATATTTAGTTATTTATTGCTTCAAAATGTGCCAAGTGAAATAGATGAAGAAGCACATAACGCAATTATAATTACTTACAATACAAACAACATACCAGTTGATGCTGGAGATTATGTTGCAACTATATCTTCAGGTTCTAACAATTTTGTTTTTGTTGTAAAAGACTATTTAAACAACAACATAAATTTTTCTATCAAAAAGAAAGATTTATCGGTTCAAATTAACAAGCAAGTAATTTACAATCCAACAAGCGACCATAAACAAGAATTAGGGGTAGAAGATTTTGTTGGTATAGTTGAAGGGCAATCTGTAAACGGAACATTCAAAATGTATGAGTTAGGTTTAGATGTTGGCGTTTATAATGTTAGTGATAATCATATAATTTTTGAAAATCTTGGAATTATTGTTAATGGAATTGATATATTAAATACAAACTATAATTTAACAGGATATTCTGGAAGTGTTAAAATTGTTGAATTTGATGTAACTTTGGTAAATTTAAAAACAGATAGTTTTGTGTACACAGGTTACGACATCTCATCGCAAATTGAATTGCAGTTTGTTGATGCAAACGGACAAGTGCAATCAATTACATCAAGTGATGATTCACTCGGGAAAATAACTATCACTGAAGGCGAAGCTAAAAATATTGGAACATATAATGTTGCATTTGAGATATATAATTGCAATGCAGAAATAAATAATTTAACATTTACAATAACACCAAAAGAAATCAAAAATATCAATTTTAGCAAAGATAAAAAATATTCTGGCGATAGTTTTGTATATAATCCAAGTGGGCTTACAAACTTGACATCAGTGGACACATATTCAGGCGATAATATTGTAATTAAAGGTTA